>NZ_JBVHVE010000012.1:298643-355830 GCF_055564995.1 Streptomyces sp. NPDC028907
CTACCCGGAAAAGCCCGCCTACCCGGTCAAGCCGGTCAAGCCCGCCTACCCGGAAAAGCCCGCCTACCCGGTCAAGCCGGTCAAGCCCGCTTACCCGGTCAAGCCCGCGTACCCGGAAAAGCCCGCCCACCCGGTCAAGCCGGCCTACCCGGAAAAGCCCGCCTACCCCGCCAAGCCCATCAAGCCCGCGCACCCGGTCAAGCCGGCGTACCCAGTCAAGCCCGCGCACCCGGTCAAGCCGGCGTACCCAGTCAAGCCCGCGCACCCGGTCAAGCCGGCGTACCCCATCAAGCCGGCCCACCCCGTCAAGCCGGCGTACCCGGTCAAGCCGGACTACCCCAAGCACCCGAGCAAGCCCAAGCACTCGGGTCACGAGAAGAAGCAGCACGGGTGGTGACGACGCAGGGACACTGATCTCGGCCCCATGGGAGAGGTCGCACGTCATGGAAGCCGGGCCCGGACATCCGGGCCCGGTTTGCCAGGTCGGGCAGGGCCCCGACCGCAGCAGGTCGTCGGGCCGATGGGGATTCCGATCGCCCGGATGTGCCGGCGGACCGCCCGGGGACACAAGGCCGACAGGCAGCCCGCGCCCGTATCTCGTACCTCGCCCCCTGGAGCCGCGTGGGGAGCCACCAGGCGTTCATGAACGGCGAGCCGGCACCGAGCTCTCAGGCGATCTCCTGCTCCGCCCAGATGATCTTGCCGGCCGGCGTATAGCGGGCGCCCCAGCGGTGGGACAACTGGGCCACCAGGAACAGGCCCCGGCCGCCCTCGTCCATGCTGCGGGCGTGGCGGAGCCGGGGCGCGGTGCTGCTGGCGTCGGCGACCTCGCAGGTGAGGCGGGAGTCGCGGATGAGGCGTAGGCGGATGGGGGGTTCGGCGTAGCGGATCGCGTTGGTGACCAGTTCGCTGACGATCAGTTCGGTCGTCATGGCGAGTTCGGTGTAGCCCCAGGACTCGACCTGGCGGGTCGCCCGGCCCCGGAGGTCGGCGACGGCGGCCGGGTCGACGGGCACCTCCCAGGAGACGACGTGTTCGGCGCCCAGCGCGTGGGTGCGCGTGAGGAGCAGGGCGATGTCGTCGGGCTGTGGGGCGGGCACGAGTTGGCGTACCGCGGAGGAGCACAGGGTGTCGAGGTCGGAGTCCCGCCGGGACAGCAGGTCGCCGAGCCGGGACATGCCACGCTCCATGTCGCGGTCGGCGGCGGCGACGAGGCCGTCGGTGTAGAGGCCGAGGAGGCTGTTCTCGGCGAGTTCGATCTCGCCGGCCTCGAAGGCCATCCCGCCCAGCCCGAGCGGCGGTCCGGCCGGGGGTTCGGGGAAGGAGACCTGCCCGTCGGGCGCGACGACGACCGGCGGCGGGTGGCCGGCCCGGGCCATCGTGCAGCGTCTGGTGACCGGGTCGTAGACGGCGTAGAGGCAGGTCGCGCCGAGGAAGCCGGTCCGGCCCTGGCGGGCCGCCTCGGTCGCCTCCTCGTCGGTCTGCTCCTCGCTGAGGCGGAGCACCAGGTCGTCGAGGTGGGCCAGCAGTTCGTCGGGCGGCATCTCCATGTCGGCGAGGGTCTGTACGGCGGTGCGCAGCCGGCCCATGGTCGCCGCCGCCGTGATGCCGTGGCCGACGACGTCTCCGACGACCAGGCCCACCCGGGCGCCGGACAGCGGGATCACGTCGAACCAGTCGCCGCCGACCCCGCCGGACGGGTCCGCGGGCAGATAGGAGGAGGCCACCTCCAGGGCCGTACCGCCCGTGAGGGCCTGGGGCAGCAGACTGCGCTGGAGGGTGACCGCCGCGGTGTGTTCGCGGGTGTAGCGGCGGGCGTTGTCGACGCACAGCGCGGCGCGGGCGACCAGCTCCTGGGCGACGAGGACGTCGTCGGGCTGGAAGGAGACGGGGTTGCGGGAGCGGATGAACGTCGCCAGGCCGAGGGCGGTGTTGCGGGCCCGCATCGGTACGGAGATGAGGGAGTGCAGTCCGAACTCGCGGATGCTGGCGGACCGCGCGGGCTGTTCGGCGGTCCACAGCGCGTCGGAGGGGTCGAGGACCGGGATGAGGATCGGGCCGCCGTCGATGAGCAGGTTCGCGCCGTGCGGCGGCGGGACGAAGTCCACCCGCTCCCCGATCCGCGCCACCGCCTCCGGGCAGCCCTCGCGCACCGAACTCATCCCGGCCCGGCGCATCACCGGCTTGGCGGGCGCCGGCCCGGCGTCGGGCAGCCACGCCCCGTGTCCCTCGGAGCTGAGCACCGGCTCCAGCAGGTCCACGACGACGAAGTCGGCGAACCGGGGCACGGCGAAGTCGGCGAGTTCCTGCGCCGTCCACAGCACGTCCAGCGTCGTGCCGATCCGGGTCCCGGCCTCGCTGACCAGCGAAAGCAGCTGGCGGGCGTTCCATCGTTCGGTGACGTCCAGGACCATGTAGCAGACCCCGGTGATCGAGTTGTCGGGGTCCACCAGAGGGAAGAAGGACGTCGAGTAGGCGTGCTGGCGGTGCGGGTCGGCCCAGCTCCAGCCGACGTACTCGTAGTCGGTGACCGGCAGCCCGGTCTCCAGGACCTTGCCCATCAGGCCCTCGATGGTGTCGGCCTGCAGCCCGGGCAGCAGTTCGCTCAGCCGTCGGCCGAGGCGCTGCTCACGGGGGACGCCGCCGAAGCGTTCCAGGGTGTCGTTGAGCCAGACGTAGCGCAGCTGGGTGTCCATGACGGCCATGCCGACCGGTGAGCGGGTCAGGAACCCGTCGAGGACGGACTGGCCGACCGCCCACTGCTGCCGTCGCTCCCGCGCGGAGATCAGGAAGCACTCGTCCACGCCGATCCGGAAGGACGCCGAGACCCGCAGGTCCACGTCGATCCGGCGGCCGTCGCGGTGCCGTACGGCGATGAGGCCGCTCCATCCCATGCCGGCCCGGCAGCGTTCGGCGACACCTGCCACCCGGACCGGGTCGCCCGGCATGGCCAGCAGGTCGGAGGCGGACGTGCCGACGGTCTCGGACGCCGTGCGGCCGAGGAGTTCCTCCGCGGACCGCGTCCAGCCGAGGACGACACCGCGTCCGGACACGACGGCCGCCGCGTCGGTGGACGCGTCGAAGAGCGCGCCCGGTCCTGCGGACGTGGGCGCCTCAGGTCGTTCTCGCGCAGCATCCATGGGTCCTCACGCAGCGTCCATGGGTCCCGTCCTCACAGGACCATGTTCCTGCTTGTCCGCCGGATGTGCACGGGCCGGTGCCCGGCGGGCGGGCGGTGGCGGTCGGAGGGAGCATGGAGGTGCCGGTCGGCCCAGGCGTGGTACCCGGTCGTGGTCGAGGTCGGCGGGCCCGGCCGGCCCGGCGCAGGAGGAGCTGCGATGACAGCTGGATCCTTCGAGTCCGAGGCAGGCGGGTACGACCCGGAGCCGCCCCGCCCGACCGGCCTGCTCGACGTGCTGAGCGTGGCGGCGGTGGTGGTCGACGCGGGTGGGCGCGTGGTGTTCTGGACCCCGCAGGCCGAGGAGCTCTTCGGCTACACCGCGCAGGAGGCGCTCGGCACGCACGCGGCGCGGCTGTTCATCCACCCCGACCAGCTGCCGGCCGTGGTGCAGTTGTTCACCGAGGTGCTGGAGACGGGACGGAGCTGGGCCGGCACCTTCCCGGTGCGGCACAAGGACGGCAGCACCCGGCTGACGGAGTTCCGCAACATGCGGCTGCTGGACGACCTCGGTGACGTCTACGCGCTGGGTATCGCCGCCGACCACTCCCTGCTCCAGCGCGTCGAGACCGATCTGGCGCTGTGCGAGCGGCTGATCAACCAGTCCCCGATCGGCTTCGCCCTGCTCGACCCGGACCTGCGCTATCTGCTGGTCAACCCGGCGCTGGAGCGGATCGACGCCACCCCTGCCGAGGAACACGTCGGGCGCCGGCTGCGGGAGACGCTGCCGCTGCCGGACATCGACACCATCGAGTCCGCGCTGCGTCAGGTGCTCACGACCGGCACACCGCTGCTGGACCAGTACCACGTGGGTCGTCCGCCGGCCGACCCCGACAACGAGCACGCCTGGTCGCTGTCCTTCTACCGGCTGGAGGATCCCGGCGGGCGGGTCCTGGGCGCGGCCATCTCGTTCGTCGACGTCACCGAGCGGCATCGCGCGTCCGCGGAGGCGGATCGGGCCCGGCGCCGGCTGGCCCTGATCGCGGACGCCTCCACCCGGGTCGGCACCACGCTGGAGGTGGAGCGGACGGCGCACGAGCTGGCGGAGGTCGCCACGCCGGAGCTGGCCGACGTGGTCGCCGTGGACGTGCTGGACTCCGCGCTGGCCTGCCGCCGTATGCGCAATCCGGACAACGGGCCGGAGCTGTTCCGCGCCCTGGCCCTCAAGTCGGCCTACCCGAGCGTGGCGCTGCGTGCCGCCGACCCGCCCGGTGACCTCGCCGCGTACGACGGCGACCGGCTGGTCACCCTGTGCGTGCACACGGCCCGGCCGGTGCTGGTGCGCCATGTCGGCGAGCGGGATCTGCCGCGTATCGCCCGGGACGAGGAGGCCACGTCGCTGCTGGCGCGGGCGGGCGTGCACTCGTATCTGGCCGTGCCGTTGATCGCGCACGGCGAGGTGCTCGGCGCCCTCGACCTCAAGCGGACCCGTAATCCGGCGCCGTTCGACGAGGACGACGTCGTCCTGGCCGCCGAGCTGGCCAGCCGGGCCGCGGTGGCCATCGACAACGCCCGCTGGTTCCAGAGTGTGCGCAACACCGCGCTCACCCTCCAGCGCAGCCTGCTCCCCGACCATCCTCCGCATCACACCGGTCTGGAACTCGCCTCCCGCTACCAGCCCGCGCAGGCCACCAGCGAGGTCGGCGGCGACTGGTACGACGTGATCCCGCTGGACGACGACGAGACCGCCCTGGTCGTCGGCGACGTCATGGGCAACGGCATCGACGCCGCCGCCACCATGGGCCGGCTGCGCACCGCCACCTGCGCGTACGCCGACCTCAACCTCGATCCCGGCGCCGTGCTCCAGCACCTGGACAAGATCACCTGCGATCTGGAGCACTACATCGTCACCTGTCTGTACGCGGTGTACGACCCGCGCACCCAGCGCTGCCACATCGCCAACGCCGGACACATGCCGCCCGCGCTGGCCCGCCCCGGCCGGGCGCCGCGGCTGCTCGACCTGCCGGCCGGGGGCCCGCTCGGTGTCGGTGGCATCTCCTTCGAGACCACCACGATCGAGCTGGGCCCCGGCGATCTGCTGGTCCTCTACACCGACGGCCTCGTCGAGACCCGGCACCATCCCATCGACGACCGCCTCGACGTCCTCCTCGGCTTCCTCGACGAACCCCGCAGGCCGCTGGAGGAGACCTGCGACCTCCTCCTGTACGGCCTGCGCCATCCCGACGACCACGACGACGTGGCGCTGCTCGTGGCGCGGGTGCGGTAGCCCTGTCCGGCCGGCGGAACCAAGCCGGCTGCGCGGAACGGCATTTGATCAACGCAGGTGAGCAGGGCGATGGCGGTGCCCCGCGCCCTTACGGCGGTGCGGGAGGGGGCGCGGCGGCCCCCGCGACGCCGGCCTGATCCGCCGGCCAGGCCCCGGCCCGCGCCGGTTCCGTCTTGCCCGGGCCGCGCGCCCGGCGCAGGCTGTTCCTATGGGTGCGGACAGTGGCCCCACGCTCATCGGCTCCGTCCAGCGGGCGTTCCGTCTGCTGGAGGCGATGAGCGCGCACCAGAACGGCGCGCCGGCCAAGCAACTGGCGCGGGAGACCGGTCTGCCCCTGGCCACGACGTACCACCTGCTGCGGACGCTGGTCCACGACGGATACGTGCGCAAGCTCGACGACGGCGGGTTCATCCTGGGCGACCGGCTGGAGACGCTCCACAGCTCGGGGCGGGCCCAGTCGCTGATCAGCCGGGTCCGGCCCACGCTCGCCGCGCTGCGGGACGAGTTGTCGTCCGCCGCGTACCTCACGTTCTACGAGGAGGGGGAGATCCGGGTCGCCGAGATCGTCGACGGTCCGCGCGCGCCCCGGGTGGATCTGTGGGTGGGGTTCGAGGACGCCGGGCACGCCACGGCGCTGGGGAAGTCCGTGCTGCGCGAGCTGGACGAGGAGGCCCGCAAGGACTACCTGTCCCGGCACGCGCTTCCCGACCTCACACCCAGGACGATCACCGACCCTCCGGAGCTGATCCGGCGGCTGGACTCCTCGCCCCTGGCCCCGGCGGTCACGGACATCGAGGAGTACACGCTCGGCACGGTCTGTGTCGCGGTGCCCGTCTACAGCGGCAGCACCCTGGGCTCGCTGGGCGTGTCGCTGCGGGCGGACCGACGGTCCCGTATCGAGGAGACGCGGGCCCGTCTGGAGGAGGTCAGGGCGCGTCTGCTGCCGACCGCGAGCCGTGTGACCAGGGGACTTTCGCTCACGATGTGATCGGTGAACCCCTCGCTCACTATCTGAAATCCCTCTCCTTGTCCTGTCCGGGTCCGGGCCGTTTTCCTATATAAAACGGACTTTTCCCGGGCGTATGCCCTTGTTCACAGGTGAGGACAGCCGAGAAGACATGAGCGAGGCCCCGCACCACGGTCGTGACCACTGGCCGAGGCGACTGGTCGCCACCACGCCCGTACTGCCCATCCTGATCGTCTCCGCCATCGTGCTCGTCGCACTCGTCTGCGGCTCGGGGATGACCTGGCTGCCGCTGCTCGCCGTCGGACCCGCGCTCGCCGCGACCACCAACGGCCCGCGCGGAGTCCTGTGCCTCGGGCTGTTCGCCGCCGTCCTCGGCGCGGTCCTCGGCGTCCGTGACGACGTCGAGAGCCGCGAGCTGGCCGTCGTGCTGGCCGCGCTGTTGGCCGTCACGCTGGCGGGGAGCCTGGCCAGCGCGCTGCGCGGGCGCCGCGAACGGGTGCTCGCCGCGGTCCGGTCCGTCGCCGAGGCCGCCCAGCACGCGCTGCTCCAGCCCGTCCCGGCGACCGTCGGCCCGTTCCAGGTGGCCGTCCGCTACAGCGCCGCCGCGGCGGAGGCCCGGATCGGCGGCGACCTCTACGCGCTCGTGTCCACTCCCTACGGAGTGCGGCTGATCGTCGGCGACGTACGCGGCAAGGGGCTGCCCGCGGTCGGGACGGCGGCTCTGGTGCTGGGTGTCTTCCGCGAGGCCGCCTACGACGAGCCCGATCTGCTCGCCGTCGTCGCGCGGATCGAGCGGAGCCTGGCCCGCAACCTGGGCAGCGACGACTTCGTGACCGCCGTGGTCGCCGGGTACCCCCGGGAAGGGCAGCTGGAGGTCGTCAACTGCGGGCACGCGCCGCCGCTGCTGGTGCGCGACTCCGTCGTCGTACCGGTCGAGCCGGACCGTCCGGCGCCGCCGCTCGGGCTGCGCACCCTCTCGGGCGAGACGCCCGCACTCCAGGTGCTGCCCTTCGCCGACGGCGACCAGCTGCTGCTCTACACCGACGGCGTCACCGAGGCCCGCGACCACGACCGGGAGTTCTACCCGCTCGCCGAAGGGCTGGAGCGGCACACCTGCGAGGAGCCGGTGCGCACCGTCACCGCGCTCCACGACGAGCTGCTGGCCCATGTGGGCGGCCGGCTCCACGACGACGCGGCGCTGCTGCTGCTCCGTATGCCGGAGGCCGCCGGAGCGGCCGTCGCCCGCGAGGCGCTCGACGCCGGGCGCGTGGGGTCGTGCTCACCGTAGGTCCGACGGGGCCTGGAACACCCTGGAAGTCCTCGGCCTTGGCGCGGGCGATGTCGACCGCCCGGTCAACGCGATCCCCGGCCGGGCACGCGCCGCACTTCAACTGCGGTACGTCGTCGGCACGGACGTCGGCAAGGCCGCGGAGGCGGTCGCCGAGCACCTCGCCGAGCACGGGTTCCCGATGGTCGACGTCCGGCTGCTGGGCAGCTTCGCCGCGAGCCGTACGCCCCTGGACGACCCGTGGGCGCGCTGGGCCCGTACGACGCTGGAGCAGGTCGCCGGACGGCCCGTCGCCGTCCTGCCCAACATCGGCGGCTCCCTGCCGAACGCCGTGTTCACGGACGTCCTCGGCCTGCCCACCCTCTGGCTGCCGCACTCCTACCCGGGCTGCCTCCAGCATGCCCCCGACGAACACCTCCTCGCGTCGATCGCCCGCGAGGGCCTCGTCCTGGCGACCGGGTTCTTCCACACCCTGGGCCACCCGCCGGCCGGGCACCCGCTGCCGACCCGTCCGTAGGGCCGAACCGGGACAACAGCCGTGCCCGGTCCACCGAACGGTGTTAGAAAAGAGGCATGGCCGCAGTCCTCGGCCGCCTGCGCTCGCTGGTGAGCGCGCGTACCGTCGCCCGGCAGGTCTTCGTGCTGCAGGCGGCGATCGTCGTGCTCCTCGTCGTGGCCGCGGTGGTGGCGCTGGTACTCCAGGTGCGCAACGACACCGAGCGGGAGGCCCGCAACCGGTCCCTGGCCGTGGCGGAGGCCTTCGCGAACGCGCCGGGTGTCGTGGACGCCCTGGCGGAACCCGATCCGACCGTGCTGCTCCAGCCGCGCGCCGAGGCGGCGCGCGAGGCGACCGACGTGGACTTCCTCGTCGTGATGAACACCGACGGGATCCGGTACACGCACCCCAACCCCGAGCAGATCGGCAAGCACTTCGTCGGCACCATCGCACCGGCCGTGGCGGGCGGCACCGTACGTGAGACGTACACCGGGACGCTGGGGCCGTCCGTGCGGGCCGTCGTCCCCGTGACCGACGACGACGGCCGGGTCGTCGGACTGGTGGCGGCCGGTGTGACGCTGGCCAGCGTGGGCGGTGTCGTGGACCACCAGCTGCCGATGCTGCTGGCCTCGGCGGCGGCCGCGCTCGCCCTCGCCACCGGCGGGACCGCGCTGGTCAGCCGTCGGCTGCTGCGCCAGACGCACGGGCTGGGGCCCGCCGAGATGACCCGGATGTACGAGCACCACGACGCCGTCCTGCACGCCGTACGCGAGGGCGTGCTGATCCTGGACGGCCAGGGCCGCCTCGCGCTGGCGAACGACGAGGCGCGCCGGCTGCTGGGGCTCGGTTCGGACGCGGAGGGGCGGCCGTGCCTCGCTCTGGGCCTGGGCAGCGACCTCGTCGGGTTGTTCACGTCCGGGCGGGACGCCACCGACGAGGTGCATCTGGCGCAGGGCCGGCTGCTGGCGGTGAGCCAGCGGGCGACCGACCGGGACGGCGGGCCGCCCGGCAGCGTGGCGACGCTGCGGGACACCACCGAGCTGCGGACGCTGACCGGCAGGGCGGACGTGGCGCAGGAGCG
Source organism: Streptomyces sp. NPDC028907 (assembly GCF_055564995.1). Lineage (NCBI taxonomy): Bacteria > Bacillati > Actinomycetota > Actinomycetes > Kitasatosporales > Streptomycetaceae > Streptomyces > Streptomyces sp. NPDC028907. The sequence continues at coordinate 307,881 of NZ_JBVHVE010000012.1, forward strand.
GCTGAAGCTGCTGTACGACGCGGGCCTGGAGATCGGCACCACCCTCGACGTCACCCGCACCTCGCAGGAGCTGGCCGACTTCGCGGTGCCCCGGTTCGCCGACTTCGTCTCCGTCGACCTGGCGGATCCGGTGCTGCGGGGCGAGGAGCCCAAGGAGGGCCGCACCGACATGCGCCGGGTCGCCTTCCGGGGCGTACGGGAGGGCAGCCCGCTCTATCCGATCGGCAAGCTGATCCACTTCGCCCCGGACAGCCCGCAGGCGTTCGGCTTCGGCACCGGCGAGTCGGTGCTGGAGGCGGACCTGCCCGCCTTCTCCGGCTGGCAGGTCCAGGACCCGGAGAACGCCCGCAGACTGGTGGGGTTCGGGATCCACGCGATGCTGACGGTGCCGCTGCGCGCCCGGGGCGTGATCATGGGCATGGCCACGTTCTGGCGGGCCGACCGGCCCGAGCCGTTCGAGCGGGAGGACGTCTCCCTCGCCGAGGAGCTGGTCGCACGGGCCGCCGTCAGCATCGACAACGCCCGCCGCTACACCCGCGAGCACACACTGTCGGTCACGCTCCAGCGCAGCCTGCTGCCGCGGGCCCTGCCCGACCAGAGCGGCCTCGACGTCGCCTACCGCTACCTGCCCGCGCAGGCGGCGCAGGGCGGCGTCGGCGGGGACTGGTTCGACGTGATCCCGTTGCCCGGCGCGCGGGTGGCACTGGTCGTGGGGGACGTCGTGGGGCACGGGCTGCACGCGGCGGCGACGATGGGACGGCTCCGTACGGCGGTCCACAACTTCTCGACGCTCGACCTCCCGCCCGACGAACTCCTCGGCCACCTCGACGAGCTGGTGGCCCGCATCGACCAGGACGAGGGCGGCGACGGCGAGATCGCGCCGGTCACCGGGGCGACCTGTCTGTACGCCGTGTACGACCCGTCCTCCGGGCTGTGCACCCTCGCCCGCGCCGGCCACCTCGAACCGGCCGTCGTCCACCCCGACGGCGACGTCGAGTTCCCCTCGGTCACCGGCGGGCCGCCGCTCGGCCTGGGCGGCAGTCTGCCCTTCCAGGCGACCGAGCTGCGGCTGCCCGAGGGCAGCGGTCTCGTCCTGTACACGGACGGGCTGGTCGAGGACCAGGGGCGGGACATCGACGTGGGTCTCGAACTGCTGCGCGGGGCGCTGGCCGCGACGCCGCCGACGCACGGCCGGACGCCGGAGGAGACCTGCAAGGCGGTCCTCGCGGCCCTGCTGCCGGAGCGGCCGCGCGACGACGTCGCCCTCGTCGTCGCCCGGACCCGGATGCTCGCCGCCGACCGCGCGGCCACCTGGGACGTCCCGGACGATCCGGCCGCCGTGGCCCGGGTCCGGGCCGCGGCCGCCCGGACCCTGGACTCCTGGGGCCTGACCGAGGAGGCGTTCACGACCGAGCTGATCCTGAGCGAGCTGGTCACCAACGCCCTGCGCCACGCCACCGGCCCCATCCGCGTCCGCCTCATCCGCGACCGCGCCCTCATCTGCGAGGTGTCCGACGGCAGCAGCACCGCCCCGCACCTGCGCAGTGCGGCCACGACGGACGAGGGCGGCCGCGGGCTGTTCCTGGTGGCGCAGTTCGCCGAGCGCTGGGGCACGCGGTACACGACGACCGGCAAGGTGATCTGGACGGAACAGCCGTTGGCGCAGGACCCGGCGATCGGGTCGGGCGGGCTGTAACGGTCGGCACGGCTGTAACGCGCGATACAACCGGGTTCGGGCGCCGTCACGCCCTGCGGCCGCGAGGCTCCTTCTGCGCCAGGAGCTGTTCCCGCAGGGCCGTCAGCTGGTGGGAGTGCTCCACCGCGCGGGTCTCGTCGAGGGTGGTCAGGGCGAGGACGAGGGCGTCGGCGACGACGAGGCCGGTCAGCGCCTCGTTGGTGTTGCCGGTCGGGGTGTGGGGGGGGCGGGCACGGTCGCCGCCTGGCGCGGCGGCTGGGCGGACACGCTGGTGTCCCGGGTGACCGACGTGATGTACGCCTTCCCCGGGCTGCTGTTCGTCGTCCTCGTCATCGCGGTGTTCGGGGCGGGCATCACCACGTCCGTCCTGGGACTCGGGCTGGCCTTCGCGCCGACGATCGCCAAGCACACCCGCAGCGTGGCACTGGCCGAACAGGCCAAGCCCTACGTCGACGCCTATCGCGTACAGGGCATGGGCGGTCTGCGGATCTGCGTACGGCACCTGGTGCCCAACCTCGCCCGGTCGATCGTCGGATACCTCGTCGTGCTGTTCGGCGAGGCCCTGATGAGCCTGGCCACCCTCAGCTATCTGGGGTTCGGTGCCCAGCCGCCCAGTTCCGACTGGGGGTTGATGGTGCAGGAGGGCCAGGCCGCCATCGTCCAGGGCGCCCTGCTGCCCGCGCTGGTGCCGGGCACCGCCATCGCCGCCGTCGTGGTGGCCTTCAACGTGGTCGGGTCTGGGCCGCCGACCGGCTCGGCGCCAGGAGGTGACCGCCATGCTGCTCGACATCCAGAACCTGACCCTGAGCCTGCCCGGCGCGGCCCGGCCCCTGCTCGCCGAGGTGAGCCTGCGGGTCGGCGCCGGGGAGACCGTCGGTCTCGTCGGCGAGTCCGGCTCGGGCAAGTCGACGACCCCGAAGACCGTGCTGCGGCTGCTGCCCGCGCACGGGACGGTCACCGGCAGCGTGCTGGTCGACGGCACGGACGTGCTCGCCCTGAGCGGAGCCGCGCTGCGCGAGTACCGGGCCGGTACGGTCGCGATTCGGCCGCGTTCCCTCGGCCGGGGCAGGGCCGCGCACCGGCTGGCCCGCGCCCGCGAGATCCAGATGGTGTTCCAGGATCCGTATGTCTCCCTGGACCCCCGGCTGACGGCCCGCCAGTGCCTGCGCACCACCCTGCGCCTGCACGGCCGTGACGGGGACGACGACCAGCGGATCGCCGCCCTCCTGGACCGGGTGGGGCTCGGTGCCCGGGAGGCGGGGGCGCGCCCGCACGAGCTGTCCGGCGGTCAGTGTCAGCGCCTTGCCATCGCCCGTGCCCTCGCCGTCGATCCGCGTGTCCTCGTCCTGGACGAGGCGGTCGCCGCGCTGGACGTGTCGATCCAGGCGCAGATCCTGCGACTGCTGGGTGAGATCCGGCGGGACACGGGCGTGGCGCTGGTCTTCGTCAGCCATGACCTGGCGGTCGTCCGGCACATCACCGACGAGACCGTGGTGATGCGGCGCGGCCGGGTGGTCGAGCAGGGCCCGTCGGACCGGGTCCTCGGTGCGCCCGAGGACCCGTACACCCGCCTGCTGCTGGCCTCCGTGCCGCGCCGGGGCTGGGATCCGGCCGACGCGGTACGGGCCAGGGCGCAGGCGGATGCCGCATAGCGCCACGGGGTTTCAGGCGCCGTGCGCCTCCAGCGCCGCCCGCACGCCCGACTCCAGGGCGCCCTCGATCCACGACGGTTTCACCGAGGTGTGGTCCCCCGCGAAGTGGAGCGGGCCCTCAGGGGTGCGGATCGCTTCGAGGAGTTCCGTGTGCTGGCCGGGGAGGAGGACGGGCGCCTCGCCGTAGGCGTACGGGTCGCGCAGCCAGCTCTGCGTCCGTCCGGCCCCGGTGTAGAAGACCTCGACGCGCTGGCCGTAGACCTGTTGCAGCCCCCGCAGCGCGTGCGGATAGCGGGCGTCCTCGTCGAGGGAGTCCCAGCGTGAGGCGTCGTCGGCCCAGCTGTAGGAGGCCAGGACGACACCGCCTTTGCTGCCGTCGATCGGGTGGGAGGGGTTGATCATGAAGCGGTTGGAGTTGTCGGAGACCGACCCGCCGCCGATGATGTGCGCGGCCTCGGGCTGGTCGCGGGTGCCCCAGCGGTTGGCGGCGTAGTGCATGCGCTGGGCGTCGTTGATGTGGCCGCGCGGCACGGAGGGGTGAGTGCCGAGGAGGCTGCCGTCGGCGGGCGCCTTGCCCTTGCGGTAGTCGTCGTAGAGCCCGGGCCGTACGGCGTCGAGCTCCCGCTTCCAGTCGTCCTCGGTGAACTCCCACCAGCGCAGGCCGAACTCGAGCAGCACCTTGGTGGCGCTGTCGTAGTGCAGCTCCGCGACCGCACGCCGCTTCTTGTACGACATCAAGGGGCTGACCTGCACCTGCCTGAGCCCCGAGAACGGCACGGTGACGATCGCGAGGTCCCCGGTGAACTGCTCGCGGACGACCTTGCCGTCACGTCCCTCGGAGACCGTGTCGATCCAGACGTGCGGGCCCTTGGCATGGACGTGGGAGGTGTCGTCGGCGCCGGGCCTGTCGGGCGCCCAGTATTCGATGTGGGTCGCGCGCCGGTCGAGCCGCAGGACGTCCGCGACCTGCTCGAGCAGCGCGTCCGGGAGTGTCGCGGTGCCGCCGACCAGCTCCCAGAACTCGGTGTCGGGGCTGATCAGGGACTGGCTGATGAAGCTGTGGATGAAGGAGAGCGGCAGGCGTGAGGTGAGGTTCTCCAGGGTGCCGATCAGGTCGACGGTCCGCTCGTCGAAACCGGCCTCCTCGGTCAGGAAGCGGTACATCGACCAGTCGCCGTACTTCTGCACGACCCGCGCCCAGCCCTTGACCCGCTCGGGCATCGGCTTGTCGACGCGCTTGCCGTCCGCGCCGACGGTGCTGAACTCGTCGCGCACCGGGTCCAGGGCACGGCGCAGGATGGTCGAGGAGGGGGTGTCCCAGTACTCGCGGGGGACGCCGAAGGAGCGGTTGACCTTGCGGGGTGCCTCGGCGTACTCGGAACGGCGCACGCGCACGCCGTTGACATGCAGCCAGGCGTTGTTGACCGGTTTGCCCTCGCCGTCGACATCGACGAGGTGGAACCGGCGGCGTTTGACGTCGAATTGGTCGATCAGGCTCATCACCAGCGGATGGCTTCCGGGGATGCGCATGGCGCCGGCCTCCGCGTACTGGGCCGGGTCGGCGAATGCCTGGGCCGCCTGCTCGTGGCCGCCGGTCCGGAAGGTCTTGATACGGCCGCCGACGCGGTTGCCGTTGGCCTCGACGAGCGTGACATGGTGCCCGGCCCGCTTCAGCAGCCAGGCGGCGACCAGGCCGGCCGGTCCGGCGCCGACGACGAGGACTCTCCTCGCGGTCTTCGTCCTCTCGCGCGGCAGCCCGGCGTCGAGGATCTTCCGGTACGTCGGCACGAGCGGCCGGTCGTGCTCGTCGACCACCAGCAGGGCGCGGGCGACCGCGAGACAGGTGTCCCAGTCGGCGGTGGAGCGCGGTCGGGTCGGGGCCTGTCGGGGGACGGCGGGGGCGGCAGACGCGACCGCGGCCGCGGTGGGGGTCGACGCGGCCAGGGCGGCGGTCGTGGCGGCTGCGGTCGTGAACTGCCGCCGGGAGAAGGGAGTTGAGCCGGCAGGCGCGTGGTGATGGTCCATGTGCCCTGGATACGGGGGTGAGCGAGGGGCCGGGAGCCCATCCGTCGGTTCATCACCTGAACGGGCAAGCGCATGATCGCGCACCCGCGCCGGGCGCGCGTCCGCACGCGGGTTTGTGAAGCGCATATGACGAAACCGTTGACGGGAACATGGCCCACTTCTATCTTCTGATCTCAATCACGATCGGAATCACGAACTCCGTTCGAAATTACGGACATGGACGGTCTTGTATGCCCCGGATGTCTCAGCAGATATCTCACATGCCCTTCAGGAAACGCCACAGATCGCTCATCCTCTGTGTGCTCGCCGCCCTGCTGGCCATGGTGGCGACCACCCAGCCGGCGACCGCGGCGGACGGCCGTCCGTACACGAACCCGCTGAAGTCGTTCAAGGGCGCCGACCCGTGGCTGCAGTACCACGACGGCAACTACTACCTGATCACCACGACGTTCACCGGCATCCTCGGCATCCGCAAGTCCCCGACCCTCGCGGGCCTCGCCACCGCGCCCAACGTGCAGGTGTACTCGGACACCACGTCGACCCGGAACACCAACTTCTGGGCGCCGGAGATGCACCTGTTCAACGGCCACTGGTACGTGTACTACTCGGCCGGCCAGGCGGGTGTCGCCTGCTGCGACTCCCAGCGCACGCACGTCCTGGAGAGCGCCGGCACCGACCCGATGGGCCCGTACACCTACAAGGGATCGCTCACCGGGTCCAACCTCACGCCGGGCGGCTGGCTGATCGACGCGAGTGTGCTGCAGGCGAACAACAAGCTGTACCTGCTGGGCAGCGGGTTCATCAACGGCAGTACGCAGAGCCTGGTGATCGCCCCGCTGAGCAATCCGTACACCCTGGCCGACGACACCTTCACGATCATCTCCAGCCCGACCCTGGACTGGGAGCGCTCCGGCAGCCCCGTCAACGAGGGCCCCGAGCCGCTCTACCGGGGCGGCCGCACCTTCCTGACGTACTCCGCGAGCTCCTGCCAGACCGCCGACTACAAGCTCGGCCAACTGGAGCTGACCGGCTCCGACCCGCTCGACCCGGCCTCCTGGACGAAGAAGCAGACCCCGGTCTTCCAGCGCAATGACGCGGCCGGCGTCTACGGACCCGGCCACAACGGCTTCTTCACCTCACCCGACGGCACCGAGAACTGGATCGTCTACCACGCCAACTCCGCGTCCAACGGCGGCTGCGGCAACGGACGCACCACCCGCGCCCAGGAGTTCACCTGGAACGCCGACGGCACCCCGAACTTCGGCACGCCGGTCGCCCTCGGCACGACCCTGCCCGGCCCGTCCGGCGAGACGGCCGCGACGCCCACGTCGTACACCCTCGTCAACCGCAACAGCGGCAAGTGCCTGGACGTGAACGGGGGCGACTCCGCCGACGGCACGAACATCTTCCAGTGGACCTGCAACGGCGGGACCAACCAGAAGTGGAAGGTCGAGGACCTCGGCGACGACACCAACCGGGTGGTCAACGTCGCCACCGGCAAGGTGATGGACACCGCGCAGTGCTCCGCCGCCGACGGCGCCGACATCCGCCAGTGGTCCTGGCTGAACAACAAGTGCCAGCGCTACCGCCTCGTCCTCACCGCGAGCGGCGACTACGTCCGGATCGTCAACGAGTCCACCGGCAAGGTCGCCGACGTGGCCGACTGCGGCACGGCGAACGGCACGGACGTACGGCAGTGGACCTGGCTCAACAACAACTGCCAGCAGTGGCGCCTCGTCCCCACGACCTGACGTGATCTGACCTGATCTGGAGAACTCCCTTGAGACGCAACGCTGTTCGCCTGCTCCTGGCGATGCTGACCGCCTTCGCGGCCTGCCTCGTCGCGCCGGCCTCCCCCGCCCAGGCCGCCGTACCCGACTCCCCCGCCGTGACCTACACCAACCCGATCGCGGAGAAGCGGGCCGACCCGCACATCTTCAAACACACCGACGGCTACTACTACTTCACCGCGACCGTCCCGGAGTACGACCGCATCGTGCTGCGCCGGGCGACCACCATCCAGGGCCTGTCGACGGCTCCCGAGACCACCATCTGGACCAAGCACGCCAGCGGTGTGATGGGCGCGCACATCTGGGCGCCGGAGATCCACTTCATCGACGGCAAGTGGTACGTCTACTTCGCCGCCGGCGCCACCAACGACATCTGGGCGATCCGGATGTACGTCCTGGAGGGCACCGGAGCGAACCCGCTGACCGCGACCTGGACGGAGAAGGGGCAGATCAAGACCCAGTGGGAGAGCTTCTCGCTGGACGCCACGACCTTCGTCGTGAACGGCGTGCGCTATCTGGCCTGGGCGCAGCGCGACCCGTCCGTGAACAACAACACGGACATCTACCTCGCGAAGATGGCCAACCCCTGGACCATCACCGGCACTCCGGTGATGCTGTCGCGGCCCACGTACTCCTGGGAGACGGTCGGCTTCAAGGTCAACGAGGGTCCGGCGGTGATCCAGCACGGCGGCAAGGTGTTCATGTCGTACTCCGCCAGCGCCACCGACAGCAACTACTGCCTGGGCCTGCTCTCCGCCTCCGCGAGCGCCGACCTGCTCAACACGGCGAACTGGAGCAAGAGTTCCACGCCGGTGTTCACCAGCAACGCGAGCACGAGCCAGTACGGTCCGGGCCACAACTCGTTCACCGTCTCCGAGGACGGAAAGAGCGACATCCTCGTCTACCACGACCGCAGCTACAAGAACATCACCGGCGACCCGCTCAACGACCCCAACCGCCGCACCCGCGTGCAGAAGCTGTACTGGAAGGCGGACGGTACGCCCGACTTCGGCATCCCGGTGGCCGACGGGGTCACGCCGCAGCGCTTCTCGTCCTACAACTTCGCGGACCGCTTCATCCGGCACTGGGAGTACCGCGCCCGCATCGAGGCCAATGTCTCCCCGCTCGCGGACTCGCAGTTCCGGGTGGTCACGGGCCTGACCGGCAGCGGCACGGTCTCCCTGGAGTCCACCAACTTCCCCGGCTACTACCTGCGGCACAAGAACTTCGAGGTGTGGCTGGAGAAGAACGACGGCAGCGCGCAGTTCGCGTCCGACGCCAGCTTCCACAAGCGGGCCGGGCTGGCCGACTCGGCGGGCGTCTCGTACGAGTCGTACAACTTCCCCGGCCGCTATGTCCGGCACTACGACTACCTGCTCCAGGTGCAGACGCCGAGCACGGCGACGGATCGGGCGGACGCCACGTTCTACGCCCAGTGAGCGGACCGAGGGCCCGGGGCAACGAACCCGCAGGTCAACGCCTATAAAGAAGCTGAAAAGAACGGGGGCCGGGTTGCGTGCCGTCGCCGTCTCGGTGGCGGCCGCTTCCCTGCTGGGGGCGCTAACGGGCCGCCCCAACAAGGAGATAGAGCGCCTCATCGGACGCCGCCCCACACTGATGCGCCCGCCGCAGGGCCGCACCAACGACACGGTGCACGAGATCTGCCGCGAACTCGGCATGGCCGAGGCCCTGTGGAGCGTGACCGCCAAGGCCTACGCGACCAAGGACTCCGCCCTCATCCACCAGCGCGTCGTCGCCCAGGCCGACCGCGACGGCATCATCCTGCTGCACGACCTCCACGACGGCACCGTGCCGGCGGTGCCCGGGATCATCGACGCGCTGAAGGCCCGCGGCTTCGTGTTCGTGACGGTGCCGCAGTTGCTCGCGCCGGGGCAGGCCGAAGCCGGGAAGGTGTACCGGTAGGACCGGTCCCGACTCCTTAAGATCCCTTCGTGGCGAACTTCCAGCTCGAACGCACGGCTCCGCTCCCCCTCGACGAGGCCTGGCGCCGCCTCACGGAGTGGCCCCGCCACGCCCGGGCCGTACCCCTGACCCGCATCGAGGTCACCCCCGCCGCACCCACCCACGAGGGCACCCTCGTCATCGCCCGCTCCGGAATCGGCCCGCTCTCGTTCGCCGACCCGATGGAGGTCACGGTGTGGCGACCACCGGGCGACGACACGCCCGGGCTCTGCCGGTTGGAGAAGCGGGGCCGGGTGGTCACTGGCTGGGCCGAGATCGAGGTACGGCCCGGGCCGGGTGGGCGTGCGCGGGTGGTGTGGCGGGAGGAGATCGGGGTGCGGTTCTTGCCGGGGGGCTTGGACGGGGTGGTCGAGCGGGTGGGGCGGTATGTGTTCGGGCGGGGTGTCAATCGGTTGCTTCGGGGGGTTTGAGGGGCGGGGGCCGGCCCGGGGATGCGGAGGCACCGGGGATGTGGTTCGCGGGGTTTGGCGCTATGAGGTGCAGCTGGGGTGCCGAATTTCTGGCTCGGTCGCCTACGGGGCGCCTTGTGCCGGTTGGTGGGCGCTCGCCCGGCGTTGGTGTGGGCTGGTTGGCCGTGGGAGGTTCCTTCACCAGGCCGGGCGCGGTGGTGTCGCCGGTGGTTGTGCGGTGAGGTGGGTCAGGGCCGCGCGTACCGCTGCCTCCAGGTGGGGGTCTCTGTTCTGGGCCCAGTCCTCGGGGGTGCAGGACACCTCGATGTCCGGTGAGATCCCTTGGTTCTCGACCTGCCAGCCTTGGTGCGTCAACCAGTAGGCCTCGCGCGGGAGGATGAGGCCGGTGCCGTCGGCGAGGGAGAAGTTCCAGTCCATCACGTTCACGCCGCCCCAGGTGCGGTTGCCGACGACCGGGCCGATGCCGAGGGCCTTGACCGCGGCGGTGGCGACATCGCCGTCCGAACCGGTGAACTCGTCCGTGACCACGACGACAGGGCCGCGCGGGGCGAGGGACGGGTAGCTCAGGGCGGATCCGCCGCGCGTCACGCGCCAGCCGAGGACGCGGCGGGACAATGCCTCGACGACGAGTTCGGAGAGGTAGCCGCCGGTGTTCTCCCGCAGGTCCACCACGAGGCCCGGACGGTCGAACTCGGTCCGCAGGTCCCGGTGGAGCTGTGCCCAGCCGGGCCCCAGCATGTTCGGAACGTGCAGGTAGCCGAGGAGCCCACCCGAGGCGGTGGCGACCAGCTCGCGTCGTTCCGCCACCCACGCGCTGTAGCGCAGCGCCGTCTCGTCCTTCAGCGGAACGACCGTCACGGTCCGGGGTGCTGTGTCTCGGGCGCCGCGCACGGTCAGGCGGGTGGGCATCCCCGCTCTGCCGGTGAGGAGGGCGGCCGGGCCACGCGTGGGGCGCAGCGGAACGCCGTGGATCTCCAGGATCGCGTCTCCCGCCCGGACTTCGACTCCCGGCGCGGACAGGGGGGACAGCGCCCCGTCGACGGAGGCGTCGCCCCGCGGTATCCGGGCCACGCGCCAGGTGCCGTCCGGGTCCCGCGTGAAGTCGGCCCCCAGCAGGCCCTGGTGGCGCCGTGGGCCCGATGCCGTCGGGCGTTCCCTGACGTAGGCGTGGGAGCAGCCCAGTTCGCCGTGGACCTCCCAGAGCAGGTCCACGAAGTCGTCGTAGCAGCCGAGCCGGTCCGCCAAGGGGCGGTACCGGTCGAGCACCGCGTCCCAGTCGACGCCTCCCATGTCCGCCCGGACATAGACGTCGCGGATCAACTGGCCGTCCTCCTCGAAGGCCTGGGCCCACTCCGTCCGGGGGGTGATCCGGGTCCGTGCCGTCTCCAGGGCGATCTCCGTCGCCTCGTCCGCCGAGGCCGGGCGGTCCGCGGGGACGGCGGTCAGAGTGCGGCCCGTGCGGGCCAATACCCGTCGGCCGTCGCCGCTGACCGCGAACTCGTCGACTTCCGGACGAAGTTCACTCGCCCGGGCGGTGTTGAAGTCCCACCGCATGAGGGTGCCGCGTTCCGCGAGCCAGTCGCTGCTGGGGTCCTTGCGGATCCACAGCACGCCGCCCTCGGCCGCACGGAGGGTGATGAAGTCGCCGGCGGGCACCGGGAACAGCTCCGCGCGCTCCGCGAGCCCGTCCCGGTCCACGATGACCTCACCGTTGCCCACGGCCCGACGTGGATCGTGCGGGCTGAACGGCGACGGCGTGTCCTTGGCCAGCGGGAGCAGGCACAGGCGCGTGCCGGCGGCGAACGCCGGGCCGAGGAGGTGTGCCTGAGGGACCGGTTCGAATCCTCGTTCCGACAGGAAGGCCAGGTAAAGGCCGTCCTGGGTGAAGGCCGGTGAGCGGTCGCTGAAGCGCAGTGGTGTCGCCTCGACCACTTTTCCGGTCGCGGGGTCCGCCAGGTCCGCGAGCCTGATCTGCCGCAAGCCGTTCGCGCCCGGGTGCGACCAGGCGAGCCACCGGGAGTCCGGGGAGAAGACGACGTCGGTCGCCTCGGCGCCGTCGGTGCGGTCCACCTCCGTCAGCGCCCCGGTGGCCACGCACGCCACCAGGACCCGGCCGTCGTGCGTGGCCACCGCCAGGGACCCGCCGTCCGGTGCCGCGACCAGTTCACGCACGCGGCCCAGGAGCCCGGTCCCGAACCGGTGCGAGGCCGCCTTGTCCCCGGGGGCCGTCGCCTCCTCGCTGACCTCGATCAGCTCGCGGCCGCCGACGACCACGACGTATGCCACCTTGCCGGTGTCCCCGAGGACCCGCGGCAGCCGGGCCCGGGTGCCCGCCTCTCTCGGCAGTTCCCTCGTGGGTTCGGCCGGACCGCCGACGCGGTGGACGGAGCCCCGAACGGTCACGACCGCTTCCCGGCCCGCACGGTCGGTGTCGAAGTCCTCGACTCCTTCGCCGCCGGTGACGACGTACGCGGCCCGCGCGGCGGCCGGGCTGCCGAGGCTGATGTCGACCGGCTCGGGGACGACGCCGGCGCCGAGGCCGGCAAGGAGCCACAGCTCGCCGCCGCTGTGGTAGACGACGCGGGCACCGTCCGTGGCCGCCCCGCGCGTCGCGAAGGGGTGGGCCGTGTGGCACCGCAGATCGCTGCCGTCGGGCAGGCTCGACCAGAGCCGGCCGTTCTCCTCGTGGTCGGACAGGAAGGCGATGCGGTCGCCGACCCACAGCGGGCACTCGATGTTGCCGTCGACGTCCTCGTGGACCCGGGTGAACGCACCGTCCCCGCGCCGGTCCATCCACAGCCGTCCCGTGGTCCCGCCCCGGTACCGCTTCCAGTGGGCGGCCTCGGCGAACATCGAGGGGGTCTGTATGAGCACGGCGCCGCCCGGACCGTGCGCCACGCCTGCCACCGGGCCGTAGGGCAGCCGCCGGTCCAGCCCGCCGTCGATCCACACCGCCCGGGCCCAGGTTCTGCGCGTCGCGCGCTGCCCGACGGCGCTCACCACGAGGAGTTCCTGCGGCGAGAGCCAACCGAGCACGCGGGTACGGGCGTTCGCCCAGTGCGTGACCTGGACCGGGGCGCCGCCCTCGACCGGGGCGACGACGGCCTCGGGCACACCCTCGCGCCACGAGGTCCACGCGATCCGACGGCCGTCCGGGCTGAGCCGCGGATGCCGGGCCCGTTCGGGGTCCGCGCCGGCCCGCCAGGCCCGGCCTCCGGAGACGGGAGCGATCCATACGTCGTTCTCGGCGACGAACGTCAGCAGGTCGCCGTGCAGATGCGGATCCCTGAGGTAGCCGCGGGCGGGACGGGCGGTGTGCGAGGAGGGCGGGAGAGACGGCAACGGAGCTCCTGGGCGGCGGTGTGGTCGGGGACGTCGGCGCCGACGTCAGTACAGGCGGTCGTCGAGGCGTGCCTCGCCCTCCTGGCGGTGGCCGAGGAAGACGCACAGCAGGGCGTGGCGGCCGTCCGCGTCGAGCCCGAGTGCCGCTTCGAGTACGGGGCCCTGGAAGCCGAGGACGATCCCGGAGGCGAGGCCGGCGCGGGTGGCGGCCACCTGTATCCGCTGGGCGCTCGCACCGGCGGCGAAGGCGGCGTACCGGTAGGCGCGCGGACCGGCGCGGGTGACGGTGCGCTCCGGATGCCAGTGCGGGACGAGGGTGACTGCGGCTTGTCCCACGGAGTAGTTGGACAGGGCGTAGACGCGTTCGTCGAGGGTCGGGGGGTCCACCGGGACCGGCGCGAGCGCTCGGCGCCCGGGGAGGTAGTCGTACACGCCCGGCGCGAGACCGGTCACCCGGTGGGCCGCGAGCCGGATCCCGGTGCCGTCGTGGAGCACGTAGGGCGGGCCCTGCGTGGCTGCCGCGAGGAGCTCTCCCAGGGCGGACAGTTCCACCGGACGTACGCCGTTGAAGCGGCCGTTGGCCGAGACGCGGCGGGCGAGGGCGTCGGCGACGGGGGCCGTGCGGGGGTTGTCGGTGAGGGCGGGCAGGGGCAGTTCCTTCGCGGCGGCGGCCTCCGGCGGCTCCGTGAGGCTGCTCCGGTCGCCGTCCTCGGTGGTCGACGTCGCCCGGTGCACGGCGGTGACCATGGGGAACTCCCGTGTTCTGCGGGAGCGGCCGTAGGGGGCCACGCGGACCGGGCGGGCGGGACCGGGGTCGTGCGAGGGGGCGACGGAACCGTGTTGCGGTGCGTCGGCCCCGTGCTCGGCCCAGGGCAGCGGCAGGACGGCCAGCACCCCTGCGTCCGCCGGTTCCAGGCCGACGAGACGGGAGAGCGAGGCGTCGTCGAAGTGGAGTCGGGGGCGTGCCTCGGTGCCGTGCTCCCGGCAGAGCAGGTCCCATGTGCCGAGGAATGCCCCTAGGTCGTGCAGCATCAGGTGGTAGGCGAAGTTGTTGTACTTGTACGCCGACTTCCAGAACCGCAGCACGCAGAGCAGGAAGCCGCCGTCCGGGTCGCCGCACGGGGTCCGCAGGGCGGCGCGGATCCGCGGGACCGGGTCTGCGGCCGCCACCCGCTCCAGGGCGTGCAGACCGGAGGCGTAGTGGTGGATTCCGGCCGGCACGGGCGCCGAGGGCCCCGCGGCCAGGTACAGCTCCAGGGGGTAGGCCCCGCCGCCCGACGGGGTGCCTCTGCCCCAGCGGGCCCCGGTGACGGATTCCGTCCGTGCGCGGTCGGGGCTCCGGTCGATCTCCCAGCGGCGGGACAGCACCCCGGCGGACAGTTGGAGGAACGAGCCGAGGAGCGGCACGTCGTATCCGCCGCGGCGGGTGGTGGCGCCGGCGGTGTGCAGCGGCAGGGGCAGCCGTTCGGTCCGCGGGTAGTAGGTGTGCGGCGCGGGGCGGTCCGCCCAGTCGGGCACGAACCCCGGAGGTGCGACGGGGTCCGTCCAGCGTGTGCGCACCGCGTGTACGTAGTCCAGCACGGTCCGAGCCGTGCGGGGTTGGTGGGGTCCGTCCATCGTTCTCCTCTGCCGGCTCGTCGTGTCCCGGTCGGCCGGCTTCGACGTCACGGGACCGGTCAGGGGAAGGGATGCGGGTGGCGGTGGATCTCGTCGTCGTTCAGGGGCGCCGGGCGAAGTCCGGCGCGGTGGGCGGCGGTACGCAGCCTCGGGCTGTGCAGGGCTCGCTGTTGGTCCCAGCCGAAGTCGATGGGGATGAGCCCCTGGGAGACGACCGCGGCGGTGCGCAGCCCCATGCCGTACTGCTCCGGGGAGGTCTGGTCGACCACGGCGAGATCACCGCCGGCCGTGCCGGTGACGAGCCGCGCGCAGAAGGTGAGCTGCGTCCGCAGGTCGCCGTCCGTGGGCCGGATCCGGTTCCAGTCCGCGAACACCTCGTCCAGTGGCCGTGGTTCGGCCCGCGGGGAGTCGAAGAGGAAGGCCGTTCTGTCGGCCATTTCCGGCAGCCCGTAGAGCATGAGGTGGTCGTGGAGGGTGCGTACGCGGTCGTAGTCCCCGGCCATGGCGAGGAGGTCGCTCTCGGCCTTGGCGACGCGTTCGGGGAAGTTGTCCACCAGCGACGACACCTCGCCCACGGCGGAGGCCACGGCGTCCGCGGGCTCCAGCGCCGCGCCCGCCGAGAAGACCACGTCGCCCGGTCCGGGCACGCGGCGCTTGGCGACGCAGAGGACGGCGGGCACGGGCAGGTCGATGCGCATGTCGAACAGATGGATGTCGTAGCCCGCTCCGCGCATGCGGTCGATCAGGGCGGCCGTGCCGGGGCGCCCGCGGGTCGCGGGGTCGAGTCGGGTGGGCGGCTGCGCCCCGTACCAGGTCAGCAGGAACGCGTCGCGCTCGATCAGCTCCAACAGGCCGAACAGGGCGGCTTCTTCGAGACAGCTGCCGGTGGCACAGCCGCTGGAGGAGCTCGTGGTGAAGCGCACGCCGGGTGGACGTGGCCCGTAGAAGGCCAGCTGCTCGGGTACGAGCACGGCCTGCCGGTCGCGCAGGGAGTGGCCCCACAGCCAGTCGACCTCCAGGTCCGGCGAGAAGGGCACCGTGCCGGGGTGCCGCGCGGCGTAGAAGTCCGGCCCGTGCAGGAGGCCTTCTCCCGGGTCCAGGGCCGGAAGGGACTGCTCGCGCAGTTCGTTCAGCGAGGCCGTGGCCGCCGCCCGGCGTCCACGGGCGTGCTGCCCCGCATACCGTTCCATGCCTTCCAGGAAGGCCATGGCCTCGCTCTCGGCGTACGAGACGCAGTGCCCGGACCAGCTCACCTCGTACAGGGGGACGCCTTCGGTCCGCATCCCGCCGAGGCGCATGGTGCCGTTGAGGTTGGCGTTGGCGGCCGCCCCGCGCGACGAGGCCGCCGACAGGGCGCCGAGGATCCCGCACACCGGGTTGACCAGGGCCTTCTTCGGCAGCGCGTAGTCCCGCCAGCTCCGCAGCCGGGAGCTGCCCGGCGCCAGACCGGGGCGGGCCAGGGGAAATCCGGTGGCCGACGGTGGCTCGTCCGGCCGGCCCGGGCCGCACTGCGGGCAGTCGGGCTCGGCGAGCAGGGGATGACGGGTCGTCCTGCCGCTGAAGAGGTCCACCTCGACGACGTCGGCTACGTCGTCGGCACGGGTCACGCCGTTCACGCCTGGAGGTGCTGGGGCCGTGCCCTCGGCGTGCAGCCGCGCCAGGACGGCCGCGATGTGGGGCGTACCGAACTCGGCGAGGAGGGGGGTGACGCCTTCCACGACGTAACAGGCGCCGTCCCCTTCGAGGGCCTCGCGCTCGTGTTCCCTGCGCAGGCGCAGCCAGCGGCGGCGCAGACACGTCACGCACGGCCGCCGCGTGCCGGCGGGAAGCCGAACGGGGCCGATCAGTGCTGTGTCCCGGTACAGCAGGACCGGGACGACCGGACGGCCGCCGGGCGCGTCGGCCTGTGGGCACGGCTCGGGCGGACCGGTGTCGCCGGGCAGTCCCAACGTGCCGATCTCCACCAGCAGTTCGTCAGAGGCCAAGCCGTGGGCGGCCGCGTCCCGCGCGAGTCTGTCGCGTACGGCCAGCACGTCGGGGGCGGGCGTCGCCACCGGTGGCAGCGTCACTATCTCCATCGTCTTCAGCGCACTCCTGTGCAGGTGGACCGGGTTGGTGCCGTGGTGGCCGGCCGCCCGGCCGGCCACCACGGCGGACATGGGCTACTTCTTCTCGGGGACCTGGTTGCAGTGGCAGCCGCAGAACACGCAGTCGGTGTGCAGGGACTCCGTGACGAGCTCGGCGGGGACCGCCTCAAGCTCGAAGGACTCCACGGTCAGGCTGCTCAGGTCGGCGAGATCGTTCTGCATGAGGACGTACCTTTCTGTTGGCCTTCTTCCGGGATCGCCCCGGAAGCCGCCCGGTGTCGGGCACCGGGAAGTCACAGGAGGTTCAGCAGGGGGTCCGCGGGGCGTTCGCAGGGAGTCCGCGGGAGGTTCAGCGGGTGAGCAGGACCCGGCCGGTCAGCGCCGGCAGGCCCACCGCTACGGCCGGCGGCAGGGTGCTCACCAGGACCGCCTCACGACCGCGCCGCGCCAGCGCGGTCAGGACGCCCGCCAGGTCGACGACCTCGGACTCCGCAAGCGCGGGCTCCGTCGACGCGGCGACCGGCGGCCAGGTGTCGGGGCACACGAGCGAGCGAGCGCTGTCGAGGCGCGGTGTGTCGTACGGGAGTTGCAGCATGCCTGCCAGTTCCAGCACGGCGCCGCGCAGCGCCTCGGCCCTGGTCAGGCCGATGGCCACCACCTGTACCGCGCGGCGCCCACTGCCGGTGGGCAGCTCGGCGCGGGCGACTACGACGCGGGCCGGCTCGGTGGGGTCGGGGGCGGGCAGCTCGCCGAAGTGCAGTTCGCCCGCCGATCGGCGCAGGGCGGGGAGGATCGACAGCTCCTTGCTGTCACGTTCGGTGGCGGTGAGCTGCAGAGGCTGAACCGTCACCGCACCGCGGAGGCCCGCCTCGACGCGCTCGTGCAGCAGCACGGAGAGGACTCCGGCGAGGGCGGTCTCCTCGAAGGTCGCCCCCGACCCGTAGCCGACGGCCGCACCATGGCCGAACGCCGCACCGGCGCTGTCCGTCCCGGCGGGGGCGAAGGCGATGCGCTGGGGTATCCAGGTCAGGGTGCGACGGCTCAGTGAGAAGGCGGGCACCCAGGTGGACTTCTCCGTGGGGCCCTCCCCCGGAGCCGTCGACCGCCGACGGGCGCCGAAGCGTGCGGCGGACAGCGCGTCCGAGCCCTCGTCCGTCAGCTGTTCCCAGGTGCCGAGGGTCTTCGGCAGGAAGGACGGAGTGCGGTCGTCGACGGCCGTGCGGCGGACCATGCGTTCCACGGCGTCGATCCGCGCGGCCTCCAACGTCTCGAAGCTGTACCCGTAGGCGTGCCGGGCGGTGCCGGGGTCCGTCGTGGCCGGGGCGCGCACCCTGCCGGTCTTCACCAGGAGTTGGGGCAGGTCCTGGTCGTCGTAGTCCGCGAGCGGGCCGAGGGTGGGGGCGAGCGCCGCCGTCTGAGCGGCGGCGCGCTTCTCGCCGTCGCGAGGCAGGTCATGTCCGCCGGAGGACCATTCCAGAATGCGATCGGCGCATTCGCCGAGTGGTTCTTCGTGGCTGCAGTGAGGACATGACGGGTGGGCGACCAAGGGTTCCCGTGTGCTCTCCAGGGAGAGCGGGTCGCGTAGGACGACACCGTTCACGAGTTCCGACTCGATACAGCCGGACAGACTCTTGAAGAGCTCTGCGGCCAATTCACTTCCGGCGGCGGCGGAAACGGCCGGGAAGAGTTCGATGGGCGGTTCTCCCCGCGCGGCCGACGTTTCCGTCGTTTCCGTCAGCGCGGTCCTGAGCTGGAGACAGTGCCAGCACGAGTCGCTCGTCCCGCCATGCCGCACCAAGGGACCGAGCAGCAGGCGGTCGGCTCTCGCGTGCCCGGCGAGGAACAGCAGCTCTCGCTGCGCGGCATGGTCCGCGAGAGCGGCGACGAGGCCCGCCGACGGGCCTTCCGGGAGGACGAGGAGGGCGTCGGGGCGCCAGCTCGCGGCTCGCCCGAGAACGGCCGCGTCGTCGTGCCCGGGGAACGGTTCCAGGCCCTCGGGGGCGTCGTCGACGGAGCCGCACAGGGCCACCCGCCGCACGCCGTTGCGCAGCAGCAGACGTACCGCCGACGCGGCGGCGGGGCCTTCGCCGACCGCCAGTACCCGGGCCTCCCTGACCTTCCGGAAGGCGGCCTGCGGCGTGTCCGTGTGATGTGCCAGGAAGGAGATCTGCTCGGCGAACCGGGACCGGGTGGCCCCGTCGAGCACCCCCTCAGGCTCGACGCGGCGTACCCGGACGAAGCCGCTGCGCACCAGCTGGGCGAGCAGCCGCCGGACCGCCGCCGCCCGATCCGCGTCGAGCCCCGCGCACAGGCGCTCGGCCGTGCATCCGACGGAGAGCGCGGGCGCTAATGCCGTGAGCCAGCGGTAGGCGGATTTCCCTTTCAGGAAGAAATCCTCGCCTCCTCCTCTGAGCAGCACCCCTTCGGGCGTTTCGAGAAATGCGGCGTCCTGCCTCAGGAACAGCTCTTCGCTGTCCAAGAATCCCCCTCATTCTCAGGAAAACGTGTACACGCCGGTTGAGGTCGCATGGCGGCTCGCGCCGTTACGCCACGGAGCCGATCCGTCCCGCGGGCCGCCCGGCCGCGTCGTGGTGGATCGGTGTGTGAGCCCCCGTCAGGGACACCCCGCTTCCGCCCCGCCGACTCGCGACGATCTCCGCGGCGATCGACAGGGCCGTCTCCTCCGGGGTGCGGGCGCCGAGGTCCAGTCCGATGGGGGACCTCAGCCGGGCCAGCTCCAGTTCGCTCACGCCGACTTCCCTGAGCCGGTCGTTGCGGTCCAGGTGGGTGCGGCGGGAACCCATCGCGCCGACGTACGCGACCGGCAGCCGCAGCGCGAGCTGGAGCAGGGGTACGTCGAACTTGGCGTCGTGGGTGAGGACGCACAGGACCGTCCGGGCGTCGACAGAGGTCCGCTCCAGGTACTTGTGCGGCCACTCGACGACGATCTCGTCGGCCTCCGGGAAGCGGGCCTTCGTCGCGAAGACGGGGCGGGCGTCGCACACGGTCACGCGGTAGTTCAGGAACTTGCCGACGCGCACCAGCGCCGACGCGAAGTCGATGGCGCCGAAGACGATCATCCGGGGTGCCGGGACCGAGGACTCGACCAGCACCGTGAGCGGGGCGCCGCAGCGCGAGCCCTGTTCGCCGATCTCCAGCGTGCCCGTGCGGCCCGCGTCCAGGAAGGCGCCGGCCTCCGCCGCGACCGTGCGGTCCAGTTCGGGGTGGGCGCCGAAGCCGCCGTCGTAACCGCCGTCGGGGCCGACGAACAGAGCGCGGCCCATCAGCTCGGCCGGCCCGGACACGATCCGGGCCACGGCCGCCGCCTCCCCGCTCGCGGCCGCCCGCAGCGCGGCCGCGAGAACCGGGCGGTACGGGTCGGCGGCGCGTACCGGCGTGACGAGGATGTCGATGATGCCGCCGCAGGTCAGTCCGACCGCGAAGGCGTCGTCGTCGCTGTAGCCGAAGCGCTCCAGGACCGTCTCGCCGTCCTGCAGCGCCTGTTGGCACAGCTCGTACACCGCGCCCTCCACGCAGCCGCCGGAGACCGAGCCGATGGCCGTGCCGTCGGCGTCCACCGCGAGCGCGGCACCGGGTTGCCGGGGTGCGCTGCCGCCTACCGCCACCACGGTGGCCACGGCGAAGTCACGTCCCTGCTCGACCCACCGGTGCAACTCCTCGGCGATGTCCAACATCTCTCGGTCTCCTTGACAGCGGTCGTGTGGAGGGCGTTTCCCGGGATCCGGTCCGGGACGGGTCAGTGCACGCCCATCCAGCTCTCAATGGGATTGAGGGCGAAGTAGACGATGAAGATGCCTGTCAGCGCCCACATGAACGCCCCGATCTCCCGCGCCTTGCCCTGGGCGATCTTGATGGCGACGTACGAGATGACGCCGGCCGCGACGCCGGCCGTGATCGAGTACGTGAACGGCATGAGCACGACGGTGAGGAACACCGGGATCGCGGTGGCCCGGTCGGCCCAGTCCACGTGCCGCGCGTTCATCATCATCATGGCGCCGATCACCACCAGGGCCGCGGCCGCGACCTCGCCCGGCACGATCGCCGTGAGCGGGGTGAAGAACAGACAGGCCGCGAAGAACAGGCCGGTGACGACCGAGGAGAGGCCCGTGCGGGCGCCCTCGCCGACGCCGGTCGCCGACTCCACGAACACGGTCTGGCCGGAAGCGCCGGAGACTCCGCCGATCGCACCGCCCGCGCCGTCGATGAACAGGGCCTTGGACAGGCCCGGCATCCGGCCCTTGTCGTCGGCCAGGTTGGCCTCGGTGCCGACGCCGATGATGGTCGCCATCGCGTCGAAGAACCCGGCCAGCACGAGCGTGAACACGATCATGCCGACCGTCATCGCGCCGACCTCGCCCCAGCCGCCGAACTCGACGTCGCCGAAGATCGAGAAGTCCGGCATGGACACCGCGCTGCCGTGCAGTTCGGGAGCGACACCGCCCGCCCACTGCTTGGGGTCGATGACGTCGAAGGCGTTGAGGACGACGGCGAGGACGGTGCCGCCGACGATGCCGATCAGGATGGCGCCGGGGATACCGCGCGCCTGGAGCATGAAGATCGCGAGCAGCGTGACGGCGAAGAGCAGCACCGGCCAGCCGGCCAGTTCACCGGCCGGGCCGAGGGTGACCAGGGTCGACTCGCCCTGGTGCACGAAACCGGCCTTGGCGAAGCCGATCAGCGCCACGAACAAGCCGATGCCCATGGTGATCGCGTGCTTGAGCGCGAGCGGGATCGCGTTCATGATCATCTCGCGCAGGCCGGTGACGACCAGCAGCATGATGATGACGCCGTACATCACACACATGCCCATGGCCTGCGGCCAGGTCATCTGCGGGGCGACCTGCGAGGCGAGGACTCCGGAGACGGAGAGGCCGGCGGCGAGGGCCAGCGGCACCTTGCCGAAGAAGCCCATCAGGAGCGTGGTGAAGGCCGCCGCGAACGCCGTCGCGGTGATGAGGGCCTTCTGGGCGAGCATGTCCCCGGCGACGTCCTTGCCGGACAGGATCAACGGGTTGAGCAGGAGGATGTACGCCATCGCCATGAAGGTGGTGACGCCGCCGCGCACCTCACGCGCGACGGTGGATCCTCGGTGGGATATGTGGAAGTACCGGTCGAGCCACGACCTGCCGGCCGGGACGCGGGTTCCTTCACCCGCGTCTTCGGCCGAGGTCGTGGGCTCCAGTGACTGCTGGGTCATGTGGGGCCTACTCCCAAGGTTCAAAGGGGCACCCGCGCGGCCGCCCTGACGGCAGCGGGATTTGGGAAGGTGCTTCGGCCGCACGACCCGGGGGACGGCCCGAGACGAACGAACAGGATCCGGTGAACGGGATCCGTGGTGCTGGTACTTGCTGGGGAGTCAAGTGCCGCGAGCGGTGCGGCACTCGGTTCCTCCGGGCGGCGCGGCGAAGTGTGACGTTCCCGGCGCCGCCCGGAGAGCTTGCCTACGCCGTTCCGGTGAGGTGCTCCGGACGTACCGGCGTGCGGTTGAGCTCCAGCCCGGTCGCGTTCCGGATCGCCGCGAGGACGGCCGGGGTCGACGACAGGGTGGGGGCCTCGCCGATGCCCCGCAGCCCGTACGGGGCGTGGTCGTCGGCGAGTTCGAGCACGTCGACGGGGATGATCGGCGTGTCGAGGATCGTGGGGAGCAGGTAGTCCGTGAAGGACGGGTTCCTGACCTTCGCGGTCTTGGGGTCGACGATGATCTCCTCCATCACCGCGACGCCCATGCCCTGGAGCGTGCCGCCCTGGATCTGGCCGAGGACGGACAGCGGGTTGAGCGCCTTGCCGACGTCCTGGGCGCAGGCCAGCTCGATCACCTTGACCAGGCCGAGCTCGGTGTCGACCTCGACGACGGCGCGGTGCGCGGCGAAGGAGTACTGGACGTGCCCGTTGCCCTGGCCGGTGCGCAGGTCGAAGGCCTCGGTCGGACGGTGCCGCCACTCGGCCTCGACCTCGACGCTCTCGCCTTCGAGTACGTCGACCAGGTCGGCGAGTACTTCGCCGCCGTCGGTGACGACCTTGCCGCCCT
The DNA here is from genome assembly GCF_055564995.1 of Streptomyces sp. NPDC028907. Lineage (NCBI taxonomy): Bacteria > Bacillati > Actinomycetota > Actinomycetes > Kitasatosporales > Streptomycetaceae > Streptomyces > Streptomyces sp. NPDC028907. The sequence goes on from NZ_JBVHVE010000012.1 coordinate 330,532, forward strand.
CCAGGAGCAGTTCGGCGGTGGCCCAGGCGGGGTGGTAGGAGCCGAACTTGCGGCGCCCGATCTCCAGGACCTTCTCGCGGACCAGCTCGCAGGAGTTCTTGACGGCGCCGCCGGTGACGTACGTCTGCCGGGAGGCGGACGTCGAACCGGCCGAGCCCACCTGGGTGTCCGCGGGGTGGATCGTGACCTGGGTGACACCCAGCTCGGTGCGGGCGATCTGCGCGTGGACGGTGACACCGCCCTGGCCGACCTCGGCCATCGCGGTGTGCACGGTGGCCACGGGCTGGCCGGCGATGACCTCCATGCGCACCTTGGCGGTGGAGTAGTCGTCGAAGCCCTCGGAGAAGCCGACGTTCTTGATGCCGACCGCGTAGCCGACACCGCGGACGACGCCTTCGCCGTGCGTGGTGTTGGACAGACCGCCCGGCAGCTGCCGTACGTCCGCGCCCTCGCTGGACTCCCACTGGCGCTCGGGCGGCAGCGGCATCGCCTTGACGCGGCGCAGGAGTTCGGCGACCGGCGCCGGGGAGTCGACCGGCTGCCCGGTCGGCATGACGGTCCCCTGCTCCATGGCGTTCAGCTGCCGGAACTCCACCCGGTCCATGCCGACCGCGTCGGCGAGCTTGTCCATCTGCGCCTCGTAGGCGAAGCACGCCTGGACCGCGCCGAAGCCGCGCATGGCGCCGCAGGGCGGGTTGTTGGTGTAGAGGGCGATGGCCTCGATGTCGACGTCGTCGACCACGTACGGGCCGATCGACAGCGAGGAGGCGTTGCCGACGACGGCCGGGGAGGCGGAGGCGTACGCGCCGCCGTCCAGCACGATCCGGCACTTCACGTGGGTGAGCTTGCCGTCCTTCGTGGCGCCGTGCTCGTAGTACAGCTTGGCGGGGTGGCGGTGGACGTGCCCGAAGAAGGACTCGAAGCGGTTGTAGACGATCTTGACGGGCTTGCCGGTGCGCATCGCCAGCAGACAGGCGTGGATCTGCATCGACAGGTCCTCGCGGCCGCCGAAGGCACCGCCGACGCCGGACAGCGTCATGCGGACCTTGCTCTCGGGCAGGCCGAGGACCGGCGCGATCTGCTTCAGGTCGGAGTGCAGCCACTGGGTGGCGATGTAGAGGTGGACGCCGCCGTCCTCGTCCGGCACGGCGAGACCCGACTCGGGGCCGAGGAAGGCCTGGTCCTGCATGCCGAAGGTGTACTCGCCCTTGACGACGAAGTCGGCCCGCTCGGCGGCCGCCGCGGCGTCGCCGCGGAAGATCGGCTGGCGGTGGACGATGTTCGGGTGCGGGACATGGCCGCTGTGGTGGTCGTCGCGGCCTTCGTGGACGAGGATCGCGTCCGGGGCGGTCGCGGAGGCCTCGTCGGTGATGACGGGCAGCTCGCGGTAGTCGACCTTGATCTTGGCGGCGGCGCGGCGCGCCGTCTCCGGGTGGTCGGCGGCGACGATGGCGACCGGCTCACCGTGGTGGCGTACCTTGCCGTGGGCGAGGACCGGGGTGTCCTGGATCTCCAGGCCGTAGTTCCTCACGTCGGTCGGCAGGTCGTCGTACGTCATGACGGCGTAGACACCCGCCATGGCGAGGGCCTCGCTCGTGTCGATGGACACGATCTCGGCGTGCGCGACGGTCGAGCGGAGGATCTGCCCCCAGAGCATGTCCTCGTGCCACATGTCGGACGAGTACGCGAACTCGCCGGTCACCTTGAGGGTGCCGTCCGGACGGAGCGTCGACTCACCGATGCCGCCCTTGGTCTGGGACCCTTGGGTGATCTTCGTAGGAGCGCCATTCGTTGGCATGCCGCTCAGACCGCCTCTCCCTGCCGGGCGGCCGCGAGGCGGACCGCGTCCATGATCTTCTCGTAACCGGTGCAGCGGCACAGGTTGCCCGACAGCGCCTCGCGGATGTCCGCGTCGGTCGGGTTGGGGTTGCGCTCCAGCATCTCGTCGGCGGCGACCAGCAGTCCGGGCGTGCAGAAACCGCACTGGACGGCGCCGGCGTCGATGAAGGCCTGCTGGACCGGGGACAGTTCGGTGCCCTCGCCGGTCTGCGAGTCCTGCCCCTTGGCCGCCCAGTGCTGGGCGTCCTGGAGCGAGGTCCCCGCCTTCCCGTCCGTACCGCAGGCACCGGTCGCGCAACCACCGCGCTCGGCGCGCTGCTTGGCGAAGTCGGCGAGCCCCTCGACGGTCACGACCTCGCGGCCCTCGACCTGTCCGGCGGCGACGAGACACGCGCAGACCGGCTCCCCGTCGAGCCGGACCGTGCAGGACCCGCACTCGCCCTGCTCACAGGCGTTCTTCGAGCCCGGCAGACCGAGCCGCTCGCGCAGCACGTACAGCAGGGACTCGCCCTCCCACACGTCGTCGGCTTCCTGCGGGCGTCCATTGACAGTGAAGTTGACTCGCATCAGGCGACTCCCTCCGTGCGGGCGGCGGTGCCGCGGTACGACTCCCAGGTCCAGGTCAGCGTGCGGCGGGCCATCACGCCGACCGCGTGGCGGCGGTAGCTCGCGGTGCCCCGGACGTCGTCGATCGGGTTGCAGGCGCCGGAGCACAGCTCCGCGAACTGCTTGGCGACCGACGGGGTGATGATCTTGCCGTTGTCCCAGAAGCCGCCCTCTTCGAGCGCCGCGTTCAGGAACTCCTCGGCGGCCTTGGCCCGCACCGGCGTAGGGGCGGCCGAGCCGATCCCCGTACGCACGGTCCGCGTCCGGGGATGCAGGGCAAGCCCGAAGGCACACACGGCGATGACCATGGCGTTCCTGGTCCCCACCTTGGAGTACTGCTGCGGCCCGTCGGCCTTCTTGATGTGCACGGCCCGGATGAGCTCATCCGCTGCCAGCGCGTTGCGCTTGACGCCGGTGTAGAACTCGTCGATCGGGATACGGCGGCTGCCGCGCACCGACTCGACCTCGACCTCGGCGCCCGCCGCGAGGAGGGCGGGGTGGGCGTCACCGGCCGGGGAGGCGGTGCCGAGGTTGCCGCCGACGCCGCCGCGGTTGCGAATCTGCGGGGAGGCGACCGTGTGCGAGGCCAGGGCGAGACCCGGCAGCTCGGCACGCAGGTGCTCCATGATGCGGGTGTACGGGACGGAGGCCCCGAGCCGCACGCTGTCCTCGCCGACCTCCCACTCGTAGAGGTCGCCGATGCGGTTCAGGTCGAGGAGGTACTCGGGCCGGCGGTGGTCGAAGTTGATCTCGACCATCACATCGGTGCCACCCGCAATCGGCACAGCGGTGGGGTGCTCTGCCTTAGCGGCGAGCGCCTCCTCCCAGCTGGCGGGGCGAAGGAAGTCCATGACCGGCTCTCTTCTTCTTCGTCTCGTGGGTCGTACGGTTTGAGCCAGATCAGGTGCGGCGGGCCCGGCTCGTTCATGTGCTGTTAACGCGGATTGACGTCAGTACACAGCGCGCTGCTCCACCGGGGTCAGTCACGGAAACCATGAAGGAGTTGGCTGGCCAGGGCGGTCATCTTGTAGATTCGTATGAACGGAGGTCACCAGTAACCTCCACGCTTTTCTCCGGAAACATCGGCCACGGCCCTGTGACCTGGGACACCGTCCGAAAGACGACGAGCACCGCCGCGGGCGCCGCTCACCGGCCCACCGTCCGGGCCTCACCACAGACCCATCAAGATTCATCGTAGATTTCGAGACAAAGAACGGCGGCGACGAGAATGCGGCTGCGCGCACTGCTGGACACCGACGCGCTGGGCCTCAAGCTGCTCGGCGGCGAGGACGAGCTGGACCGCACCGTGCGCGGTGTGATGACCACCGACCTCAGGGACCCCAGCCGCTACCTCTCCGGCGGTGAGCTGGTGCTCACGGGGCTGGCCTGGCGCCGCGACTCGGCGGACTCCGAGCCTTTCGTCCGCCTCCTGGCCCAGGCCGGGGTGGCGGCGCTGGGGGCCGGTGAGGCCGAGCTCGGCGACATCCCCGACGACCTGGTGCTGGCCTGCGCCCGCCACCGCCTCCCCCTGTTCGCGGTGCACGAGTCGGTGGCGTTCGCGACGATCACCGAGCATGTCGTACGGCAGGTGAGCGGCGAGCGGGCCGGGGATCTGGCGGCCGTGGTCGACCGGCACCGCCGGATGATGACCTCGGGCCCGGCGGGCGGCGGCCCGGACGTGGTCCTCGACCTCCTCGGCTCGGACCTGGACCTACGGGCCTGGGTGCTGTCACCGACGGGCCGGCTCATCGCGGGCTCGAAGGCCGGCGGCCCGGCGCTGGCCCCCGAGGTGTGCGCGAGGCTGGCTGCGGAGCATCTGACGGCCGCACGCACGGGCCGCCGCGGCCCCCACCGGCTGCCGCTGGGCAGCACGCAGTACTCGCTCTTCCCGATCCGCAGCACGGGCCGCTCGGCGCAGGCCGCGCGAGACGTGCGTGAGACGGTGCTGTCGGAATGGCTGCTGGCCGTGGAGGCGGACGCGAGCGACTGGCCCGAGGAGCGGCTGGATCTCCTCCAGGGCGTCACCCAGCTGATCGCGGTGGAACGCGACCGGCGCGACGCCGCCCGCACGGTCCGCCGCCGCCTCGCCCAGGAGGTCCTCGAACTGGTCCAGACGGGCGCGGCACCCGCCGAGATCGCCGCCCGCCTGCGCGTGGCGGCCCCGGTCCTGCTGCCCGGCCTCGGCGCGGCCCCCCACTGGCAGGTGGTCGTGGCCCGGGTCGAATGGGAGGGCGCCGACATCGAGGAGGAGGGCCCGATCGCCCAGTCCCTCCTGGAAGAGATCCTGGTGGACCCGCTCGCCACCGGCCCCGAACCGTCCGACCGCATCGCCGTGGCCCACACCGGCGACGAGGCCATCGCCCTGGTCCCCCTCCCGGCGGTCTCGTCGGAGCACGACGGCTCGGAGACCGGCATCCTCGCCGACGCTCTCCTCGACTCGGTCCGCGACGCCCTGTCGGCGGGCCTGGACGGCGACGGCCGGGTCACGCTCGGCGTGAGCGCGGCCGTGCACTCCGCGGAGGGCCTGCGCGGAGCCCTGGAGGAGGCCCGGCACGCCCGCCGGGTGGCGGCGGCACGCCCCGGCCGGGTCTGCGCGGCGGGCCACCAGGAACTGGCCTCGCACGTCCTGCTCCTGCCCTTCGTCCCGGACGACGTACGCCGGGCCTTCACGGCCCGCCTCCTCGACCCGCTCCGCGACTACGACCGCCGCCACCGTGCCGAGCTGATCCCCACCCTTGAGGCGTTCCTCGACTGCGACGGCTCCTGGACGCGCTGCGCGACCCGTCTCCACCTGCACGTCAACACACTGCGCTACCGAGTGGGCAGAATCGAGCAGTTGACGGGCCGGGACCTCTCCCGGCTGGAGGACAAGCTGGATTTCTTCTTGGCATTGCGCATGAGTTGACCTCACCGGGCACCCCCACCGCCCGGCACCAAGTGCCGCCACTGTCCCACGACTTTGTGAAATCCTTCACCCACCCTCTTGGCCGAACCCGGCGATCCGTGCTGAGATGCCGCCACCACTCAACAGCTCGATGGCGTGCTCGGGGAGGGCGAGGTGGCGTATACCGCCATGTCTGGTAACGGAACGACCGCCGGTGACGATCCACTCCAGACCGCGGTATGGCGGCTGCGCTCACGCGCGTGCTGGGCGGACGCGGCGGCCCTGCTACAGCCGGTGACCGCACAGGCCGCGCTCCAGCGGGCGTCGCTGCTGGTGGAGCGCTGTCTCTACACCGAGCAGGGCTGGGCGGAGGCCGAGGACGCGCTCCGTACCGCCGAGGCGCTCGCGCACAGTGACGACGAGCGGGGCGCGGCCGCTTGTGAACGCGGGCAACTTGCCTACGCCGCGACGCTGCACTCGGTGCGCGATCGGGCCGACGAGGCGCGGGCCGCGCTGGGGCGGGCGGCGGCGCTGATCCCTCCGGGGGCTGCGGGGAGGGCACTGCTGGACTTCCGCCGCGGACTCCTGGCGGAGAACCTGGCGCGCTCCCCGCAGGCGGCCCGCGCCGCATACCGCCGGGCCCACGCGGGCGCGACGGCCCACGCCGACCCCCTGCTCCTCTCCTTCACCTGGCGTCACCTTGCCGGACTCGCCCTGCGCGACGGCGAGTTGGCGGAGGCCCGCCACGGCTTCGCCGAGTCCCTCCGCATCCGAGAGGAACTGGGCTACCTGGTGGGCACGGCCCCCGCACTGGCATCCCTGGCCGACGCGGAGACCGAGCCGGAGGCGACCCGCCTGCGCAACGAGGCCCGCCGCCTGTTCCATCTCCTCGGCGGCGTCCCCACCTGGCTGGCCCGCCAACTGGCCCCCACACCCCCAGCAGCCGCCTGACCCCACCCACCTTTCCTCGCCCCCGCCGACACTGCGCCGCGAAGCCCCACGAGGCACCGGTGGAACCACGGGAGGACGGACACACCCGGCACGGCCCCGACCCGACCACCCACCGGACCGCGCTACGCGAACCCCCGCCCAACCGCAACGGGCCGCCGCAGGCATCGTCACCCCGCGAAGTGCTCCCCCACCAGCACCCGCACCGCATCCACATCCCCGGCGATCAACGCGTCCAGCAGCGCCGAGTGTTCCGTCGCGTCCGCGAGGAGGTCGGTGCGGCTGCGGGTGGAGGCCCGCAGGGGCCACTGGGCCCGGCGGTGGAGGTCGTCGGCGATCTGGACGAGTTGTTCGTTGCCGCAGAGGGACAGCACAGCGCGATGGAAGGTCCGGTCGGCCTCCGCGTACGTCGCCCGGCACCCCGTCGACGCCGCCCGGACGGTCGCCTCGGCCAACGGCCGCAGTTCCGCCCACCGTTCGGCCGACACCGTACGCGCCAGCCGCAGCATCACCGGCACCTCGATCAACGCCCGCACCTCGGCGAGTTCGGCCAGCTCCCGAGCGCCCCGCTCGACCACCCGGAACCCCCGGTTGGGAACGACCTCGACGGCCCCTTCCTGCGCGAGCTGCTGCATCGCCTCACGCACCGGCGTCGCGGAGACGCCGAAGCGCTCCCCGAGCGCGGGTGCAGAGTAGACGACGCCCGGCGTCAGCTCCCCAGTGACCAGCGCGGTGCGCAGAGCGTCGAGGATCTGCCCCCGCACCGAGGCCCGCTGCACAACAGCACGCGGCACCGGCATCGGCGGTTCGCTGTGGACGTGCTCACCCCGAGCCGTCGGCACCGAGACACCCCGGCCCCGCTCCACACCCCCGACCCGCCCCTGCGACGGCACCCTGCCGGCCCCGCTCTCCCCCGACACCTGCGGAATCCCCGTCACCGCGGAGCCCTGCGCGCCCTGCTTCACGGGTCCTCCTCCCGACGTGTCGGTACTTGGGGTCATTACGGCGTCTTGTTACTCGCCCGTCAAGCACCTTAGGCGCAGAACGCGACAGTTCAAATCGCAGCGATCTTGGGTAAGGTAAGGCTTACCTTCAAAGCCTCGCGGATCGGCGGTCCAGTATGTCTGTGCCCCCCTCGGCCCTCACGGACGCGTACAGCCGTCTCACCGAGGTCTTCCCGGGGCTGGACATCACCCAGCTCACCCCGGACGCACAGCTCCCCCGACACGACGGCTGGATCACCGCCACCGCGCTCGCCGAGGGCGCGGACGGCCTCGACACCTTCCTGGCCTGGGACGACGCGCAGATACGGCGCGACTACGGACAGCCCGCACGCCCGGACGTCGTCGCCAGTTTCGGCCTGCACCGCTATGCCTGGCCCGCCTGCCTGCTGATCACCGTGCCCTGGTTCCTGCTCCGCCGCGTCCCCCGCTTCCCCGTGACACATGTCTCGTACGACCGCACGGCCCCCGACCTCCCCATAGGCCGCCTGGCAGCGCGCCCCACCACCTTCGCCTGCCTCCCCGGCGACCCGGCCGCCGCCCTGCCCGGCGCGAGGGTCGTCCCCGACGAGGAGGCACTGCGCGCCGAGGTGCGGACCGCCGTCGCCGAGCACCTCGAACCCGTCCTCGCGGGCTTCGGTCCGCGCATGCGGCGCCGCGGGCGAGCACTCTGGGGCATGGCGACCGACGAGATCGTCGAGGGCCTGTGGTACGTCGCCCATCTGTTCGGCGACGGGGAGCAGGACCGGGCACAACGCGAACTGGAGCTGCTGCTGCCGGGCGCGACGAAGCCGTACGTCGGCTCGGCCGCGTTCCGCGAGCTCACCGGCCCGAACGGCGAGTCCCTGCCCACCCGGGACCGGGCGAGCTGCTGCATGTTCTACACACTGCGCCCCGAGGACACCTGCCCCACCTGCCCGCGCACCTGCGACGCCGACCGGGTCACCAAGCTTGTGGCCACCGCCAGTTGAGGCACCCTCAGACACCCCCGCGGCCGCACCCTCCGGCACGGACGTAAGCCCTCGTGCCGTAAGATCACCCGCGAGCAGGACACCCGTTACGGCTACAGGCGTTTCACAAATTCCTCACTTCGCGCAGGAACTTTCCGTGGAACCACCCGCACGGGTAGTGTTGTTCGAACTCAACTCCCGCCCCTCAAGCGGCAGTTCGAGCAGAACGCCGCCCTGGGCATTCCCTTGCACTTCCTTGGCGGCCTCTTGCCCCGAAACCCCCTGAGGGCCAGTGGGATTGGGCCACTATGGCGGGCGTTACGCCCTATCCCAATGCAAGGGACCCCAGATGAGATTGACCGACATATCGCTGAACTGGCTGCTTCCGGGCGCCGTACTGCTCCTGGGCCTGCTGGCGGCGATAGCGGTGCTGCGGCGCGGGAAGACCGCGGGGAAGGACGCCGGCGCGGACGACTCGTGGGAGCGCAGCGAGGAGCGCCGCAGGCGCAAGGAGGCCATATACGGCACCGCCTCCTATGTGCTGCTGTTCTGCTGCGCGGCCGTGGCCGCCGCCCTCTCCTTCCACGGCCTGGTCGGCTTCGGCGAGCAGAACCTCGGCCTCCACAACGGCTGGCAGTACCTCGTGCCGTTCGGTCTGGACGGCGCCGCGATGTTCTGCTCCGTGCTCGCGGTGCGGGAGGCCAGCCACGGTGACGCGGCCCTCGGCTCCCGGATACTCGTGTGGACGTTCGCGGCCGCCGCGGCCTGGTTCAACTGGGTGCACGCGCCCAGGGGCATCGGCCACGACGGCGCCCCGCACTTCTTCGCCGGCATGTCCCTGTCCGCGGCCGTGCTGTTCGACCGGGCGCTGAAGCAGACCCGCCGGGCCGCCCTGCGTGAACAGGGTCTGGTGCCCAGGCCGCTGCCGCAGATCCGGATCGTCCGCTGGCTGCGGGCCCCGCGCGAGACCTACAAGGCCTGGTCGCTGATGCTCCTGGAGGGCGTGCGCAGCCTGGACGAGGCGGTCGACGAGGTCCGCGAGGACAAGCGGCAGAAGGACGAGAGCCGACTGCGCAGGCGCGACCAGCAGCGCATGGAGCGTGCCCAGCTGAAGGCCATCAGCCGGGGCCACCGCGGCTTCATCGGCCGCGGGAACGGACGACAGGTCGAGACGCAGGCCCTGGAGCGTGCCTCGGCCCAAGTGACCGCGGAGCCTGCCATATCCGCGCCGGAGCAACTGCCCGTACGGTCGCGTCCCTCACTTCAGCCCGTTCGCACCGGTTCTGACCCGGTCGCCGTCGACCTCACCGCGGAGGACGACACCATGGCGCTGCCGCGACTCGACTCCCTGGAGCGCAAGCTCAAGGATCTTGAGCAGCAGTTCGGCTGAGAACACCGATCATCGACGGGATGGGGCGCGACCCGAGGTTCGGGTCGCGCCCCATCCCGTTGTCGTTCCTCACGCGGCATCCGCGTCGAGTTCGAACCACACCGCCTTGCCCACCCCGTGCGGCTGTACGCCCCAGGCGTCCGCGAGGGACTCGACCAGGACCAGGCCTCTGCCGTTCGTACCGTCGTCGGCGATCGGTACGCGCAGTCTGGGCCGACGGGCGACGAAGTCCCGTACCTCCACCCGGAGTCCGTCCGGTCCGACGGTCGCCGTCAGGACCGCCTCACGGTCGGTGTGGACGATCGCGTTGGTGACGAGTTCGCTGGTGAGCAGTTCGGCTATGTCCGACCGTCCGGGCCTCCCCCAGTGCCGCAACAGGTCGCGCAGGGCCCTGCGGGCCTCCGGTACGGCCCGCAGATCCGCCCGCCCGAGTCTGCGCCTGAGCTGTGGTGGCTGCGCCCGCTCCCCCTCGATCGCGGCCTGGTCCTCCACCGTCTCCACCGAGAAGGCCCCGTACGCTATGGGACCGCCCCCTCGTGCCTGCCTCTTCATGACCCCCGCCCGCGTGCCGATGTCGGTTCCCCTCCTGGCTCGAACACGTTCACGGGAACCATTTCCCATCGGGACCGGCGCCAGTCATGTCGAATCGTCAACGACCAGGTGTTCGGCCAAGGTTGGCGCGGCGTACGCCGGGTGCATGAATCCCGGAACGTCACCCACCGGCCGCCCGGAGGCCGCCGTACGCGACGACCGGAGCGAGTCGGTCACCGGCCACGGACCTGCCCGCGGGCCGGAGGCGGGCGTGCGGGGAGAGGAGGCGAGGCGGTTCGTCTGCCGGTGGCGCGGGCGGCCGACCTGGGCAGTCCCGCACGGCCGCGCGCCGACTCACGCCCGGTCGTCGGGACCGGACGGGATCGGCCCGGCCGCCGATCCCCGGCTGCCGATCCGGCCGTATGTGACGCGGGCATGGGGCAGTTGAGAGCCCGGCGGCGAGGCGTCGTCGACGTGAACGCCCCGCGCCGGACCCGCGGCCGGCGAAACTGGCCGGAATTCGCTTGCTCGGCCGTGGTTCAGCGCGTGGCGAGAGCGGGTGGTGGGTGCGGGGCCGCCCGTCCGACCCCCGTCCGGGAGGGCGGCCCCGCTGGTGTGGTGGTCAGTAGAGCTTGTTGACCGCCGTGGTGGTCGTCTTCTTGAAGGCCTTCACCGGCGCGTCCGTGAAGTCCCCCATCTGACCCCACTGCACGACGGTGACGGTGCCGCCGTCCCGGCCGACGGAGACGAGGCCGATGTCCATGGCGCCCCACGAGGCGCGGGTCGCGAGGCCGTGGACACGGGCGCCCTCCTCGACCGGCAGGGTGCCGTAGCTCCGGTACTCGGCCTCGATCTCAGGGTCGGCGTCGCTGCGTTCGGCGCAGGACCGGATCTCCTTGTTCAGGCGGGTGGCGAGCGCCTTGGCCTTGGCGCTGTTCCCGACGACGACGTTGAGCTGCTGGGCGTTGGTCTCCAGGTCGGTGCGGAAGGCGCGGTAGCTGGAGTCGTAGGCGAGCAGCGCGTCACCGAAGCAGTACCGCATCTCCTCCGGGACGCCGTCGGTGACCTTGCCGGCGGTCCAGGCGGAGGTGGGGTGCGGCGGGAGTTGGGACGCCGACAGGAACTTCGGCGCGGGTGCCTTCGTGGCGGCGCCGGCCGGTGCGGCGGTGAGTGCGGCGCCGGCGGCGAGCGTCGCGACGGCGAGCGCGGCGAGCGCTCCGGTTCGAGTGCGGTTGGGCATGGCTGTCCCCCGTGAACGAGATGAGTGCGATGAGAGCGTGAACGTGTGAAAGTGGTCGTCACCGATGGCGGATGGTCTGTCCTGCCTCTGGTCGGTGCGACACCAAGAGCATCAGCCGTCACAGCGCACGGCCGCAAGCTCCGCCGCCCGATCCGCGACGGTGGAACCATCCCAGCCCATCTGACGTGCAGGTATATGGAGTGCCTGGGATACCGTCCCGGGACGGCGAGGACCCGGGGGAACGGTGTCTGAAGCACGGGACGACGACGTCCAGGAGTTCGCGGCGGCACTCAGGTGCCTGAAGGACCGCACCGACCGCAGCTACGGTCAGCTGGCCCGCCGCCTGAACATGAACACCTCCACGCTGCACCGCTACTGCGCCGGCGACGCGGTCCCCCTCGACTTCGCCCCCGTGGAACGGTTCGCCGCCCTGTGCGGGGCGACACCGGAGGAGCGGCTGGAGCTGCACCGGTTGTGGATCCTGGCGGTGGCGGCACGGCAGCGGTCGCGTACGGCGCCCTCGACCGCGCCGGTGGACGCCCCGGCTCCGGCCGACGGTCCGCCCGGTGATCCGGTCGAGGAACCGGCACCGGACGACCCGCCCCGCCGCCCCTGGTACCGCCGCCGACGCTTCCTGGTCTCGGCGGCCGTGGCGACCGCTCTCCTCGCCACGCTCGGCAGTCTCTCCGCCCTGCCCGACGGCGACCGCCGTCCCGGCGCGAGCGACTCCGTCGAGGCCGCCGATCCGCCCCGCACCACACCGCCGGGCGCCCCGCGCCCGAAGTCGCCCAAGTCCCCGAGCGCGTCCGCCAGCACGTCCTCCCCCGAGGCCGGCGGGTCGAGGAAGCCCTCGGCGAAGCCCACCGGGACCGCCGAGGAGCCCTCGAAGGAACCCGGTCAGCAGCGGCCCCCGGCCGGGGTGCCCCTGACCTGGAGCGCCGACTCCCATGTCTGGCAGGCGGGTTGCGGACACGACTACGTCGTCGGCAGGTCCCCGCAGCAGGTGGCCCCACCACCCGCCCCGCAGGACGCCGAGGCCTGGGCGGGCTCGCACAACGCCGTGCACGGGCGGCAGACCCTGGTGAAGGTCTCCGTGCAGGGCCGGACGCCCACGGCCGTCGTCCTGGAGGCGCTGCGGGTGCGCGTCGTCGGTCGCTCGGCGCCCGGCGGGGGCAGCTCGTACGCCATGGACAACGGCTGCGGCGGAGCACTGACGCCCCGCTACTTCGACGTCGACCTGGACAAGGACCGGCCCGTCGCCCGCCCCGCCGACGGCAACGACTCGGGTGTCACGATCCCGGCGATGCGGCTTCCGTACCGGGTGTCCGCCGAGGACCCCGAGGTGCTGCTGATCGACGCGCGGACCAGGAACTGCGCCTGCAGCTGGTACCTCGAACTCGACTGGTCCTCGCAGGGCCGCACCGGCACGGTGCGCATCGACGACCACGGCCGCCCGTTCCGCACGACGGGCATCGACGGGCTGCCGCGCTACGAGTACGACACCTCGGCGCGCCGGTGGGTGCCGTACAGCTGAGGGAGCCTGTCACGCCTCCCACACGGCGGCGGCCGTACGGTCGTCCGCGTATCCCTTGACCCGGACCTGGGTGTCGGCGAGGAACTCGGCGAGACCGGGCGGCTCGGTCGCGGACCAGCGCTCCGTCAGGTGGGCGGCGAGTTCGGGTTCGCCGCGCAGGGGGTCGGCGAGGCCGCCGGTGCACATCAGCAGGGCGTCGCCGGGGCGGGCCACGGAGGCGCGGAAGCGGAAGGGTTCGCGGCGCGGCTCGGGGGCGGGGTCGTAAGGGCTCGGGGGTGTGGTGATGCCGAGGTCCATGGTGAGGCGGTCGCCTTCGGGGGTCTCGGCGGGCAGGGAGCCGAATCCGACGACCGGTTCGCCGGTGACGTCGGTGACGCGGGGCTCGATGTCCTGCCATTCGCCGTCGCGCAGCCGGAAGAGTCCGCCCGTGCCGACGCCGAAGAACACGCGGGTACGGCACTCGGGGTCGGCGGGCAGCAGGAGGCAGCGCAGGGTCGCCGCGTACTCCTCGGGTTCGATGCCCTGTTCGGCGGCACTGGCGCGGAGCTTGCCGAGGCTGCGGTCGGTGAGGCGGTGCAGGCCCGACTTCAGGTCGCCGCGCCGGGCGGCCCTGATGTCCTCCGCGAGTTTCGGGTGAGCGCGGCCGACGGCCCGGCCGATCCAGTGACAGGCCTCGGCCGCGGCGCGGTGGGCGCCCGGCGTGGCCCGGGCGCCGGTGGCCATCGCCACCAGGATCAGGGCCTGGTCGCCGGTGCCGAAGCGGGCGGTGAGGAGACAGTCGCGGCGGGGTTCGCCCCGGTAGCGGGCGGAGTCGCCGCGCAGGGACACGGCGCGCAGGGTGCAGGCGCCGTAGCGGGCGCCGTCGAGGACGGTGTCGGCGACCAGGTCGTCCAGGTCGTCGGGGTCGGCGGGCGGGAGGGCGGTGGGTTCGGCGGCGTAGGTGGGCGGGCCGTCGCCCACGTAGTCGAGGGGGCGTGGGGGCGGCGCGGGTTCGGGCGGTGGCTCCACGGTGAAGCCCGGCGGTTTCGGCAGCCCGGACGGGAACGTCGACCGGCCCGGCGCGGCATCCGTGTCGGCTCGCGGCGACGGAACCGCCACGCCCGTCTCCGGGGCCTTCGTGCCGGGAGCCCCGGCCGCCGCAGGCTGGTTCACCGCGCCCGCCGCCGAGGCGAACCGGTCGTCCAGTGAGTCGGGCGCCGCCGTGGGGCCCGTGTCCTCGGTGAAGTCACCGTACAGCTGCCCCCACCAGTCGTCCTCGTGACCGGTGGGCCTTCCCCCCTGCTGGCTCATGCCCCCAATTGTCCACCGCACGGGCCGGATGAAAACGGGGCATCAGGAAAATCCGACCCGTGGAGCCGCCCCAAGTGACGTTGTCGAGTGAGGTGTTGAACACTCTTGCGAAACCACTGGGGGAACGCGTCGCCGAACGGCAGGGGGGCATGGCGATGCCGCGGTCGTCGAGCGGAGTGATCAATGGCTCCGTGCCTGTTGTGCTGCGGCGTCGACTCGCGCCGCACAGCGACGATGGACCGGGCGTCCCGACGTCACGCAGGGACGCCGAGCGGCGGGTGCTCCAGCACACGGGGCTTGTACTCGACCAGCTGGATGCGGCCGTCGAAGGTGCGGTGCTCGATCATCTCGAGGGCGACGTCCGGATAGCCGTCGTAGATGCGTTCTTCGCCCGTGGCCCCGGTGATCACCGGGAACATCACGACCCGGAAGCGGTCGACGAGTCCGGCGCGTAGCAGGGACCGGCACAGGCTGAGGCTGCCGATCGTGCTGAGGAGCCCCGAGCCACTGGACTTCATGGCGCGGACCGCCTCGACGGCGTCGTCGCGGACGAGCGTGGAGTTGGCCCACGTCAGTGGCTCCTCGAGCGAGGAGGAGAACACCACCTTGGACGCTTGCGTGAGCTCGTCGACGGACGCCTCTTCCTCGGGCCTGAACTCGTCCTGGCCCTTCGGGACCTCGCCTGCGGCGAAGCCGGACATCAGGCGGTAGGTGTTCGCTCCCATCAGGTAGGTGGCCTCGGGCTGCTCGCCGAGCCAGGCGAGGTACTCCGGGCCCTCGAGGCCCCAGAACCCGGGCCATCCCTCTCCCGACGCGTAGCCGTCGAGGGAGGTGATGAAGTCGACGAGAAGCTCCGACATGGCGGTGTCCTTTCCTGGGGTGTCACGAGCTTGGACCGGGCGGGAGCCACAAACTCATCGGCCGCGCTGTGGAGTAACGAGAAAACCCATGACGCCGCAGCCGATCAGGCCGGCGAAGCGGCACTGCTTCGGAGGCTCGGAGCCCTACGTGATCTCGCCGTAACGCAGGCTCATCCGGACCCTGCCTGTGCGCTCCAGCAGTCGCAGGTAGCGCTGTGCCGTCTGACGGCTGGGGCCGGCCTGCGCCGCGACCTCGATGGCCGGCAACGGGCCCGGTGCCGTCCGCAGCGCCTCTCTCACTCGTTCGACGGTGAACGTGGAGTGGCCCTTCGGCAGGGTGGCCGCGTCCGGGGCCGAGCCACCGAACACGCCGAAGATGCGTTCGCCCTCGTGCTGTACGTCCGAGTGCAGCCCGCCCGCGCGGCCGTGTGCGCCTGGCCCGTGACCCGGAAACCCGGGATTTGGTGACGTAGGCCGCGTTGACGCGGGCAACCCGGTGCTGCCGCTGTCCGTTGACGCGAAAGCGCAGGCCAAGGAGGCCCAGGTCGGGCAAATCGGGCGGTGGTTGATGCTGCGGTGGCGACACCTTGGCAGAGTGACAGGTGGTACGGCGATGATGTGCCAAGGCCGGTTGTGCGGGCCGTTTTCCCGCCACGGACCGAACACCGGTGTTCTCTGGGAGGGGCGCGGCCCGATGCTGGGAGTGATTGGTCTCGACGAGACGCATGAGTCGGCGTACCGGGCCCTGGTGTCCGTGGGAGCCGCCGACGTGCCCGATCTCGCGCGACGGCTGACGCTCGGCGAGCACGACACGGAGCGCGCGCTGCGCCGCCTGGAGCGGCACGGGCTCGCGGCGCAGTCCTCGGCCCGCCCCGGCCGCTGGGTCGCCGCCCCGCCCGGGGTGGCACTGGGCGCGCTGCTCACCCAGCAGCGGCACGAGCTGGAGAAGGCGGAGCTGGCGGCGGCGATGCTCGCCGAGGAGTACCGGGCGGGGCTCGCCGAGCCCGCCGTGCACGATCTCGTCGAGGTGGTGATCGGCGCGGCCGCGGTCTCGCAGCGCTACCTCCAGCTCCAGCTCGGGGCGAGCGAGGAGGTGTGCGCGCTGGTCACCGGCAACCCGGTCGCCGTCACCGGCACGGAGAACGACGCCGAGGAGCGGGCCGCCGATCGCGGAGTGCGCTACCGGGTGGTCCTGGAGCGCTCGGTCCTCGACCAGCCGGACGGCATCACCGAGCTGTCCGCCACCCTCGGCCGCGAGGCGCAGGTCCGGGTCGTGGACCAGGTCCCGGCCAAGCTGGTGATCGCCGACCGTACGCTCGCCCTGGTGCCGCTCACCTCGCACACCCCGGAACCGGCCGCGCTGGTCGTCCACGCGAGCGGGCTGCTGGAGCTGCTGTCCGGGCTGTTCGAGTCGGTGTGGCGGGAGGCGCTCCCGATACACCTCGGCACGTCCGGTGTCGCCGAGCAGCAGCCCGACGGGCCCGACGACACCGACCTGGAGGTGCTCTCCCTGCTGCTGGCCGGCCTGACCGACGCGAGCGTGGCCAAGCAGCTGGACCTGGGGCTGCGGACCGTGCAGCGCCGGGTGAAGCGGCTGATGGACCTGACCGGGGTGACGACCCGGCTGCAGCTGGGGTGGCACGCGTACGAGCGGGGGTGGGTGGCTCGGGGGCGGCAGGGGTGACGGGGTGCGGGAGCGGCCGGGGGCGATGGGCGTGGCGTCCGGCGGTGACCGGCCCTCTCACCTGCGGCGACGACACTGATCTGCGTGTTCTCGCGGGCTCCGGCACTCTGGTCAGATGGGAGTGTGGGACCTCGTGCTGGTCGGCCTGGTCCTCCTGCTCGGCCTCTGCGGAGTGCTGGTGCCCGGCGTGCCGGGGTCGTGGCTGGTGTGGGCCGCGGTCATGTGGTGGGCCGTGCAGGACCCCCAGCCGGTCGCCTGGTGGGTGCTGGTCGGGGCCACCGTCGCGCTGTTCCTCTCCCAGGTGGTGCGCTGGGCACTGCCGCCGCGCCGGCTGCGCCCGAGCTGGGCGGGCCGACGCGTCGTGGTGTACGCCGCCTCGGGCTCGTTCCTGGGCTTCTTCCTGATCCCCGTGCTCGGCTCGATCCCCGGTTTCATGGCCGGCATCTACCTCGCGGAACGGCTCCGGCTCGGCCGCCACGGCGAGGCGAGGGGCGCGCTGCGGACGGCGATGCGGTCGGGCGGGTCGAGCGTGCTGGCGGAGCTGTTCACCTGCCAGTTGATCGCGGGGGCGTGGGTGGGCGCGGTGATCTGGGGCTGATCCATCGGGTCGCTCCCGCCGGTACCGTGCTCGCCACCGGATCCGCCCTCGGCGGGACCCCGACGCGGGCGAGGGCGCGATCCGGATCGCCCTGCGGAAGGGCGGCTCGGCGTTGATCACGGCACGCGGGGGGACCGCCCGGACCTGACGATGGCGCCGGTAGGGCCGAACGAGGAGGCGCCCTGGAAAAGAGAAGCCCCCGGGAGCCGGCCCTCCAGCGTGAGCAGCCGCACCTTGCGTTCGAGGCCGCCCGCGTACCCGGTCATCGAGCCGTCGGCCCCGATCACGCGGTGGCAGGGGCGGACGATCAGCAGCGGGTTGGCGCCGATCGCGCCGCCGACGGCCCGTACGGCGGCACGGGAGGCGCCGATCCGTGCGGCGATCTCTCCGTACGTCGTGGTCGCCCCGTAGGGAACGGTGTCGAGGGCGGCCCAGACCCGCTCCCGGAACTCACTGCCACCGGTGCGCAACTCCAGCTGGAACTCCTTGAGTTCACCCGCGAAGTAGGCGGCGAGCTGTTCCTCCGCGGCCCGGAAGAGCGCGGGGTCGTGCCGCCAGCCCTCCTGGACGGTACGGCCGCCCTTCTGGCCCGGCACGGAGAGGGAGGTCAGGGCGCCGGTGCCGGGGTCGGCGGTGAGCAGGAGCGGGCCGACGTGGCTGTCGACCTCGGTCCAGTGCGTGGTCGGGACGGTCATGGTTACTCCAACTCCCCTGCTGTGCGCAGGTGTTGCGATGCGTAGGAGCGCCAGGGGCGCCAGTTTTCCGGGGCGGTGACGCCGGGCGGTGCGACGTCCGGATCGCCGAGGGCACGGGTCCGGATGACGGCGACGGTACGGGCGTCAAGACCGGGCAGGGCGAGCAGCGCTCCCTCCGCCTCGTCCCGGTCCGCGCCCGGGTCCAGCCGTAGGTCGCCGTCGGCGAGGGCGGCGGTGAGCGCGCCCAGCGGGCCGTGCGGCTCGGCCTCGGCGAGGACGGCCGCCTCGGGGAACAGATGGGTCAGGCTGCCGCAGGGCGCGTCGAGCACCTTCCCGTACCGCCGGACCAGCACCTCGGCCCGCTCGGGCCCCACGAGCGTCCGTACGGCCAGTTCCTCGGCGTCGGCCGCCCCGGGTGACCGCAGCCCGGGCCGCGCGGCGACCAGCGGGGCGAGCCGGGGGTCTGCGCCGAGCCGCTCGTCGACGGCGTACGGGTCGGCGTCCAGGTCGAACAGTCGCCGCAGCCGGTGGACGGCTGTGGTCAGGTCACGGGGGTCGGTGAGATGCAGACGGGCGTCGAGCCAGCCGCCGGGGTGAGCGGCCCGCGCGTGGCGCCCCGCGCCGCCCGGCCGTTCCCGCACCGCGACGATGGCGGTGCCGTGGGGCAGCCGGAGGGTACGGCGGTGGACGCGGCGGCCGGGTGGGCCGCAGACGTCCTCGATGCCGGGGACGGCCTCGCGGGCCAGCAGGTCGAAGACGGCGCCGGCCTGGTAGGGGCCCCGGTGGGCGAGCCGCAGGGGGATCCCGGCCGACGGGGTGGCCGCACGCCGGGAGGGGCGGCCGGCGGTCGGCGCGGCGGCGCGCAGCTCGCTCGGGGTCGAGGCGTAGACGGCCCGGATCGTGTCGTTGAACTGCCTCACGGAGGCGAACCCGGCCGCGAACGCGATCTGGGTGATCGGCAGCTCGGTGGTCTGGAGCAGTACACGCGCGGTGTGCGCCCGCTGGGCCCGGGCGAGGGCCACCGGCCCGGCGCCGAGCTCGGCGGTCAGCTGCCGCTGCACCTGCCGGGGGCTGTATCCGAGCCGCGCGGCGAGCCCGGCGACGCCTTCCCGGTCGACGACGCCGTCGCCGATCAGCCGCATGGCCCGCCCGACCGCGTCGGCCCGTACGTTCCACTCGGCGGACCCGGGCACGGCGTCCGGCCGGCACCGCCGGCAGGCCCGGAATCCCGAGCCCTGCGCGGCGGCGGCTGTCGCGAAGAACCGGACGTTCGACCGCTTCGGCGTGACCGCCGGGCAGCTGGGACGGCAGTAGATGCCGGTCGTCTCGACGGCGAAGAAGAACTCGCCGTCGAAACGGGCGTCACGGCTCCGTACGGCCTCGTACCTGGTGTCTTCGTCCATCACACCGTCCAGTGTCCGCCCTCACCGAGGCATGGGCTGGCGGAAAACGGACACGGCGCTGTCCAACCGGCCCGTCCGGTGTCTGCGGACGAGGCCCGTTCAGCGCCGGAGCGGGGGTCCGGGGGCGGCGGCCCCCGGAGACGGCCACGCGGACGCCGGAACCGTCACTGCCAACGCCCCCGCTTCGCCTCCATCGCCGCCCTCCCCTCGGCACCCTTGCGCTTCCAGTCCCGCTTGATCTCGGCCCGTAGCCGGGCGTCGGTCTTGGCCACGATCCGCTGGTTCTCCCGCATCAGCTTCCGGTAGCTCTCCATCCGCCGTTCGGGCAGCTCACCGGCGTCGAGCGCGGAGCGCACCGCGCACCCCGGCTCGCTGTCGTGGGCGCAGTCGTGGAAGCGGCACCGCTCGGCCAGCGCCTCGATCTCCGAGAACACCTGGCCGACGCCGGTTTCGGCGTCCCAGAGGCCGACGCCGCGCAGCCCCGGGGTGTCGATCAGGACGCCGCCGCCCGGCAGGGCGAGCAGATTGCGCGTGGTGGTCGTATGGCGCCCCTTGCCGTCTACGTCGCGCGCGGCCCGGACCTCCATCACGTCCTCCCCGAGCAGCGCGTTCGCCAGCGTCGACTTCCCCGCGCCGGACTGTCCGAGCAGCACGGACGTACCGCCGGAGACGGCCGCGACGAGGACGTCGAGCCCGTCCCCGTCGAGCGCGCTGACGGTCAGCACGGGCACACCCGGCGCCGTGGCCTCCACGTCCTGCACCAGGTGCGAGAGCGTCACCGCGTCCGGCACGAGGTCGGCCTTGGTGAGCACGACGACGGGCTGCGCGCCGGACTCCCAGGAGTCCGCCGCGTTATGCAGCAGTGCCTCACCGTTCGAACTGGACATGGCGAGGGCCAGGAACCGCTCGATGCGCCCAAGGTCGAGTTCGACCGCGAGCGACACACAGATGACGACGTGATCGATGTTGGTGGCCAGGACTTGGCCCTCGGAACGCTTCGACGACGTCGATCGTACGAAGGCGGTGCGGCGCGGCAGCAGCGTCCGCACGTACCGCGGGTCGCTGCCGTCGGGGTCGACGGCGACCCAATCGCCCGTGCACACGACCTTCATCGGGTCACGCGGGACGACAAACTCGGTGTCGGCCCGGACGGTACCGACCGGGGTGATGACGTCGCACAGGCCACGGTCGACCCGGACGACGCGACCGGGCAGCAGACCCTGCTCGGCGTACGGAGCGAACTCGGCTTCCCAGCCCTCGTCCCAGCCGTAGACGGCGAGAGGGTGCGACGAAACCGAAGAAGAAGAGAAAGACAAGGGGTGACCCTTCACAAGGTGGCCCCGGCACAGCGCCCAATGGCGCAGGAGAAAAGTAAGGTCAGCCGGAGACCACGGAGGTGGACTGAATGAACTTCCGGATGCGGGCAGCGCCCATCTCAACGACAGCCATCGGTCACACCTCCCAAACCAAGCCAAGTCACCCGCGGCAACCTCCGGTCACCGCTCGAACGGCACTGACACTAGAGACAGTCAGGCCGCGCCGCCACCGAATTACGGCAACCCATGTGCGCGGGTCATTCCATGCCGTAGAGCGTCTCCAGGTCGACCAGTCGACATCGGCTGCCTCTGGGCAGCGTGGTCAGCGAGGTCATCCTCGACAGCCCCGTCTGGGTCCGCACGCAAGATGGCACAACGACACCGAGCCGCACCTCCTGCGCTTCCTCACCGACAAGTACAGGCCTGGAACCGTACTCTCCCGAAGCCTCCTGCAGCAGATCCGTCGTAACGGCCCCCACCTCAGCCCCATCGACCGCTTCAAAATCGGCCGCCCGCGCAAGAAGAAACACCATCCCGTACGCGATTGGCTGCTCCGCTTCCTTGCTCCCCGTCCCGCCGACGCATCGTTGCGCAACGGAATCGTCCCGACCGCCAGGGGCGCCATGCTCCGGCGTGGATAAGGGCCAAGCCGCTGTATGAGCCGCACCCGACTCCCAGGCCAGGGCCAGGAACCGTTCGATACGACCGAGGTCGAGCTCGACCGCCAGCGACACGGCGACGACGGCGTGGTCGACGTTGGCGGCGAGGATCTGCCCCTCGGACCGCTTGGAGGAGGTGGAGCGTACGAAGGCCGTACGGCGCGGGTTCCCGGCCGGTTCGACGGCGACCCAGTCACCGGTGCACACGACCCGCATCGGATCGCGCGGGGTGACGAACGCCGTGTCGGCCCGTACGACACCGTCGGCGGTGACGACGTCGCACTGCCCGCGGTCGACCCGTACGACCCGCCCGGGCAGCAGCCCTTCGGCGTCGTACGGGGTGAACGCGTCGGCCCAGGCGGAGTCCCAGCCGTAGGGAGCCAACGCGGAGAAGACAGAGGTGGAAGTCAACGGGTGACCCTTCACAAGGGTGGCCCCGGCAGCCGCGTGCACCGGACGCGGAGAAGGTGAGGTGTGATCAGCCGAGGGCCACGGAGGTGGACTTGATGAACTGGATGCGGGCAGCGCTCGTCGCAAAGACAGCCATCGGTCGACACCTCCTCACTCACGTCCGCTCGTCGGCGGCGGCCACCGGCCACCGCCCTGATCTTCCGTCACTCCAGCCCGGCCCCGGGAAGGCCCGTCAAACGGTTTTACGCGCGGTCGCGCTCAGCCGCAGTCGTGCCCGTTCAGCGTGAAGTCGTACGCCGGGGAGTTCTTGCCCTCCCGGGAGGCCAGGAACCCGAAGGCGAGTTCGCCGCCGGCGGGAACCGTCTTGTTGTAGTCCGCGGCGGTGGCGGTGACCCGGTCGCCGTTCTGGGCGAAGCTCGCGTCCCACATCTGGCCGACCTGCTGGCCGTCACGGAAGGACCAGGCGACCCGCCAGTCGTCGAGGGCGCGTTCGGTGGTGACGGTGATGGTGGCCTGGAAGCCGTCGGGCCATTCGTTGACCAGGTCGTAGTCGACACTGCACGTCACGGATTCGCTCGCGGACGGGTCCGGGTCGTCGTCCGCACCGGATGTGGCGGACGTGGACGACGTGGTGCCCTGCGGTCCGGGTCCCGGCTTCTTCGGGTCGGGCGAGTCCTCGGCGGCGGTGGCGCTGTCCGACGGGCCCGGGGAGTCCTCGGTGGGCCGGGTGGCGGCGGTGACCGGCAGGGTGAACCCGGGGTCGGCGACCGGCTGGCGGTCGGAGGGGTCACCGGCCGCCGTGCCGCCGTCGCCGGTGGAGCCGGCCGGCATGATCGACACCGCGAGGGCGAGCACGGAGACGAGGACGGCGGCGACGAGGAGGCCGTTGCGTACGACGCGTGCCTTGTGCGCGCCGGGGTTCGGCGGGCCGACGTCGACCGGGTCGGGTCGTCCGGCGCCGAGTCGCACCTCGGCGGCTCGGCGGCGGCGCTCCAGGTAGGCGAGGCCGCCCCAGCCGAGCACCCCGCCCGCGAGGGCCGCGGGCAGCCCGGAGCCGTTCAGCCGCAGACAGGCCGCGGCTTCGGCGCACTGGACACAGGTGGCGAGGTGGCGGGAGAGGTCGCCGGGGGCGTCGGCGCCGGTCGAGCGGGTGACGGCGTCGAGGAGGCGGGCGTAGCTCCGGCAGCGCGGGTCCATCGGTGTGTCGAGGTGGTTGCGCTGGCAGCGGTCCCGGAACAGGCCGCGGACCTGGGTGAGTTCCTCGGAGACGGTGGCCGGGTCGAGACCGAGCCGGCGGGCCACCCCGTGCAGCGGCAGCGCCTCCACCTCCGCCAGCCACAGCAGGGCCCCGTCCGGCTCCTGCATGTCGCGCAGTCCGCGCAGCGCGAGCGGGCGCTGGAGCGGGGGGCCGGTGTAGCGGGCGGCCTTCTCGGAGTTGAGCCACAGGCGAAGGTCGGGGTCGAGCTTGTGGCCCTGTCCGCTCTCCTCCCAGGCGGCCGCCGTGGCACGTACGGCGGTCAGCAGCAGGGGGATGCGGGGCAGGCGGGGCGGCCGGCGGCCGCTGCCGCGTATGGACCCGGCGTCGGAGTCGCGGGCCTCACGTATGCCGGTCGAAAACGCCTCCGTGGCCAGCTGGTTGGCCGCGGCGGAGCCGGCCGTGCACAGGTCGGAGTACGACAGCACGGCGTCCCAGCACTCGGAGAACAGCGCTGCCTCGGTGGCGTCCTGGGGAGTCGGCAGGTCGGGCATGAGTCTCCTGCATCCACATGCGAGGTCAACTCGCCATATTGGCGGTGGAGTTGGGGGAAACCTCGCGGCAGGACATGAGCCTTTCACGTTTCCGACACAACTGACAAGCGCCGTGTTCAGATGTCATGACAGACCGCGCGCCCTCACAACTCCAGCCACTTGTACGGACGCGGGCCCCGTCTGTCTCACCTACACCGTGGTGGAATTCTCCGCCGTCTCGGACTCCCGTGCCGGAAGGCTGTCCATGAAGGAGCTGACCGAGAACACCGCGCGGCCGGGGCCGGGCGGGCCGTAGCCGGGAGGCGAGGAGAGCCCGAAGTCCTCCATGGTCTGGCGGTAGGCCTGGAGCAGCCGGATGTGGTACTCCAGCGGGGCGCCCTGGGGGTTGGCCTTGCCGAGGGGGGTCGTGGGCTCGGGGCACCAGGTGGTGAAGCGGGGTGTGATGCCCTGCGACATGAAGAAGCGCAGGCCCTCGGTGGTGGACGCGATGGCCTCGTCGACCGTCTTGAACCCGAAGGGCTCGGCCATCTCGACGCCCGCCACGAAGTTGGGGATCACGTTGCGCGCGCCGAAGATCTCCGCCGAGTCGAGGATCCGCTTGTGCCACTCGTCGCGGCCGACGTAACGCTCCTTGCCCGGGCAGTACATCTTGAAGAGGTACTCGTCCCACACCTCGTAGTTCGGGTGGTAGATCTGCACGCCGTAGTCCTTGAACCGCTGCACGTCGTCACGCGGCAGCGCCTGCGCGACCACCTTCCCGATCCACCGCCCGGGGAAGCGCTCCTCGATGGCCTTGGCGTAGTGACCGTAGAAGTCGGCCTCGTCCCGGCCGGAGACGGTCTTGGTGATCGCGCCACCGGTGAGGGTGTAGGCGGTGGACGCCTTGGCCGTGTCGTACCGGTCGATGATCTCGAGCGCCTCCAGGACCTCCTCCACGTCCTTGACGCCCGTGTACGGCCGGCCCGCCGCCTTGTGCTGGCGCCAGTTGTGGTTGATGTCGCAGTACTGGCACTCCTCCTTGGCGCCGAAGTACTGGCACACCCGGAAGACGGTCAGATAGATCAGGTAGCCCCACTGGATGGTCGGGGCGACCTCCATGACGGACTTCCCGTTGGCGAGCTTGTGCCGGTAGTACTCCGGCATCGGGGGCACCCCGACGTCGGCGATGCGCTTGCCGTCGAGGTAGAGCCCGAGCATTCCGTGATCGTCCGCCGCGACCCGGTACGGCGACGACGGGTTCACGCGCACGGAGACGACGGTGCGCCGCAGGTCGTACGGGCCGCCGGTGAGGATGATCTCCTCCGGGGGGCGCCGCAGCGCGGCCTCGCCGAGCTCGGGGAGGGTGCCGTGGTCGAAGGAGAAGATGAAGTACGACTTCGGCTTGACCTCACCGCCCTCGTTGTCGCTGAGGGCGGACGGGTCGAAGGCCACGCCGCCCCGGAGCAGGTCCTCCTTGAAGACGGCTTCCCGCGGAACGTGCGGGAATCGCTCCATCAGATCCTCGACCAGTGCGGTGCGGCTGCCCATCCGTAATCTCCTCCCGGCTCAGGCGTACGACTCCTCACGGTATGCCCCTGCCCGGACGTGCGCGGCGCCGGGTCCCCTTCGGGATGTTCCTCGCCCCCGCCGCCCCTACCCGTCCCATCCTTCTGGGGCTCCGCCCCAGACCCCGCTCCTCAAACGCCGGAGGGGCTGGATATTCAGCCCGTCC
>NZ_JBVHVE010000013.1:0-291458 GCF_055564995.1 Streptomyces sp. NPDC028907
TCCCTGCCGTCGGTGGCCTGGGTGCCGCCGGCCGTGATCTGGCTGGGCCTCAACGACTCGATGATGTACGCGGTGATCCTGCTCGGCGCCGTCCCGTCCATCGCCAACGGCCTGGTGTCGGGCGTCGACCAGGTGCCGCCGCTGTTCCTGCGGGCGGGCCGCACGCTGGGCGCGACGGGGCTCAAGGGCACCTGGCACATCGTGATGCCGGCCGCGCTGCCCGGCTATCTGGCCGGTCTGAAGCAGGGCTGGGCCTTCTCGTGGCGGTCCCTGATGGCCGCCGAGATCATCGCCACCTCCCCCGACCTCGGCATCGGGCTGGGGCAACTCCTCGAACAAGGCCGCACCAACAGCAGCATGTCCCAGGTGTTCCTCGCCATCTTCCTGATCCTCGTCGTCGGCATCGCGATCGACCTGCTGATCTTCAGCCCGCTGGAGCGGTGGGTGCTGCGCAGTCGCGGCCTGCTGGCAAGGAGCTGAGTCCTGTGTTCAAGAAGCCGGTTCTTCTCGTCATCGCCCACGGCAGCCGCGACCCGCGGCATGCCGCGACCGTGCATGCCCTGGTACGCCGGGTGCGCTCGCTGCGCCCGGACGTACGGGTGGAGACCGGCTTCCTGGACTTCAACATCCCGTCGGTGCAGGGCGTGCTGGAGTCGCTGGCCGCGGAGGGCGTCCGTGACGTCGTCGCCCTCCCGCTGCTGCTGACGCGCGCCTTCCATGCGAAGGCGGACATCCCGGCGGTGCTGCGGGACGCGCCGCCGCAGCTCCGGATCCGCCAGGCGGAGGTGCTGGGTCCGTCCCCGCTGCTCCTGACCGCTCTGGAACGGCGCCTGTACGAGGCGGGTCTGAGCCCCGCCGGCAAGTCCTCGACCGGGGTCGTCCTGGCCTCGGCGGGGTCCTCCGACCCGGAGGCGAACGCAGTGATCGCAGCAATCGCGCGGGAGTGGCGGCACACCGGTTGGTGCGCCGTGCGACCTGCGTTCGCCTCCGCATCCCTTCCCCGCACCGAGGACGCGGTGCGGGAACTGCGGGAACTCGGCTGCGATCGGGTGGCCGTCGCGCCGTACGTCCTCGCTCCCGGTTTCCTCCCGGACCGCATCGCTCGGGGGGCGGCCGGGGCGGATGTATTGGGGGATGTGCTTGGGGCGGCGCCTGAGGTGGCGCGGGTGTTGGTGGAGCGGTACGAGGCGGCTCGGGTGCCGGTGCTGGCTGCGGTCGGGGCGTGAGCCTCCGACGGTTGGGCGGGGTGCCTGCGGCGGCCCGTTGAGGTGGGTGGGGTTCGCGTAGCGCCTTGCGGTTCGTCGCGGGTCGGGGCCGTGGGCGAGTGCGGGTGTGGGGGGGGGCGCCACGGCGGCATCGGGACTCCTTGCTGTCAGTGCTCGAGGCTCATGGCCTGTTCGGCCAGTCTCAGGAGTTCGGCCACCGGCATCGACCCCGCCGCCCGCCTCTCCCTCGCGAAGGTGTTGGCGAGGCGCTGGAGGAGGTCGTTCAGAGGTGTGGGTACGCCGTGGAGGCGGCCCAGGAGGGTGATCTCGCCGTTGAGGTAGTCGGCCTCGATGGTGCCGGTGCCCCGGGTGAGGGACTGCCAGGAGGAGCCGCCGCCGCGTGGGGTGCCGGGGAGGGGGACGAGGGTGACCTTGTCGCCGCGTACCGCGCGTTGTTCCTCGGCACCGGCGTAGGCGATCCCGGCGGCGTCCAGCACGGTGGCGCCCTCGGCACGCACCCGCTGGAACAGTGCCGCGGCCTCCTCGCTGTCGACGGGGCCGGACACGGCCTCCAGGGCGTTGCCGAGGTTGGCCAGCAGCTTGGCGTACTGCCAGCGGGCCACGTCCGCCACGACCGGTGCCTCGAAGTGCGACTTCTCCAGGTCGGCGGCGATGAGGCGGGCCGTCTCGTCGGTGCCGTGCGGGTGGCGGCCGAGGTGGAGGATGCCGGTGAGAGGGCTGCCGGCCGCGGAGACGACACCGGGTTCGACGTACGTCGACGGGAGCCAGACGCAGACGCCGTAGACCTGTCGGAAGAGGCGCAGGGCGAGGCGCTGGCTCTCTACGCCGTTCTGCGCGCAGACGAGCGGGAGCCGCTCGGCGGCCGTACCGCCGCCCGCGACCGGGGCCGGGCCCCACGTCTGTAGCGCGGCCGCACTGTCCTGGGTCTTGACGGCCAGGACGAGTACGTCGTCGGGGCGGAGCTCCCCGAGGGCGGCGGGGCTTTCGACGACCGGTGGCCGGTAGGTCAGCTCGCCCTCCGGCACCCTGAGCCGCAGCCCGTGGTCCCGTAGGGCCTCGAAGTGCGCGCCACGCGCGACCAGTACGACCTCGTGCCCCGAACCGGCGAGCCGCCCACCGATGACACCGCCGACCGCTCCTGCCCCGATGATGATGTAGCGCATACGACGAGCCTCGCACACCGGTCCACCGGGTTGACCTTGCCCCTGGGGCAGGCTTGAGGGTCCCCGCATGGACGACGACTTCTACTTGCGGCAGACGCCTTACAGCGATCCGGGGGAACTGGACGTCAGTGGGCTGCCGAGCGATCCGCGTCAACTCGCCCGTGTGGTACGGGATGTGATCATCCACCAGGGGGACGGAGCGCGCTTGGGATACGTCATCCCCGAGCGACGGCTGCGCGAGGACGCCGAGTCCCGGTACGTCACCGAGATCCTGCGGATCCTGCGCGAGCGGCGGAACGCCCCGTTGACCGAGGCTCGGCAGCCGGAGGAGCGGTTCGTGGGGACGTGCCGGGACTTCGCGCTGTTGCATGTGTCGCTGTTGCGGGCCACGGGAACGCCCGCCCGAATCCGGGGCGGCTTCGCCACCTACTTCGTGGACGGTTTCCACGAGGACCACTGGGTCAGCGAATACCGGCTTCCGGACGGGAGTTGGCGACTGGTCGACCCCCAGGTCCTGCATCCGGCCTACGGCGATCTCGGCTTCGATCCGCTGGACGTGCCCCGCGACCGGTTTCTCGTGGCGGGCGACGCGTGGCGGGCCTGCCGGGGCGGGGAGGCGGATCCGGAGACCTTCGGGTTCTGGAGTGAGGGGGCGCTGCGCGGGATGTGGTTCGTCCGGGGCAGTCTCGTCCTCGACCTCGCGTGCCGGGGTGGCGTGGAGACACTGCCCTGGGACGGCTGGGAACCACTTGCGGGCTTCGGTGACGTGTCGCTGTCGGACGACGATCTCGCGCTCCTGGACGCCGTGGCCGCCGCGCACACCGACGACGACGTGCGGCGTCTGTGCGCGCGGTCGCGGCTGGCGCCGCCGCGCGAGATCCTCTCCAAGTCGCCCTCCTTCGGTCTGCGCAGGGTCACGCTTCCTCGGGGCTGAACGGTGTCCCCTGGTGGAAGTACATCCGCCATCCGTCGGCCGTCCGGCGCCACAGCGAGCTGCGGTGGGCGTGCCGGCCGCCGTACTCCGTGTCGAAGGTCAGGTGGACGACGTCGGGGGCGAGCCGGACGCCCCGGATCTCGGAGCTGACGACGTAGCGGTCCGCGGGATCCTCCGGATCGGTGTCCGCCGGCAGTCGGGCCATGGTCGACGCCCGGTCCCAGCGCCTCCCCGAGGAACCGAACTCGTGGAAGTCGGGGTGCAGCAGCGCCCCGAGCAGTTCGGCCGAGCTGCGGACTTCGGGGTCCAGCAGCCTCAACTCGCCCTCGATGGCCGCGTGCACGGCGGAGTCATGTTCAGTCACCTGTCATCTCCACGAGCTTCACGACGGTGTTCCAGTTGCGGCTGGTGGCGATCAACCCCTTGTTCAGCCGGGGTCGCGACAGGACTTCGGCGAGCTTGGAGCGGCCCAGGCCGTTCGGGGCGTAGAGGTACAGCGCGCGGTCGCCGAGGCGGAACTCCTCCGGGAGGTGGGCGGGCTGGTCGATCTCGGCGAAGCGGTCGGCGTCGACCGGGGCGGAGAAGTAGGTGACATGGAGCTGCTTGGGCTCCAACTCGGCTGCGGGGAAAGGGCAGTTGTCGGCGACGGCCCGGAGGTAGGCGTGGTCGCGCACGATGACGTCCACGGCGAAGCCGAAGTGCTTGTCGATGGCCGACGTGAGCTCGGCGGCCAGGGAGTCCTCGTCGCCGTGGTCGGTGGTGAAGACCGCCTGGCCGCTCTGGAGGTAGGTGCGTACGCCGCCGTGGCCGAGGCCGGTCAGGAGGGTGCGCAGGTCGGCCATCGGGACTTTTCTGCTGCCGCCCACGTTGATTCCACGCAGCAGCGCCGCATACGTCGTCGTCATCCGGCCACCTTAAGGCGGCCCACTGACAGTGACCGGGCTGTCGTGGCCGTCGTGCCCCGTGGGGGTGGGCACGACGGCCCGGAGCCGTAAGTTACTCACCGGTCAGCACGGAGCACAACCTCGTCGCCCCGATAGATGTAAGGGACCTTCATCCTCCCCAGTGGGGAGAGGGCGGTGCCCGAGCGGATGAGTTACGGCCGTCTCAGTTCACCGGGAAGCACGACGAGATGGCTTTATCCGGCCCATACCTTCGAAACGAAAGGGGGCGGCAGGGGGCCGCCACCGCAATCAAGGGGGCAAGCCCGTCATGGGGAACGGAGACACGCGAGTGCGGGGACTCGCCGCCCGCGCAGGCGGCTGGAGCGCCCGCCATCGATGGGCTGCCGTCGGCATCTGGGTGCTGTTCGTCGTCCTGGCGATGGGGCTCGGTTCGGCGGCGGGCCGGGTCGACGTCAAGGACAGCGACCAGCTGAAGGGCGAGACGCACACCGCCGCCAAGATCGTCGAGGACGCCGGGATCGACGAGCCGGCCGGTGAGACCGTCCTGATCCAGGCGAAGGACGGTGGCCTCAAGGCCACGGACGCCGAGTTCAGGTCTGCGGTCGCCGCGGTCGTGAAGGCGGTCGAGGGCACCGGCGAGGTCACGGACGTGACGTCGCCGTACGACACGCGGACCATCTCGAAGGACGAGCGCAGCGCGCTCGTGCAGTTCGACATGCGCGGCGAGGCGGACACCGCGGGTGAGCGCGTGGAGCCCGTGCTGAAGGCCGTCCAGGACGTCCAGAAGGACCACGAGTCGCTGCGGATCGAGGAGATCGGCGGCGCGAGCATGATGAAGACGTTCGACGACGCGTTCGGGGACGACTTCCAGAAGGCCGAGTACTCGGCGGTGCCGGTGGCCCTCGGCATTCTGCTCATCGCCTTCGGCGCGCTGGTGGCGGCCCTGCTGCCGGTGCTTCTCGCGGTCACCGCGATCATGGCGACGATGGGCCTGATGGGCATCGTCAGCCACGTCATGCCGATGAGCGACACCGCCAACTCCGTGATGCTGCTGGTCGGTCTGGCCGTCGGCGTCGACTACTGCCTGTTCTATCTGCGCCGTGAGCGGGAGGAGCGGGAGGCGGGACGCGATGCGCAGACGGCTCTGCGGGTCGCCGCCGCCACCAGCGGCCGCGCGATCATCGTCTCCGGGGTCACGGTGTGCGTGGCGATGGCGGGCATGCTGTTCACGGGGCTCGCCGAGTTCGAGGCGATGGGCCTGGCCTCGCTGATGGTCGTCGCGGTCGCGATGGTCGGTTCGGTGACCGTCCTGCCGGCGCTGCTGTCGATGCTGGGCGAGCGGGTCGAGAAGGGCAAGATCCCCTTCCTGCACCCGCAGAGCAAGCTCCGTCGCAACCGGGGGCGCGGCAACCGCGAGAGCCGGTTCTGGACGGCCGTACTGAAGGGCGTGCTCGCCCGGCCGGTCGTCTCGGTCGCCGTCGCGGCCGGTGCGCTGCTCGCCATCGCGGCTCCCGCGCTCGGCATGAAGACCGAGCAGCTCACCCTGGACAAGGAGTTCGGCGACTCGCTGCCGATCGTGCAGACGTACAACCGGCTCAACGAGGCCTTCCCCGGGGGTTCCGAGCCGGCCGAGGTGGTCGTCAAGGCGGACGACATCAACGCGCCCGGGGTGAAGTCCGCGCTGGCCGACTTCCGTGAGCGGGCGATCAGTTCGGGTGCCTCGCGCGGCCCGGTGGAGATCAAGCTGCACGACGAGCAGAACATCGCCTTCGTGTACGTCCCGCTGGTCGGCGGCTCCGACCTCGACAAGGCGGGTGTGAGCCTGGACAAGCTGCGCGACGAGGTACGGCCGGCCACGCTCGGCAAGGTCGACGGTGTCGAGGCGCCGATCACCGGGCAGGTCGCCGGTTCGAAGGACTTCAACGACCAGCTGGCCGGAGCCGTCATCCCGGTCTTCGCGTTCGTCGTCGTCTTCGCCTTCGGCCTGATGCTGCTGTCGTTCCGCTCACTGACGGTCGCCGTCACCTCGATCGTGCTGAACCTGCTGTCGGTGGGCGCCGCGTACGGCATCCTCGTCGCGGTCTTCCAGCACGGCTGGGGCGCTTCGCTGGTGGGCGCGGAGGGCGTCGGCGCGATCGTCACCTGGCTGCCGCTGTTCCTCTTCGTGATCCTGTTCGGCCTGTCGATGGACTACCACGTGTTCGTGGTCTCGCGGATCCGCGAGGCGCGGCTGCGGGGCCGTTCGACGAAGGACGCGATCCAGCACGGTGTGGTCACCACGGCCGGGGTCGTCACCAGTGCCGCGGTCATCATGGTCGCCGTGTTCGCGATCTTCGGCACGCTGTCCATGCAGTCCATGAAGCAGATGGGCGTCGGACTCGCGGCGGCTGTGCTGATCGACGCGACGATCATCCGGGGCGTGCTGCTCCCCGCGGTGATGGCGCTGCTGGGCGAGCGCAACTGGTATCTGCCGAAGTGGCTGCACCGGCTGCCGGACCTGACGCACGACGAGGCGCCGGAGGCCGTGACGCCGAAGGCGGCCCGGGACGACGAGGGCGAGCGGGTGCCCGTCTGACCCGTCCGCCCGACGAGCGGGGCCCGTCGACTCCCCCGGGGTCGGCGGGCCCCGCCGCGCATGTCACGGTGGCCGCACGCGGCGCGCCAACCTGCGCCCCCAAGTCTGGCCCGGTACTTCGACGTAGCGGTGGGTCAGCACGCTGAGTGGCAACAGCGCGGCGAAGAAGGCCACTTCGAGCGCGAGATCATCCTGGGGTCGGCGGCCGAGCGTGCTGTCGATCACCGCCAGCAGCACCGGATGCGTCAGATAGACCGAGTAGCTGATCGTGCCCAGTCCGCTCAGCATCCGCGGTATGCGGCGGTGACGCGCCGCCAGTCCGGCGCCGAAGGTCAGCACGGCCAGCAGGAACGCGACGATCCAGCCGCGCCGCGTGAAGTGGCCGCCCTCGCCGTACCGATAGGCGCTGCCCACGGCACAGGCGACCACCACGACCGCCGTGCCCGCCGCGCACCGCCAGGTGCTCTGGCCGTTCACGGCCCGGTGGACGGCTGTGCCGAGGAACATCACCGCGAGGATCACCAGGCCTTCCCAGAGCGGGACCGTGCCGTTGAACGGGACCAGGAAGAGCGCGGTGACCCCACCCAGCACGCCGCCGAACACCCGCAGTACGGGTGACGTGGTGCTCGCACAGCAGAGTGCGACCGCCATGGCCGTCGAGGCGAACGCGATCAGCGGGCCGGTGCCGACCAGTCCGGACAGGGCCGAGGGCGGCATCACGACCCCGGCCGCCACGCTCACGGCGGCGAGCACGGCAAGGAGGACGGCCGTCGCCGCGGACCGACGGTGCAGGCGGACCGTGAACAGAGCGACGACCAGCAGGTAGAAGGACATCTCGTACGAGAGCGTCCACAGGACGAGCAGCAGATTGGGTGTGCCCAACAGCTCCTGAAGCATCGTGGCGTGGGCGACCGCCACCATGACGGGGCTCTGCTGACCGAAGTCGCGCGACTCCGCGACGCCCAGGAGGTCGGCGGCGAGGAGCGCGGCGACGACGGCCGCCCACAGCGGGTACACACGGAAGAGCCGTCCGATCCAGAACGTCCGGACGCAGCCCCGGCGCTCCAGCGAGGCGGGCACGATGTAGCCGCTCACCAGGAAGAACACCATGATGCCGTAGCGGCTGGTGCTGAACTGCGGCATCAGCTCCCGCCGGAAGTCCGCCATGAAGGTGTACGACGAGTGGTCGAACACCACGACGAGTGCGGCGATGCCGCGCAGCGCGTCCAGCCAGCCCAGGCGGGCGGCGGAGACGAGGGGTGGGGATTCCATGCGCGGGCGCGGTCCTGTTCCGTGCGGGCGGGTGCCGGGTTCGGCGTGGGGCGTCTCCGAGTTCAGCGGCCGGCGAATTGTTCGGCAGTACCGTTCTGGCGGCCGAACAATGGCGGGGTACGAACAGGGGTGGCTGGAGGGGGTGCGGGGGTGGCGGGTCGTCGGGAGGCGCCGGTGGATCCGGCGGCGGGGCCGGTGCAGCGGTTCGCGTTCGAGTTGCGCAAGCTGCGGGCGGAGGCGGGCGGGGTCACCTACCGGACGCTGGCCCGGCGGGCGGGCTACTCGGTGACGACGCTGTCGCAGGCCGCGGCGGGCGAGCGGTTGCCGACGCTGCCGGTGGCCCTGGCCTATGCGCAGGCGTGCGGCGCGGATCTGGCGCAGTGGGAGGCGCGGTGGAAGGAGGCGGTGGCGGAGTCCGCCGACGACGGTTCCCGGGACGACGACGGATCAGTGGCTCCGTACCGTGGGCTGGCCCGGTTCGAGACCGGGGACAGCGCCTTGTTCTTCGGCCGGGAACAACTCACCTCGGACCTGGTCGACCTGCTGCGCCGGCGACGGTTCGCGGCGGTCTTCGGCCCCTCCGGCAGCGGCAAGTCCTCGCTGCTGCGCGCCGGACTGGTCCCGGTGCTCCGACAGACCCGGGAGCCGGATTTACGTCCGGCCGGGATCCGGATCCTGACGCCGGGCGCACATCCCGCCCGCACCCATGCGTCCCTCCTCACGCCCGCGGCCCCCGGCGAGGACGGCGCCGGGGCCGACACGTTCGTGATCGTCGACCAGTTCGAGGAGCTCTTCACCCTCTGCCGCGATCCCGCCGAACGGACCCGCTTCCTCGACCTGCTGCTGGCCGCCCGACGGCCGGAGAGCCGATTACGGGTGCTCGTGGCCGTACGCGGCGACTTCTACGGCCGCTGCGCCGAGCACCGCGAACTGGCCGACGCACTGCGCGATGCCAACCTCCTGGCCGGTGCGATGACTTCGGCGGAACTGCGCGACGCCGTCGTCAAGCCGGCCACGGCCGCCGGGCTGATCGTGGAGCGAGCCCTCACCGCCCGGCTGGTCGAGGAGGTCGCCGACGCCCCGGGCGGACTGCCGCTGCTGTCCCACGCGCTGCTGGAGACCTGGCGCCGCCGCCGCGGCAAGACCCTGACGCTGGCGGGCTACGAGGCGGCCGGCCGTCTGGACGGCGCGATCTCGAAAACCGCCGAGGAGGTCTACGGCCGCTTCCCCGAGGCCCGGGCGGCCGCCGCCCGCAGGGTGTTGCTGCGCCTGGTCGCCCCTGGTGACGGCACCCCCGACACCCGCCGTCCCGTGGAGCGCGCGGAACTGTCCGGCATCGGCCGGGAGGACACCTCCGAGGTGCTGGAGGCGTTCGCGGGGGCACGGCTGCTCACCCTCGACGGCGACACCGTCGAGATGGCCCACGAGGCCCTGATCACGGCCTGGCCCCGGCTGCGCGGGTGGATCGAGGACGACCGCGAACGCCTGCGGGTGCACCGGAAGCTGACGGAGGCGGCGCATGCCTGGCGGGAACTGGGCCGGGAGAAGGGCGCGTTGTACCGGGGCAGCCGCCTGGCCGCCGCCCGGGAACACTTCGGCGGGGCGGCCCGCGAGGACCTGACCGACCTGGAGCGTGCCTTCCTGGACGCCGGCCGCGACCACGAGCTGAGGGGCCGTCGCCGGTACCGGCTGACGCTCACCGCGGTCACGACGGCCCTGTGTCTCGCCCTCGTCGCGGCGGGCCTCGCCGTGCGGCAGTGGCAGAGCGCGGTCACCGCCCAGGAGCTGGCGCGGTCCCGGCAACTGGCCGCCCAGTCCGGCGCACGGCTGGAGATCGACCCCGACCGAGCCGCCCTGCTGGCCGTCCAGGCCTACCGCACCAGCCCGACCCGCGAGGCCACCACCGCCCTGTACGCCGCCGCGGCCCTCCCGCTGCGCATGCGCCTGGTCAGTGGCACCGACCCCGTGCACTCCATCGCCCTCAGCCCGGACGGGCGCACCCTCGCCGCGCACGGCGGGGACGGCACCGTGCGGATCTGGGACCTGCCCGAAGGCCGGCTCCGGCACACGTTCGCCGGCCGCGACGTCCGCGAGGTCATGGAGTTCAGCCCCGACGGACGGATGCTCGCTGTCGCCGGCTCGGTCGGCTCGGGTGCGGTGCTGGGCCTGTGGGATCCGGTCACCGGCAGGAAGGTCAGCAGCCTCACCGTGCCCGACGGTTCGGTACGGGGGGTGGACTTCAGCCCCGACGCTCGTATGGTGGCCGTCTCCTCGCTGTCGGCCGTGCGGGTGTGGGAGGTGGCCACAGGTCGCGAGCGGCACACCTTCACCGGCCTCCCCGACCTGGAGGACGTCGCCTTCGGCCCCGACGGACGTACCGTCGCCGCGGTGAGTTTCGACGGGCGGGTGCGGGTGTGGGACATGGCCACCGGCCGCACCCGGAGCACCCATGACAGCCGAGCCGAGGGTGATGCGGTGGTCTTCAGCCCGGACGGACGGACTTACGCGGCTGTCCGCAGCGACGGCTCGGTGCGACTGCGGGAGGTGGCCGACGGCGTCGTCCGGCGCACGATCAAGGACGGACCCAGCAGGTGGGACCAGCCGGCCTTCTCCCCTGACGGGCGGACCCTCGCCGTCCCGGGTCCTCAGGACACGGTGCGCCTGTGGGACACCGTCTCCGGCGCCGCACGGGCCACGGTGACCGCCGGTCACCGCGGACGCGGGGCCATGACGGTGGCCCTCGGCCCGGACGGCCGCACCCTGGTCACCAGCGGCAACCTGGACCCCGCCGTACGCGTGCACCGTCCGACCGGCGATCAGCCGCGGACCACTCTGCGAGGCGGTGCCGGAAGCTCTGTCGCCGATATCGCCTTCAGCCCGGACGGACACACGGTGGCGACGATGGGCCATGATCCGTCCGCCCGCGAGTCGGTGGAGCTCTGGGACGCCGGGACCGGCGGTCGCGAAGCCGCACTGGCACCCGGCACCGACCTGACGTCCCGGGTGGAGGGAATGCCCATCGCGGTGTCCCGCCCCAGGGACGTGGGATTCGCCCCGACCGGGCGTGCCCTGGCCGCCAGGACGGGCAGGAAGGGAGTGATCGAGGTCCGGGACGTCGCCACGGGCCGCCTGCGCCAGAGCCGTGCGTGGGGCGGCGTCGAGGAGGTGGTCCTCAGCCCCGACGGGACGCGGCTGGCCCTCGTCGGCGGCGCGGGGTCGGTGCGGATCTGGCACCTTGCGACCGGCGCGGTCGACACCGTCCGCACCGGCGACGGAAACCCCGTCAGAACGGTGGCGTTCAGCCCGGACGGCCGCACACTCGCCGTAGTGACCATCGAGGGCGGCGACGAACCGGTCACTCTCCTCGACGCCGCGACCGGCCGCACCCAGCACACCATCCGGCCGAGCGCCCGAGGCCCGCTGTCCCTCGTGTTCAGCCCGGACGGGACCACCATGGCCACCACGAGCGGCGGATCCGTGAAGGCGTGGGACGTGCGCACCGGAGACCTCCGGGACGGCTTCACCGCCGGCACGGAGGTCGGGTCGCCGACCTTCAGTCCTGATGGGCGTACCTTGGCCGCGGCCGGCTCCGGAGGTGTGCGCCTCTGGGACCTCGCCACCGGCCGGGCCAGGATCAGCCTGCCGGGCCGGTCACCCGCGGCGGTGGTGTTCAGCCCGGACGGTCGGACCCTTGCCGTCGGCACGGGCGGCTCCGTCGAGTTGTGGGACGTCTACCTGCCGGACCCGGCTCGCGCGATCCGCGCCATCGAGGCGGCCGTCGGCACCACTCACCGGGCGTCCCCCCGCGCCGCAGGTTGAGCCGTCAGCTCGGCCTCGACGAGGTCGGCGGCCCGGCGCGTCCCGCCCTCCCCGGCCATCTCGGCCTGGATGTCCTTCAGACGCCCGGCGACCTCGGGGTCGTCGACCAGCGCGAGGGCCGTCTCGCGCAGGAGCTCGGCGGTGGCCTCGTCCGTCGGGACGTGGCGGGCGACGCCGAGTGCCTGGAGCATGTCGGCGTTGCCGAACTGGTCCGCGGCCTGGGGTACGGCGATCATCGGGGTGGCCGTGGCGAGACCCTCCTGGCTGCCGCCGGCGCCGGCGTGGGTGACGAACAGGTCGGCCTGCTTCAGGATCGTCAACTGCGGGACCCAGGAACGCACTTCGACGTTGGCCGGTAGGTCTCCGAGCTCGGCGGGGTCGACGTGTCGGCCGACCTGGAGGACCAGGTGCCAGCCCGGCAGGTCGCCGAAGGCCCGCACGCACTCCCGGTAGAAGGCCGGCTGCTTGGTGAAGGCCGACCCGAGGGAGACGAGCACGACCTTCTCGGCGCCGGCCGGGCGCTGCCAGTCGCCTTCGGCGGTGCGGTCGGCCTGGCAGGCGCCGACGAAGGAGTACACGGTTTCGTCGACGCGGTCGGCGTTCGGCTGGAGCGCCTTCGGGATCAGGACGAGGGAGCGGTCGGGGCGTCCGGCTGGGGGTCCCCCCTCTGGGGGAGGATCGGGGTGCTGGGTGATGCCGTTCTCCTCCAGCCATGCCTGGAAGCGCTCGTAGTAGGCCCGCCCGCGTTCCGTCTTCTTCGGCTCCTCCCACATCGGCTCGGCCACCTCCTGCTCGTATCCCTCCCAGGCGACCATGCACGGCGAGAGCGAGATCGCGGGGACGCCCCAGCGGTGGGCGAGGACGCGGGCCGGGTACGAGGCGATGTCGTGCAGGACGAGGTCCGGCTCGTCTCCGTCGTACGCCTCGACCAGCTGCGGCAGTGCCTGGATCGCGTCGGCCAGGAACGGCTCGACGTTGTCCAGCAGGGTGCTCCCCCAGGCCTCCGGGTCCGCGTCGGGGCCGGGCAGCGTGGAGTTCCAGAGCTTCGGTTCGGCGCCGGTGCCGGCGACCTTCTCGGCGAAGGCCGGTGGAATCGCGTACGTGACCCGGTGCCCACGCGCCACGAGCTCGCGGATCACTTCGAGGCTGGGGTTCACGTGGCCGTGGGCGGCGATGGAGAACATGGCGATGTGAGCGGGGGTGGTCATGGGAACGACACTAAGCGAGACGATACGTCTCGTGCAAGTTGCTTTCGCGGTGCCGGTCCCCGTGTTTCACGGCGCCAGCACCCCGTGCAGTGCCAGCCACGCCCCCGGCGGCACCTCACCGACCAGCACCCTCGGGTCGAGGCCTGCCGCGCGGAACGCCGCGTCGACCCGCCGCCGCGGGTGGACCCGGCGCAACGACGCGTGCAGGGATCCGCCCACGCCCGAGAACCCCAGCTCCACCAGCTGCCGCCAGCTCGCGTACGCGGCGGTGTCGAGCAGCGGGGTGCGGCGCCGCTCGATCCGTACGATCCCCGCGTCCACGCGCGGCACGGGCCGGAAGCTGTGCCGCCCGACCCGGCCGAGCATCCGCCACTCGTATCGCGGCCAGGTCAGGACGGTCAGCCGGGTCCAGCTGCCGTAGTCGCCCGTGCGTTTGCGGGCGTACTCCAGCTGGGTGAGGAGGGTGGCGTCGGTGAGGGCGGGCGCCCGCAGGCACCAGTCGACGATGGCCGCGGTGCGGGAGAAGGGGACGTTGCCGACGACGGAGAACGGGGTGCTCGGCGGACGTGCGGTGAGGAAGTCCTCGCCGATGACGCGGACTTGGGGGGTGCGCGAGAAACGTGAGCGCAGGGCGGGAAGGAGGCGGGGGTCGATCTCGTATGCGAGGAGGCGTTGGCAGCGCGGGGCGAGGAGCTCGGTCAACGCGCCCTTCCCGGCGCCGACTTCGAGCAGCACAGGCGCCTGGCGCCCCTGCGGTACTGCGAGGCGGGCGAGTCGTCCCGCGGCGGTGCGGTCGGCGAGGAAGTTCTGCGAGAGCGCGCGGGATACGCGGGTGGGGCGGGCCATGGCCTGCGGTCCTTGTCTTCCGTGGAGAGGGAAAGGGCAGACGAAGGCCCTGACCGGAAGACGGGAGAAAAGATGGGGAGCAGTGGCTCCGCGTGGGATCAGCGGGCGTGGTTCCCCGGGCCGGTCAGGGCTCCGGGGCCGCGGCGCATCCGTACGGAGTGCGCGTAGCCCCGGCCGTGACCGGAGATGCAGATCGCGTTGTTCGCTGCCACGGACGGCACGTTAGGCGTGGCCGGGTGCCCCGGACAACCGAATTACCTGGGCCTCGCGTCAGCGCTGGTAGCGGGCGAGCACCAGGTTCCCGTCGTCCTCCAGGCGCTCACGCAGCTCGCGCAGCCCGATGGCTCCGCTGTAGTACTCCTGGAACGCGGGTGTGGCGACCTTGTCCTTCCATTCCGGGTAGCCGCGTACCGACTGGGCGGGTGC
The DNA here is from genome assembly GCF_055564995.1 of Streptomyces sp. NPDC028907. Taxonomy (NCBI): domain Bacteria; kingdom Bacillati; phylum Actinomycetota; class Actinomycetes; order Kitasatosporales; family Streptomycetaceae; genus Streptomyces; species Streptomyces sp. NPDC028907. The sequence continues at coordinate 14,375 of NZ_JBVHVE010000013.1, forward strand.
CGAGCGCAGGTGTGCGGCGAGGGCGGTACCGGTGGCCCAGTCGTTCTCGGTGGTGTGCAGGGCCGGATCCTTCAGGGCCTGAATGCCGGTGGGCAGCATCCAGTCGCCCAGCGCCAGCCGGACCATGTTCTCGGGGCGCAGCAGGAAGTCGATGAATTCGGCGGCCTCCGCCTGGTGCGGGCTGTCCTCGGCGATGGACAGGGTCTGCGGGCTGACGCCCTGGGTGAGGCCGTCGGCGCCCGCCGGGGCGGGCAGCACCTGCCAGTCGAAGCCCTTCGGCGCCTGCTGCACGATCTGCTGCCGGTAGGAGAAGCCGAGCGGGACCATCGCGTAGCGGCCGCCGAAGAACCCGGGCAGGGTGTCCGAGCCGCCGCTGCCCAGGGTCGTGGGCGACGCGCTGCGGTCGGCGTTGACCTGGTCGTGGACGGTGCGCGGCATCACCTCGTCGGCCGACTCGAAGCGGACGGTGACCTTGCCGTCGGCGCCGCGGTGGAAGAGCTGCCCGCCGGCCGACAGGGACAGGTTGAGGGAGGCGGAGACGGGTTCCTTGAGCGGCCAGGCGACACCGTACTTCCCGTCCCCGCTCAGCTGTTCGGTGACCTTGCGGAACTCCGGCCAGCTCCACGGCCGTTCGGGGGTCGGGATGCGTACGTCCGCCTCTTTCAGCCACTTCGCGTTGGCGATGAGCACCCGCGGCTCCTGGAGGAACGGCACGCCGTAGATCCGGCCGTCGAAGGTCGCCGTGTCCCAACTGCGCTGCGGGATGTCGGACTTGAGCCGCTGCGGCAGCAGGTCGGTCAGGTCCGCGAGGTAGCCGCCGTACGCGAAGTCCGCGAGGTCGTCAGAGGCGTCGTGGATGATGTCCGGGGCCTCACCGCCCTCGAAGGAGGTGAGCAGCTGGTCGTGGACGCTGTCCCAACTGCCCTGGACATACTCGACCTTGACGTCGGGATGGGTCGCGTTCCACTCCGCCACCAGCTCCTTGTTGGCCTCGACGGACTCCTCCTGCCAGGCCAGTGACTGGAAGCGCAGGGTGACGGGTCCGCCGGAACGGCCGTCGTCGCCGCTGCATCCGGCGAGCAGCAGGGCGAGGACGGCCACCAGGGCCGGCAGCATTCTCGTACGCATCAGCTCTTCACCGCCCCGGCGAGCATGCCGCCCGTGATCCGCCGCTGGATGACCGCGAAGACCACCAGCGAGGGCAGCGTCGCGAGGAACGCGGCGGCGGCCAGCGGGCCGAGATCCGCGACGCCTTCCGCGCCGATGAAGTGGGTGAGGACCACCGGCAGGGTCTGCTTCTCGGGGGTCTTCAGCAGCACGAGCGCGAAGAAGAACTCGTTCCAGGCCGTGACGAACGCGAACAGCGCCGTCGCCACGATCCCCGGTGCGAGCAGCGGCGCCGTCACAGACACCAGCGTCCGCACCCGCCCGGCCCCATCGACGGCGGCCGCCTCCTCCAACTCGGGCGGCACCGCGCGGACGTACCCGACGAGCATCCACAGCGCGAACGGCAGTGCCCACACGACGTACACCATGACCAGCCCCGGCACCGAGTTGATCAGCCGCAGGTTCTTCAGGACCAGGAACAGCGGGATGATCACCAGGACGAGCGGGAACGCCTGGCTGACGACCACCCAGCCGGTCGCCGCGCGCGCGAGCCGGGTGCGGTGGCGGGCCATGACGTAGGCCAGCGGCGTCGCGAGGAGTACGGCGATCAGGGCGGCGCCGAGTGCGGCGACCAGGGAGTTGAGGGCGGCGTGCAGCAGGGGCTGTTCGTCGAAGGCCTGGCGGAAGTTGGCGAGGGTGGGGTCCTTCGGGATCCAGGTGGGGTGCAGGCTGCCCAGTTCGCGCGGCGGTTTGAAGGCGGTGGAGATCAGCCAGAGGAAGGGGAAGGCGAGGAAGAGGAGGTAGGCGAGGAGGGCGGCGTACTGGCCGACACGGCCCGCGGCGCTGGTCCTCATGACCGGTCACCTCCCCTGAGCCGGCCGACGAGGACGACGGAGAGGAGGATCGAGATCACCGCGACCATCACGCATCCCATCGCGGCCGCGTAGCCGAACTGCCCGTAGCGGAAGGCCTCTTCGTAGGCGAAGAGCATCGGCAGGCGGGTGCGGCCACCGGGGCCGCCGCTGGTGAGGACGTAGACCAGGGCGAAGGAGTTGAAGTTCCAGATGAGGTTGAGGGCCGTGATGGACAGGGCGACGGGGCGCAGGGCGGGCCAGGTGACCGTGCGAAAGCGGCGCCAGGCGCCGGCGCCGTCCACGGCGGCCGCCTCGTGCAGTTCGCGCGGGGTGTTCTGGAGGCCGGCGAGCAGGGCGACGGTCGTGGTCGGCATCCCCGCCCAGATACCGACCACGATGACGGCGGGCAGGGCGGTGCCCAGCCCGCTGAGCCAGTCGCGGCCGTCGCCGAGGCCGAGGTCGCGGAGTGTCTCGTTGAGGATGCCCGCGTCGGGGTTGTAGACCAGCCGCCACATGACGCCGACGACGACCTCGGGCATGGCCCAGGGGACGATCGCCAGGGCGCGGGCCAGCCAGCGCAGCCGCAGGTCCTGGTTGAGGAGGAGGGCGAGGCCGAGCGCGAGCAGGAACTGTGGCACGGTGACGCCGACGGCCCAGACCAGGCCGATCCGGAACGACTCCCAGAACAGCGTGTCCTGCAGCAGGTCCCGGAAGTTGAGACCGCCGATCCACTGGGTGGGCTGGGTCCGTCCGGACTGGGCGTCGGTGAAGGACAGCAGGATGCCGTAGAGCAGCGGTCCCACGCTCAGGATCAGGATCGGGATCAGCGCGGGGAGGACGAGGAACCAGGCGCCGTGATCCGTGACCCGCCGCTGGTTCCGGTCTTCCGGCGTGCGTCTCACCGACCTCTCCGCCTCGGTCACCGATGTCACGGAATCAGCCCCTTTGCGCGGCTCGGGTGGGCCCCGTCATGGTCGTGAAGGCGCCGTACCCCGTCAAGACCGCGCGCACGCGGTCCGACCTGTGGAAATGCGAGACTGACCGGCGGGTGGCGAGAACTCGACGCCACCGGTACGGATCAACGACACCGTCGATGCGGATCGATCCGTATGGATATGGGACAGGCCGGGCGGGACACGGAGGCGGACGATGGACGAGGCACGGGCGCGGGACGTACTGACCGGCGCGGGAGTCCTGTCCGGCCCGGCGCGGGACGCGCGCCTGCTCGCCCTGGGTGAGAACGCGGTGTTCGCCGCCGGTGACCTGGTCGTCAAGGTGGGCCGCGACGCCCAACTCCTGGACCGGGCCCGGCGCGAACTGGACATCGCGATGTGGCTGGCGGAGGCGGACGTTCCGGCGGTGCGGGCCGCCGAGGCGAAGCCGCTGCTGGTGGAAGGGCACCCGGTCACCGTGTGGTACCGCCTGCCCGACGCCGTACGGCCCGCCGAGCCCCGGGATTTGGCCGAACTGCTACGGGTCGTGCACGCCCTGCCCGCGCCCTCCTTCGCGCTGCCGCCCCGTGAGTTGCTGGGGGGTGTGGAGCGCTGGCTGCGGCTGGCGGGGGACGCGATCGACGCGGCGGACGCGGCGTATCTGCGGCAGCGCCGGGACGGCTTCGCGGCGGCCTCGGCCGCCCTGCCTCCGCATCTGCCGCCGGGTCCGATCCATGGGGACGCGCTGCCGCGCAACGTCCACATCGGGCCGGACGGGCCGGTCCTGGTGGATCTGGAGACCTTCTCGGCCGATCTGCGCGAGCACGACCTGGTGGTCATGGCGCTCTCCCGCGACCGGTACGGGTTGCCCGAGGCGTCCTACCGGTCGTTCGTCGAGGCGTACGGCTGGGATGTGCGGGAGTGGGAGGGGTGCTCGGTGCTGCGGGGGGCGCGGGAGACGGCGAGTTGCGCGTGGGTGGCTCAGCACGCGCCGAGCAATCCGAAGGCGTTGGCCGAGTTCGAGCGGCGGGTGGCGTCGTTGCGGGACGGGGACGAGACGGTGCGGTGGTATCCGTTCTGAGCGTCGGCGCTCCGGCGCGTCGATCCCTAGGTCCTGTCGTTCTTCCGGCGCACCATCTCGGTGATCCAGACCGGCGCGAACGGTGACGTGCAGCCGGGGGACGTCGGGTAGTCCTTGAGCACCTCCAGACGCTCACCGATGGCGAGGGCCCGGGTGCGGTACTCGGCGTGTTCGATCCCGATCTGCGCCAGGCAGTGGTTCATCGCCCACTGGAGCCGGTCCGGGGCGTCCTTCATCTCCGCCTCGACGGTGTCGAGCAGTCCGGGGAGGTCGAGGCCCTCGGGCTTCTTCGCCACGCGTTCCGTGGTCAGCGCCCAGCCGGCGCTCGCGACGACGGGATCGGGGTCGGCGAACCAGGCCACGCGCAGCTCCTCGGCGTGCGGGCTCTTCTTCACCACGTAGTTCACGAGCCAGTCGTGCACCTTGGGGGTGCCCGCGTCGCGCACCATCGTGTCCAGCTCGTCGCGCTCGAACGCCTTCGGGCGGCAGATCAGCAGCGCCAGCAGTCTGGCCGCGGTGTCCTCGGTCGCCCAGAGCCGGCGCGCGAGCTCCTGCTGGGTCTTCAGCCGCTTGGCGAGCGCGCGCAGCTTGCCGAGGTTCACGCCGTGATCGTCGCCGTGCTTCTCGTTCACCGCGCGGATCCTGGGGTCGTCGAGCTCGGCCAGTTCGGCCAGCACCTCGTCCACCGTCGTCTCGGTCAGCGCCGTCTCGGCCACCTCGGTCTCCTGTCCCTCATGCGCGGGATTCAGCCTACGGCGGAAAGCGCCGGCCGCCTCGTGCGGTTCTCATGGCCGCGCGTTCCGGATGGTGCGCGCGGCGTGACGCAGTTCGGTGAGGACGGTACGGACGGCTGTGCGGGCCGTGCGTTCGGGGCGGTAGAGCGCGTCGATGTGGCGCCTGGCCTGGACTCCGCTCAGTGGCTTCAGGACCAGCGCCGGATGCGGGCGCATCGTCCAGCGCGGGATCAGTGCGAGGCCGCCCCCGGCCGCCACGGCCTCGGCCACCACCGCGAACTCGTTGATGCGGTGGGCTAGGTGGGGGCGGCGTCCGGCCGCCGCGGCGATGGCCTCGATGACGGCGAGCACCGGGAAACCGTCGTGCACGGTGATCCATGGTTCGTCGGCCACGTCACGCGGGGTGACTCGGCGCCGCGCGGCCAGCGGATGGTCGGCGGGCATGGCCACATCGAGCGGCTCGCGCAGCAGCGTCGTCGTGGCCACCGTGTCCGGCCAGGGCGGGGCGTGGTCCAGACGGTGGGCGAGAACGACGTCGTATTCCCTGGTCAGGCGTGGGAAGTCCTCCTGCGGTACGTCCTCGTCGGCGAGCCGTGGTACCGGCCGGCCCGGCCCGGCGAGCGCGCGGAGCAGCAGCGGGAAGAAGGCGGAGCCCGCGCTGTGGAACGCCGCCACCGACACCTCCGCGTCCGGCCGCCCGAGGAACTCCTCCACGGTGTGCCGCGCCCGCGCGAGCGCCGTCTCCACCTCCACGGCCGCGCCGGCCAGCGCCTGTCCGGCGTCGGTGAGCACCAGCCGACGGCCCTGCCGCTCGGTGAGCGGCACCGGGATCGCGCGCTGGAGCAGCCGTAGCTGCTGGGAGATCGCCGACGGTGTCACCAGCAGCGCCTCGGCGACGGCCGTGACACTCCCCAGTTCACCGAGCTCCCGCAGGATCCGCAGCTGCCGTTCGTCCATGGCGTCAGTGTAGGGACGATGTAGTGGCGCTAAATGATCGTTTTAGAAAGTGGTACTGGGCTTCATGGATGCATCCGGTGCACCGTAGGCGGGTGTCCGACGTCCGCCGTACCGATGCGGTACTCCTCCTTGTCGCGCTCGTCTGGGGTTCCAGCTATCTGTCCGCCCAGACGGCGACGGCCGCGCTGCCCGTCCTGCTGGTGCTGTTCGTCCGCTACGCCCTCTCCGCGCTCGCCTGTCTCGGTCTGGTCGCCTCCCGGCGGGGCGGGTCGCGCCGGTGGACGCGCGACGAGCTGCGGGCCGGTGTGCCCCTGGGTGTGACCCAGGCGGCGGTCCTGGTCGTGGAGACGTACGGCGTCGCCCACACCAGCGCCGCCAACGCCGGTCTCATCATCAGCCTGACCATCGTCCTCACCCCGCTCCTCGACCGCGGTGGCCACCGCGGCGCGCCGCCTGCCGCGTTCTTCGCCGCGACCGGCCTGTGCGTCCTGGCCGTCGGGCTGCTGATGTCCGGCAACGGCTTCCACGCGCCGCGCCTCGGTGATCTGCTGATGCTCGGCGCCGCGGTGATCCGGGCCGGGCATGTCGTCCTGGTCGGCCGTTTGACCGCCGGCCGGGCGGTCCGCCCGCTCCAGCTGACCACGGTGCAGACCCTCGTCGGCACGGCCCTGTTCCTGCCGCTCGCCGCCCTCGACCTGCCGACGCTGGTCCACGCGGCCCCGGCGACCTGGGCCCAACTGGTCTATCTCGCCCTGTTCTGCAGTGTGTTCGCCTTCCTGGCGCAGACCTGGGCGGTGCAGCGCACGTCCGCCAGCCGCGCCAGTCTGCTACTGGGCACCGAGCCGGTGTGGGCCGTCGCGGTCGGCGTGGCCCTCGGCGGCGACCACCTCACCGCGCCGACCGGTCTCGGAGCGGCTCTGATGGTCGCCGGCACGTACTGGGGGCAGGCGGTGGAACGGGCGCACCGAGCCGCACCCGGATCACAGCTCCCCTCGCCCCGAGCCCTCGACAAAGACGATGCCAAGGACACCGCATGCCAGAGCACACCCATCACGACACCTACGAGCACCTGATCTTGCTGCTCGACTCCTCCTCCGTCGACCACCGCCTCATCGACCACGAGCCCGAAGGCGCCACCGAGGCCGTCTGCGCGCTGCGCGGGCACCCGGCCTCCGAGGCCGCGAAATGCATCGTGCTGCGGGTCAAGCCGGACCGGCGCACGACACGTCACGTCCTCGCGGTAGTCCCCGGGGACCGGCGAGTGGACCTGGACGCGGTCCGGGCGCTGTTCGGCGCGCGCTACGTCGGCTTCAGCGATGCGCAGACCGCCGAGCGGCTGGCCCGTGCGGTCCCCGGCACCGTCCTGCCGTTCAGCTTCGACCCCGACCTCGAACTGGTCGCCGACCCGGACGTCGTGGCCCAGCCGAAGCTGTACTTCAACGCGGCCCGCCTGGACCGCTCCCTGCTCATCTCGGGAGCGGACTACGAGCGGCTGGCCAAGCCCCGCATCGAGCGCATCGCAACACCGGCGTCGGTGTGACTGCCCGGCGGGAGGGCCTGAACCTGCCCGCCCGTCGCTCCTCAGACCGACTCGCCCGCCACCGTCTCTCCGGCCGGCTCCCTCAGCGGCCACGTGCCGTCGACCACCGCCGTCGCGTCGCCCTTGCGGCGCAGGAAGTTCTGGAAGTCCGCCGCCCACTCGGCGTACCACTCGATCTGGCGCAGGTGCAGCTCCGCCGGGCCGAGGGCCGCGATCTTGGGGTGGCGGCCACCTATCGCACAGGCGAGCCGGGCCGCGGCGAGGGCGTCGGCGGAGGCGTCGTGGGCGGCGTCGAGTGCGATGCCGTACTCCCGGCAGACCGCTTCGAGGTTGCGCTTGCCGCGACGGTAGCGGTCGGCCCAGCGGTCGATGGTGTACGGGTCGATGACCGGCGCGGGGTCCAGGCCGCCCAGCCGGTCGCGCAGGGACGGCAGTCCGTACCGCCGCAGTTCGGCGGAGAGCAGGCTCAGGTCGAAGGCCGCGTTGTAGGCGACGACGGGCACGCCCGTCTTCCAGTAGGTCACGAGGACGTCCGCGACGGCGTCCGCGACCTGGTCGGCGGGGCGGCCCTCGGCGGCCGCGCGTTCGTTACTGATGCCGTGGACCGCGACCGCGTCCGCCGGGATCTCGACTCCCGGATCGGCCAGCCACTCCTTGCGCCCTATGGGCTGCCCGTCCCGGACCTCGATCACGGCGGCGGTCACGATGCGCGCCTCGCGCGGATCGGTCCCGGTCGTCTCCAGGTCGAAGCCGATCAGCAGCTCACGGTGCCAGCCCATGGGCGGTCCCCCTTCTTGGTGGTGCGTTCCCCCAGTGGTCTCCACCTTCCCATGGGCCACTGACAATCAGAGGACCGCGTTCCGCTTCGCCCGCGGGACGGTTCAGGACACCGGTCGCGAATCCGCCCACATGAGCTCGAATTCCTCGCGATACGTGGGGAAAAGGCCACCTTCGTCCATCTCGCCCGACTTGACCACCCGGCTCCCGTTGCGCAGCACCAGCACCGGCGCCTCCAGCCCGCGCATCCGGCGCAGATAGGTCTGCACGACCGCGATGCCGTCGGAGCCGTCGCCGTCCACCAGGTAGGCGGTGAAGCGGGGCGTCTCGTCGAAGACCTGGATCTCGAACGCGCCCGGGTCCCGCAGCCGGGACCGGACCCGGCGCATGTGCAGGATGTTCATCTCGACGGCGCGGCTCAGCTCGCCGCGCTTGATACCGAGTTCGCGCTCGCGCCGCTTGACCGCGCTGGAGGCCGGGTTCAGGAACAGCAGCCGCACCCGGCAGCCGGACTCGGCGAGCCGCACGAGCCGGCGGCCCGAGAAGTTCTGCACGAGCAGGTTGAGGCCGATGCCGATGGCGTCGAGCCTGCGGGCGCCGCCGAAGATGTCCTCGGCCGGGAACTGGCGCAGCAGCCGCACCCGGTCGGGGTGCACGGCGACCACGTCGGCGTAACGGTCGCCGACCAGGTCCTCGACGGCGTCGATGGGCAACCGGCGCGCGGAGGGCACGTCGCCGCCCGTGCCGAGGATCTCCAGCAGGCGCGCCGAGGCCCGTTCGGCCTGGTTGAGGACCGCCTCGGACAGGGCGCGGTTGCGGGAGACGACGTTCCGGGTCACTTCGAGCTCGTCCAGGGCGAGTTCGACGTCCCGCCGGTCGTCGACGTACGGCTCGAAGCACGGCCAGTGCTGCACCATCAGCTCGCGCAGCTGGGGCAGCGTGAGGAAGCTGAGGACGTTGTCGTCGGCCGGGTCCAGCAAGTAGCCCTTGCGGCGGCTGACCTCGCGCACGGCGACCGCGCGCTGCACCCACTCCTGGCCGGCCGGTCCCGCCGCCGCGACGACCCAGTCGTCGCCGTGGACGGGCTCGTAGATGGGGCGCACGACAGCGGCCACGACCGCGCGCAGCCGCTGTTCGACGAGGTTCAGCCAGATGTAGGCCCGGCCGGCTCGCTGGGCGCGGGTGCGCACCTCGAGCCAGGCCTCGGTGTCCCAGTCCAGCTCCGGGCCGATGGAGCTGGTCTCCATCGGCCGGGCCAGGGACACCGTGCCGGGCGGGACGTCTGCGGAGTTCCCCTCGTGACCCTCGTCACCAGGGGGCAACTCCAGCCCTCCCGAGCCCACCCGCGCACCGCCTTCCGCTCCCCCGAGCATCCCCGTCCCAACGATCAAGGAAGGGTACTCCGGGAGCGGCGGGCGGTGCAGCCGGATGGACAGGGTCGTTTCTCAACTGTCCCGGCCGACGTGCCCGTTGATGCCCTTGAGGTCCGCCGGAGTGAGCGGATTCATAGCGGTCACGTCACGCGGGGCGATCGAGAAGCCCTGCCAGTGGACCGGCATCGGCTGCTGGTCCTCGTCCCGCACGATGTGGTGGAAGCCCACGTTCATCCAGAGCACGGGGTGGGTGAGGGCCTGCCCGTTGACCCACTTGTCGACGGAGTCGGGGTGCCCGGCGGGGCAGGCGCCCAGGTTGCCGCTGGCGTACTGCTCGCACTTGTTGTACTCGGTGAAGTACACGTCGTGGTTGGTGAAGGGGCGGCCCGGATACTTGGTCTGGGCGCCCGGGACGAGCTCGTACGAGCGCGCGTGGCCGTCCTTGTTCTTGCCCGACTGGCTGACCACCCGCCACCAGCGCATGTTCTTGGCGTCGCCCGCGAGTTCCTTGGTGACCTTCGTGAGCGTCGTCTTGTTGGTCGGACCCCGGTCGCCCGCGGCCGGACTGACCTTCGAGTCGTACTGCTCGACGCGGGTCTTGGAGGAGCCGTCGAGACCGAAGTCGAGCCGCCAGAAGACGTTGTGGCTGTGGCTGTCGGCGTAGTCCTTGGCGCCCTTGCCGATGGGCCAGCCGCGGCCGTCACCGGCGTCGTAGTCCTCCGGGGCGAGGCTGCCGGTCGCGCCGACGTTCATGGTCATGGTGCCGTCGTCCTGGAACCGCCACTCGGTGATGTACTCGTACCAGCTCACCTTGTTGACGGTGTAGAGCAGCAGGTCCTTGCCCTGGGCCTGGTAGGTCTTGCCGATGTTCCCGTTCGGCGGCTCGGTCTGCAGGTGGTACGCGTGGCCGCGCGAACGCGTCGTGGCGCACAGGCCCTTGACGTTCTGCGAGTTGGAGTACATGGGCTCGCGGACCTTGACGGTCTTGATGGTGCCGCCCGGGCATTCGGCGGGCTTCATGTTCAGCAGGCCGTTGCCGAAGTTGTAGTCGGTCACGTCGTTGAACTCGGAGTCGCCGTCGTCGTACGGCACATGGATCTGGGCCAGCTTGGCGCTGTTGAGGACCTTGATCGGCTTGGCCTCGCCGGGCGGCTGGTAGGAGATGTCCTCCAGGGCGACACCGGACGTGCTGTTGAAACGCCAGCACATCCGCCAGGTGGTGCCCGTGGAGAGCTTCTGCTCGATGCGGAAGGCCGCGCTGCAGTTGGGGGCCGGGGCGGCGGCCGCCTTGGGCTGGGCCGCGGCAGGTCCCGCCCCGGTCGTCGCGCCGGCGGCCAGCGCCGCCAGGGACAGACCGAGGGCCGCCCGCCTGCGGGCACGGCTGATTCTGTTGACGCGCATGAAGAGGTGACTCCCTTACAGGAGGTGCGGAGTTGGAAAAGTGAACGGACGCCGGCTCAGCCGAGCCGGATCACCTTGCGGGCGCTCAGGTCGATCACGAAGTCCCGGGCGTCGACCCATGGGCCGTTCTTGACCTTCGGGAACAGCCGGGTGCAGCGGTGCTCACCGCACTTCTCGACGGACGCCGACCCGCCCGGAGCGGCCCGGTACACCATGCTGCTCAGCTGGAGCTGGTTGGGCGAGGTGAGCTCCTTGCCGGTGGCGTCCTTGTAGTCCGCCTTCAGATCGGCGCCCAGCGGGTCGGCGATCAGCAGCTTGGCGGCCTCGGCCTGCTCGGCGAGGCTCAACGGCGGCTGGACGCCACGCTGGGTGGCGGTCCGCTCGACCTTGCCCGTGTCGAGGTTGACGGTCCTGGTGACGAGGGTGTCGTCCTGGTAGTCGTAGACCGTCACGTCGGCGCGCCGGGGCGCGCTCGCGTCGTCGACCTCGTCGGCCTCCGGCTCGGCCAGCTGGACATCGATGCGCTGCGGGCCGCGCGCACCCCTGACGTTCTCACTGCGGTCGACGAGCTGCCGGTTCACCGCGAGCTTCTCGACCCGCGCGATCTCGTCGTCGGTCAGCGGATCGTTGCCCTTGCCCCGGTCGCCCTCGGCCGGCGCCGCCTCGACCACGCCGGGCTGCACGGCCGCGGCGCCGTCCCGCCCCTGGGCCGCCTGCTGGGCCGACCGGCCGCTGCTGTCGGTCCCGCCCGTTGTGTCCGCCCCCGCCGTACCCGGCAGGGTGACTCCGATCATCACGGCGGTTCCCGCCACCGCGATGGCCGCACCCGCCACCACCTTGCCCAGATGGCGGTGCACTATCTCGCGCACATCTTCCCCTTACTCCCCCAACATCCACGGGAGTACGTGTTTGCCCCACTGGTTCGGCATACCGCGTATGCACTGGTCGGCCGGTAAGAGGGACGTAAGTCATAGGTGGTTCCATCACTTTCGGGGAGACTCGACGTCAAGGCGCCCCCGACGGCGCGCTCCAGCTGAAAGAGTCGTGTCCATGCAGGTCTGGCCTGGAGAGGCATACCCACTCGGTGCCACCTACGACGGCGCCGGCACCAACTTCGCGGTCTTCACGGAGGCCGCGGACCGAGTAGAGCTGTGTCTGCTGCACGACGACGGCTCGGAGACGGCGGTGGAACTGCGGGAGAGCGACGCCTTCGTGCGGCACGCGTACGTGCCGGGCGTCATGCCGGGACAGCGCTACGGCTTCCGGGTGCACGGCCCGTACGCCCCGGAGCGCGGTCTGCGCTGCAACTCCGCGAAGCTGCTGCTGGACCCGTACGCCAAGGCGATCAGCGGCGCGATCCGCTGGGGCGAGGAGGTGTACGGCTACCACTTCGACGCACCCGACCGGCGCAACGACCTGGACTCGGCGCCGCACATGATGTCGTCGGTCGTGGTGAACCCGTACTTCGACTGGGGCGACGACCGCCGGCCGCGCACCGAGTACCACCACACGGTGATCTACGAGGCCCATGTGAAGGGCCTGACGATGCGCCACCCGGGGCTGCCGGAGGAGCTGCGCGGCACCTACGCCGCCCTCGCGCACCCGGCGCTCATCGAGCATCTCACCGAGCTGGGGGTGACGGCGCTCGAGCTGATGCCGGTCCACCAGTTCGTCAACGACCACCGGCTGGTCGACATGGGCCTGAACAACTACTGGGGCTACAACACCATCGGCTTCTTCGCCCCGCACAACGCGTACGCCTCCTGGGGCGACCGCGGTCAGCAGGTCCTGGAGTTCAAGTCGGCGGTGCGGGCGCTGCACGAGGCCGGTATCGAGGTGATCCTCGACGTGGTCTACAACCACACCGCCGAGGGCAACCATCTGGGCCCCACGCTGTCCTTCCGGGGACTGGACAATCCGCAGTACTACCGGCTCACCGACGACCCGCGCTACTACATGGACACGACCGGGACCGGGAACTCGCTGCTCATGCGGTCGCCGCACGTCCTGCAGCTGATCATGGACTCGCTGCGGTACTGGGTCACCGAGATGCATGTCGACGGCTTCCGCTTCGACCTCGCGGCCACCCTGGCCCGGCAGTTCCACGAGGTGGACCGGCTGTCGTCGTTCTTCGATCTGGTGCAGCAGGACCCGGTGGTCTCCCAGGTGAAGCTGATCGCCGAGCCGTGGGACGTGGGCGAGGGCGGCTACCAGGTGGGCAACTTCCCGCCGCTGTGGACCGAGTGGAACGGCAAGTACCGCGACACCGTACGGGACCTGTGGCGCGGCGAGCGCCGGGCGCTGGCGGAGTTCGCGTCCCGGCTGACCGGCTCCTCCGACCTGTACCAGGACGACGGCCGGCGCCCGCTGGCCTCCATCAACTTCGTGACCTGCCACGACGGATTCACGCTGCACGACCTCGTCTCGTACAACGACAAGCACAACCATGCCAACGGTGAGGACAACCGGGACGGCGAGAGCCACAACCGGTCCTGGAACTGCGGGGTGGAGGGTGAGACCGACGATCCCGCCGTCCTGGAGCTGCGCGCCCGCCAGATGCGCAACTTCGTCGCCACGCTGATGCTGTCCCAGGGCGTGCCGATGCTGAGCCACGGCGACGAGTTCGCGCGCACGCAGCACGGCAACAACAACGCGTACTGCCAGGACAGCGAGCTGGCCTGGGTGAAGTGGCTCGACTCGGAGGGCCGCGCCGAGGACGGCGACGGCGGGCTGCTCGCCTTCACGCGCGCGATGGTGTGGCTGCGACGGGACCATCCGGTCTTCCGCAGACGGCGCTTCTTCCACGGACGCCCCGTGGAGGGCACGCACGACGACCTGTCGGACATCGCCTGGTTCACCCCGCAGGGCAAGGAGATGGCCCAGCGGGACTGGGACCGGGCGCAGGCGTCGGCGCTGACCGTGTTCCTCAACGGCAACGCGATCTCGGAGCCGGGCCCGCGCGGGGAACGCATCAGCGACGACTCGTTCCTGCTGATGTTCAACGCCTCCCCGAAGACCCTCGACTTCGTCGTGCCGGTCAACCACGGCCGTCAGTGGCAGGTGGTCGTCGACACGGCCCGCACGGACGGAGTACCGCCGGGGACGGGCGCCAAGGTGCAGGCCGGGGAGCGATTGACGCTGGTGGACCGCAGCATGACGGTGTTGCAGCGGCCGGTCTAGACCGGTTCACCCAGCCGGCCGCGCGTCGGGTTCGCGCGTGTGGCGGTCGCTTTCGGCGGTCCGTCCGGTGTACGACTCCGGGCGCGCCGTCAGCGCGATCAGACAGGCGAGCCCGGCGGCGAGGCTGCCCGCGCCGAACGCCGCCGCGGGGCCGTAGGACTCGGCGAGCCGGCCCGTGACGGCGACGGCCAGCGCCTGTCCGCCGACCAGCGCGCTCGTCGCCACCGCCATCGCCTCGGCCAGCCGCGCGGGTGGCACCACGCGCTCGGTGAGCCCGAACGCCGTGATGAGGTGCGGGGCGTAGGCGACGCCCAGGACGACGACGGTGGCGTAGAGGGCGGCGAGGCCCTCCGTCCACAGCAGCGGGAGCGACAGCACGCATGCGGCCGCGGTGGCCGCCCGCCAACGCGTGGTCAGTCCGACACGGGCGGGCACCGCGGCCATGGAGAGCCCGGCGACCGCGCTCATCACTCCCATGGCGGCGTACACGAGCCCCGCCTGGTCGGGCTGTCCGAGGCGCTCGGTGAGGGCGGTGATGCCGGCTTGGCATGCGCCGAACATGGCGCCTTGGAGGGCGAGGGCTGCTCGGAGGGGGTGGACGGAGCGGTGGATGCGGGGTGGGGTGGGGGTGGGTTGTCCTGTCGGGGGCGGTGGGACGGCACCGGACCGTCGTTCCGCCACCGGGGCCACGGACGTGGGCCGTGTCGCCACCGCCGTCCGATGCAGCGCGAACCCCGCGCCGCACGAGGCCACGAGCACCGCGGCCCCTCCCAGAGCGAACCCCGGATGCGCGGTGACCGCCGCCAGCCCGACCAGGGCGGGCCCCAGGACGAAGGAGATCTCGTCCAGCGTGCTCTCGAAGGAGAGCGCGGCACTCACCGTGGAGTCGCGAGCCCCGCCACCGCGCGCGAGGGCGACGAGGCGAGCGCGGGCCATGGGTCCGATCTGCGGCACCGTCGCCCCGGCCGCCGCCCCCAGCACGGCCAGTACCGCCGTGGGCAGCCCCGCGAGCGCCCCGGCGACCAACCCGGCGATCGCGAGGGCGTTGGCCAGACAGAAGGTGAGGACGACCGTGCGCTGGCCGTGACGGTCGGCGAGCCGGCCCACCAGCGGACCGCAGGCCACCTGGCCGACGGCGAGCGCACCGCCGGTGAGGCCGGCGGCGGCCAGGGAGCCGCTGGTCCGTGCGACGAGCAGGACGCTGCCGAACTGGATCGTGGCGGTCGGCAGCCGGGCGAGGAAGGACATGACCGGCAGCAGCGGCCCGGTCAGGCCGATCACCTCACGGTATGCCGCCGATGTGCCACGCCCTGCGGTGCTCCCCGTCTTGCCCATCGCTCGAAGCTAGGCGCGCGCGTGGGCCCACGTGGAGGGGACGATGACACGAAGGGCGGCGGGGCGGGTACGTAGGTTTCCATGACACCTGAGCGACCTGACCCGATGGTGCCGACCGCCACCTACCGGCTGCAGCTGCAGCCCGCGTTCCCGTTCGAGGCCGCGGCGGCGGCCGTGCCGTACCTGGCCTCGCTCGGCGTCTCGCATCTGCATCTGTCCCCGGTCCTGGAGGCGGTTCCGGGGTCGGGGCACGGCTATGACGTCGTGGACCACGCGCGCGTGCGTGAGGAACTGGGCGGTGAGGAGGGGCTGCGCGCGCTCGCGCGGACCGCGCGTGAACACGGTCTGGGCCTGGTGGTGGACATCGTGCCGAACCACATGGCCATGGCCCCGCGCCACAACAGCGCCCTGTGGGAGGTGCTGCGCGAGGGCCCCAAGTCGCCGTACGCGCGATGGTTCGACATCGACTGGGAGGCGCAGGGCGGCCGGGTGCTGCTGCCGGTGCTGGGGCGGCCGCTGGGCGAGGAGTTCGCTCACCTGGGGGTGGACGGTGACGTCCTGCGCTACTACGACCATGTGTTCCCGCTGCGCGAGGGCACCGAGGAACTGCCGCTGCCGCAGCTCCTGGACGCCCAGTGGTACCGCCTGGCGTGGTGGCGACTGGCCCGTACGGAGCTCAACTACCGGCGGTTCTTCAGCATCTCGGAGCTGATCGGGGTGCGGGTCGAGGACCCGGAGGTGTTCGACGCCACCCACGCCAAGGTCCTCGGCCTCCTCCACGAGGGCGTGATCGACGGGCTGCGCATCGACCATCCCGACGGCCTCGCCGACCCCGACGGCTACCTTCAGCGCCTTCACGAGGCGACCGGCGGGCGCTGGACGGTCGTGGAGAAGATCCTGGCGGACGGCGAGCACCTGCCGGCCTCCTGGCCCGTCGCGGGCACCACCGGCTACGACGCCCTGCGCTACGTCGACGGCCTGTTCACCGACCCGGCCGGGTTCGGGGAACTCCTCGGCCAGTACCGGCGGTTCGCGGCCCCGCAGACGGACCGGGGCGGCGACTGGGAGGCGACGGTGCGGCGGGCGGCGTACAAGGTGCTCACGCACGAGCTGGCCACGGAGGTGGACCGGCTGACGCGGGTGGCCGGCCGCCTGTGCGCCACGTCGCCGGAACCCGCGCTGCGCGACCGGGCGCCTTGGGCCCTGCGCACCGCCCTTCTGGAACTCCTCGTCCGGCTGGAGGTCTACCGGCCGTACGCCTCCGGTGACGCGGCCCGCGTGGTCACCGAGGAGGCCGCCGCCGAGGCCCGGCTCGCGTTCGTGGTGCCCGAGGAGGCGGGCGCGGTCGACGTCGTGCGCGACCTGGTGCTCGGGCGGGCCGGTGACGGGCCGGAGCACGTGGAGTTCCGGACGCGGTTCGCGCAGACGGCGTCGGCGCTGCGGGCCAAGTCCGTGGAGGACACGGCGTTCTACCGCCATGTGCCGCTGCTGTCGGCGACCGAGGTGGGCGGCGACCCGGGGAGCCCCGCGGTCTCGCCGGACGAGTTCCACGCGTACTGCGCGCGCGTGCAGCGCGACTGGCCCGGGACCGGGACGGTCGTGTCGACGCACGACACCAAGCGCAGTGCCGACGTACGGGCCGCGCTGGCCGTGCTCACGCAGTGCCCGGAGCGGTGGGCGGACGTGCTGACCGAGGTGACGCGGGACGGGGAGGGCGTGCCGGACGCGCAGCTGGCGTGGGCCGCGTGGCAGACGGTGTTCGGGCTGGGCGAGGCGGACGTCGAGCGGGTGCAGGGGGCGCTGTTGAAGCATGTGCGCGAGGCGGGGTTGTTCACCAGCTGGACGGAGCAGGAGCCGCCCTACGAGGAGGCGGTGGCGGCCTTCGTCGCGGCGGGGCCGTGCGGTGCGCCCGGAGAGCGCGTGATCGACTTCCGGAACCGTCTGGGGCCGCACGTGCGGGCGAACGTGCTGGGCATGGCCCTGGCCCAGTTGACCATGCCGGGTGTGCCGGACGTCTATCAGGGCACGGAGGGCGAGTACCGGGCTCTGGTGGACCCGGACAACCGCCGGGCCGCCCGGTTCCCGCACGAGGACCCGGGTGAGAAGGGCGCGGTGACGACGGCCGCGCTCAGGCTGCGCAGGCGGCGCCCGGAGGTGTTCGGGGACTCGGCGTCGTACGCGCCCTTGGCCGCCGAGGGCCCGTCGGCCGCCCACTGTGTGGCCTTCGCGCGCTCCGGAGAGGTGGTCTCCGCCGTGACCCGGCTGTCGCTGCGGCTGGCACGGTCGGGTGGCTGGCGCGACACCGTGCTGCCGTTGCCGCCGGGGCGATGGGCCGATGTGCTCGCTCCGGAGCGGGAGTTCACCGGGCACGCGCGCGTGGAGGAGTTGTTCGGGCGGCTGCCGGTGGCGTTGCTCGAACGGGTCGGCGGTGAGGCGGCGGGGTGAGGCGGGCGCGCTGACGGGGCGTACGGCCGTGTGGCGCGCGGTGGCCTCGTGCCCGCGACCGGCTCGGGCCCGCGTGCGCTCCGGGGGCTCGGGTACGGCGGCCGGCGCGTGGTGACCAGCGTCGAGGTCCGCCGCCCGCCCGGGTTCCCGGCAGGCATCGGTGCAGGAAACGGGTGGGCGACGGCACGGCAGTACGGACCCGGTACCCCCGCCGACGGTGACCGCCCCACCGTCCGGCGGTCAATGCAACCGGGCGCCCTCGGGAGCCTCCCCCGTGGACTCCTTGACAGGTAAACCAGACCGTGGGGTACTGCGGATTGCGAGCCGGGCGGACGTAACGGGGGTGAGTCTCCTGCCGGAGCCGCGCTACCCCACCCTGACCGAACTAGTCCTGTCCGCGCGCGCACTGGCCGCTCACCGGGCGGGCCTGTGCACGCTGAGACAGGTGGGGGCCTCCCGGGCGGGCAGACCCCTCCACCTGCTGTCCATCGGTCACGCCCGACGTGCCGTCCTGGTGGTCGCCGGAGCGCATTCCAACGAGCCCACGGGCGGCCCCACGCTCCTGGCGGTCGCCGAACGTGTGCTGCACGACCGTGAGTTGCGGGCCGACATCTCCTGGCACTTCCTGCTGTGCGCGGATCCCGACGGGGCGAGCCTGCATGTCACGCCGGCGCCTCGCACCCTGTTCGACTACCACCGCGGCTTCTTCCGGCCGGCGGCCCCGGAGCAGCCGGAGTGGGCGCCGGCCGCACTGCCGCCCGACCGGTTGCCGCCCGAGACGCGGGCGCTGACCCGGGTCATCGACGAACTGCGCCCCTACCTCCAGGTGACGCTGCACGGGACGGATCTGGGTGGCAGCTGGGTGCAGTTGACGAAGGACGTGCCCGGGCTCGCCGAGCCGTTCGCGAAATCGGCGGCGCAGCTGCACATCCCGGTGGAGACCGGTGCCTCGGACGCGGCGGGCTGGCCCGCGTCCGGGCCCGGTGTGCACGTGATGCCGGCGCCGGGCGCGGGGGCGGCGTATCCGAGCATGCCGGACGACGCGCGCAGCAGCACCTGGTACCGCGTGCACCGGTACGGCGGGCTGACCGCGGTCGTGGAGGTGCCGATGTGGGCGAGCGACCTGGTGGACGACCCGGCGCCGCATCCGGCGCCGGCCAGGGCGATGCGGCGGCTGGCGGCCCGGCTGCTGCGGGACTCGCTGGAGGTGGAGCGGGTGCTCGCCGAGGCGCTCCCCCGTCTGGAGGGGGTCGACGGACCTCTGCTGCGGGCGTCGAAGTGGGCGCTGGAGCTGGTGCCGGGCCTTGCCGCCGACTGGACGCACACACCGCCCGCCGACAACTCCATGGCGTACGTCGGGAGCGTGGACGCCTTCGGGCGCCGGCTGCCGTTGCGGGCGGCGGCCATGCTGCTGCGCGTACTTCAGGAGGCCGACGACCGTGGGGCGCAGCGTCTCGAACATCTCGTGGCGAGCTGGAGCGACGCCTTCGCCGAACGCTTCCGCGCCCGCTGGGTGCCCCTGGAGCACCAGGTCGAGCACCAGTCCCGCACGGTCGTCGCGGCAGCCCTGCACGCGCGCGACGGAGCGGCGTGAGCCGTGCCGGCCCGGATCACCGGGCGGCGCGAGCCGTGCCGCGGTACGCGCGCGTGCGGCCGTGTGGCCCACGGCGTCAGCCGTCCAGCGCGAACACCGACCCCGTCCGCGCCCCCATCGCACACCCGTTGGCGAAGGTCTCGCGATACTCGACCGGCCGGCCGTTCCACTCCCCGCGCGCGTGGACGGTAACCGGCGCGTAGATCATCGGGCAGAACGCGTCCACCGTGCGGAGCCTGCTGATGTCACCGCCCACCCGCTCCAGGTCGGCGCAGGCCTCGGCCGCCTTCCCGTGGCCCTGCGGCGGGTCGCACAGCAGCAGCGTGCCGTGCGGGTCGCCGTGACGGGCGTCGCCCCGGGTGACCGTCAGGTAGAGCCAGCTTCCCGGCTGGGGGTCCTGGACCACCGCCCGCGCGGGAGCCGCGCCGAGGACGAGCATGGCGGCCGTCGCCAGCAGGCCGCCCCGTACCGCTTTCGCCGTGAATGAATGCGTCATTCCCGATGCATCGGCACGGCGGCCCCGGCATTCCAGCCCGACTCACCCGAACGGGAGCACGCGGGCGCGTGCCGCCCGGCGAGCTCGAACGCGGCGAGCACGATCCGCGCCTGGTACTCCACCTGGCGGGCGACCGGTATCCAGCGCGCCCCGCAGCCGTCGCGGTAGTCCTCGCACCACTCCTCGATGAGCCGGTCCAGCTCGGGCAGCGCGCCGGCCGGGTCGCGCCCGGCGCCCGTCACGAGCTGGTGCAGCAGCCCCGCGGTCCGCAGCGCCAGGCGCCGCCCGGCGATGCGCAGGGCGGCCAGGTGGGCGGTGCTGAGCGGGGGAAGGGGGTGTACGCCGACCGGGTCCGTGACGTCGGGGTCCCAGGTGTCGGCGAGCCCGGGGCAGACCAGTAAATAGTCGTCGACCGGGGCGAGCAGCCGGGCCGTCTCGGGTCCGGCGGGGAGGTGTGGCCGCAGGCGTTCCAGCAGCCCGTTCAGGACGCCGGTGTCGTGCCGCAGGGTGTGGCTCACCCTGCGCAGGACCGTTTCCTCATCGGCGTGCGGGGCGCCGTCCTCCACACCGGCCACACCCCACATGGGCGCCTCGACGACCGCCGTGACCGTGCCGTGCCGGTACGGGTGGAACCACGTCGACTCGACGGCCGCCTCGGTGATGGCGGCGGCCAGGTCGCCGCGGCGGGGCCTGGGGATCCGGTAGACGGCGGGTCCCAGTTCCGGCCAGTACAGGGTGTCGTAGGGGCCGAGCTCGCGGGGGATACCGAGGCGGGCGGCGGTGTGCGCGACGCGCTGGGCGAGGCCCGGCAGGTCGTGAGTCAGCTCGACGAAGCCGCCGCCGACGTCGACGCCGTGCAGGGAGCACTGCAGAAAGGGCCGCAGTTCGTCCTGGAGTTCGAGCAGCGCGCGGGTCTCGGGCAGGGTGGCCCGGTCCGCGCCGTCCGGCAGCCATTCGGGCTGCTCCAGGAAGCCGGGCCGGAAGAAGTGCCGGAAGTAGGCGGAGAGGGCGTAGGGACCGTGCAGCCAGCCCTCGTTCCGGCGCAGGCCGTCGGGGTCGAGACACAGCAGCAGGTTCCAGGTGGCGTCGGCGCCCTCGTGCAGTCGCGGATCGGCGAGCACTCGTTCGGCCAGCCGGAGCACGGTGGCGCCGCCGACCGGCTCATTGGCGTGCGGACCGGCCACGACGAGGGCCTGACGGCTTCCGTGGCCGACGGACAACAGCCACAGGGGCGTCCCCCCGCGGGACGTCCCGACGCGGCGCAGACGCGCGTCGTGGGGGCGGCGGGCGACGAGCGCGGCCGCCCGGGCGCCCAGCTCGTCGACGCTCGGGTAGCGGAGGAGTGGCGGCAGGGCACACCTCCACAATGCGGTGCCGTCGGTTCACCTGATGTGCATGGTGTACGCACAGTCAGTCACGAGTTGACGACCACGTCAACACCACAGAGGGCAAAGGGACTTGAGTCAACACTTCAACCAAGGGGCAGGCCAGAGCCGGGGCAGGGCTCAGTTCGCGGCGAGCCGGAACGACATCCGGCCGAAGCCGACCTGGTCGCCCTCGCGGACCACGACGGCACCGATGACGCGCCGGCCGTTCACCGTGGTGCCGTTGGTGGAGCCGAGGTCGCGCAGGACCCACAGACCGCCCTGGTGGCTCAGTTCGGCGTGCACCCGGGAGACCGTCTCATGGGTCAGCCGCAGCCCGTTGAGGGGGTCGCGGCCGATGCGCAGCGGGTGACCGGCCGAGGGGTGGGGCAGCAGCAGTTTGGGCAGTCGCTCGGCCTGCCATGCCCTGCGCAGCCGTACGGTGAAGCCGGAGACCGCCTCGACGGTGCCGAACACCAGACGCGACAGACGGCTCTCGCAGGGCAGGTCGGCGGTGAGCGCGGCGAGCTCGTCCGCGCGGCGGGCGGAGAGAGCGAGTTCCATGCGCCGTACGAACGTGTCGTGGGACAGCCGGCCCATGGCGACGCCGTCACGGAGCACCTTCAGCGCCTTGTCGCGCTCCACGTCGGAAAGCCGCGCGGGGTACGTGTTGAACTCGAAGGACGACGTCACGTCGCTGATTGTCGGTCAGCGAACCCCCGGTGTCCAGAAAACGGGGAAACGGCCAGCACGCGCGCGTGATCGACGGGACCGGTCACGACACCTGCCGCAAAAGGGAAGATTCAAAAGCGGATTGATCTCGTTTGAAGCACCATGGACGGGCTACATCACGGTGAGCAGACGAAGGGGAACCGTCCGTGAAGTTCGAGGTGTGGGCACCGCAGGCCGACCGTGTGACGCTCCATTGCGAGGGTGCCACGCGCGCGTTGGAGCGCGATCCCGATCGCGCGGGATGGTGGCGGGGGGACGCCGAGGCGCGGGACGGCACACGGTACGGCTTCGCGCTCGACGACGGCCCCGTGCTGCCCGATCCGCGCTCGCGCCGGCAGCCGGACGGCCCGGACGGGCTGAGCGCGGTCGTCGACCACGGGCGGTTCGAGTGGCGTACCGAGTGGGCGGGACGGTCGCTGCCCGGCGCCGTGCTGTACGAGCTGCACGTGGGCACCTACACGCGTGAGGGCACGCTGGACGCGGCCGCCGAGCGGCTCGGGCATCTCGTCGAACTGGGTGTCACCCATGTCGAGTTGATGCCGCTGTGCCCCTTCCCCGGGCGGCACGGCTGGGGATACGAGGGCGTCTCGCTGTGGGCCGTGCACGAGCCGTACGGCGGCCCCGAGGCACTGAAGCGCTTTGTCGACCGGGCGCACGGTCTCGGCCTGGGCGTGGTCCTGGACGTCGTGCACAACCACTTCGGCCCGTCGGGCAACCATCTGCCCGCCTTCGGCCCCTACCTCACGGACAAGCACCACACACCCTGGGGTTCCGCCGTCAACCTGGACGCGCCCGGCTCCGACGAGGTGCGGGCGTACCTCCTTCAGAGCTCGCTGGCCTGGCTGCGGGACTACCGGCTCGACGGGCTGCGTCTGGACGCGGTGCACGCGCTGAAGGACACGCGCGCGTGCCATTTCCTGGAGGAGTTGTCGACGGCTGTCGACGCCCTCTCCGCCGACCTGGGCCGACCGCTGTCCCTGATCGCCGAGTCGGACCTGAACGACCCCCGGCTCATCGCCGCGCGCGAGGAGGGCGGCCTCGGTCTGCACGCGCAGTGGAACGACGACTTCCACCACACCCTGCACACCGCGCTGACCGGGGAGTCCCAGGGCTACTACGCCGACTTCGCGCGCGCCCCCATGGCGGGCCTCGCCAAGACCCTCACCGGCGGCTACTTCCACGACGGCACCTATTCGAGCTTCCGGGGCCGGCGCCACGGGCGGCCCCTGGACCGTACGCGCGTGGGTGCGCACCGCCTCCTCGGCTACGGCCAGACCCACGACCAGGTCGGCAACCGCGCCCAGGGCGACCGGCTCGCCGCCCTGCTCTCCCCCGGCCTGCTGGCCTGCGCGGCCACGCTGACGCTGACCGCGCCGTTCACGCCGATGCTCTTCATGGGTGAGGAGTGGGCCGCGGGCACGCCCTGGCAGTTCTTCACCGACCACACCGATCCGGAGCTCGCCCAGGCCGTACGGCGGGGCAGGCGGCGGGAGTTCGCGGAGCACGGCTGGGCCGAGGAGGACGTGCCCGACCCGCAGGACCCGGCGACCCGGGACCGCTCCTGCCTCGACTGGTCCGAGCTCGACAGTGAGCCTCACGCGCGCGTGCTGGACTGGTACCGCCGTCTCATCACCCTGCGCCACGACCAGCCCGATCTCACCGATCCGGACCTCGCCGACACCAAGGTGGCCTACGACGAGCGGGAGCGCTGGCTCGCCTTCCGCCGCGGTGACGTACGCGTGGCCGTCAACCTCGCCAAGGAGGCGGCGGCCATCCCACTGGGACCGCGCCGGGCCACCGTACTGGCGGCGTGGGAGCCGGTGGAGGCGCCGGGTGCGGACGGGGTGCTCCATGTGCCCGGGGAGTCGGGCGTGGTGCTGTTGCAGGGCTGAGCGGGGCGGGGCGGGGACGCCGGACACCTCGCATCGACATGCGCGAAACCGTCCGCCGCGACAAGGGCCTTGCCGCGGCGGACGGTTGAGGGATCAGAGAACAGGCTCAGTCCGTGGGGACGGGCGCGCAGACCGCGTACACGTCGAAGGTGGTCGAGGCGTCGCCGCCGTTGAATACGGTTCCCGTCCAGCCGGTTGGGGAAAGGGGCGCTCCCAGGGGGAACGTCTCGACCAACCTCAGGTCGTCGCTGCCCGCGCTGACTCCGCCGCCGAGCGGCCTCTTGCCCGCGGGACAGTCCACGGCCGCGCTAGCGGTGGCTCCGACGGCCACCGGCACGTTGCCGACCCCGACCACCTCATAGCCTTCCCCAGGGCTGACGCGCGCGCAGATCACGTACACGTCCATGACGGACTCAAAGCCGCTGCCGTTGAACACGGCTCCCGCCCACCGGCGCGAGCTCGTGGGGAACGATTCGACCACCCTCATGTCGTCGTCGCCGGTATATACCCCGCCACCGAGTGGCCTCTTGCCCGCGGGACAGCGCATGGCCGCGCTGCCGGTGGTTCCGACGGCCACCGGCACGTTGGTGACTCCGACCGCCTCATAGTCCGCCTCAGGGCTGACGCGCGCGCAGACCGCGTACACGTCGAACACGGAGTCGGTGCCGCCGTTGAACACAGCTCCCAGCCAGCCGGTCACGTCGCCGGCCCCTCCCAAGGGGAACGACTCGATCAGCCTCATGTCGTCGTTCCCCGTATGGACTCCGCCACCGACCGGCCTCTTGCCCTCGGGGCAGTCCACCCCCGTGGCTCCGGTGGCTCCCGCAGCCACCGGCACGGTGGCGCTGACCACCTCGTAGCCGGACAGCGGGAAGACAACCGCATCCGCCTGTGCCGTCGGCGCGGTCATCTCGCCGACCACCAGCACAAGCAACGCCCCCAACGCAGTCAGCAGACGCTTCATTCGGTCTCCTTCGATGGGCCAGGCGTCCCACCTCCATCGGTGGTGACCGACTCATCGTCCTGCTGCTGCGCGCCGTGCTCGCGGCGCGGATGGGCTGTGCACCCGTCCGTGGTATCCCGTCCGAAGGCCAACGGTGATTGTTCGAACGCTTCACCCGCCTCGACGCCGCACGCGCCCCCTGGCAGATGACCCCTCACCGCCTGCCGCCCCACCTG
Organism: Streptomyces sp. NPDC028907; assembly: GCF_055564995.1. Classification (NCBI taxonomy): domain Bacteria; kingdom Bacillati; phylum Actinomycetota; class Actinomycetes; order Kitasatosporales; family Streptomycetaceae; genus Streptomyces; species Streptomyces sp. NPDC028907. The sequence continues at coordinate 39,348 of NZ_JBVHVE010000013.1, forward strand.
CCTCGGCCACAAGCTCACCGCGCTCGACCCGTGGTGGAACCGCCCTGGCCGCTCACCCGGCAACGGGTAACGGGCAACAAGAGTTGGCGGTCATCGTGGCGGGCCGGCCGCACACCAACCCGACCCTGCATGGGTGCGCGAGCAACTCTCCCGTTCCGCGCGGTCGGGACGCAGCCGAGGTTGAAAGAGCAGCCGGATTCGTGGTGTCTCGAACGGTGCGCTGGATAGGTTGCTGTGATGAAGCTGCCTGCGTACTGGACGACGCGTCCCGCTCCACCCCCGGACCACACCACGTCGGCATCCTTCGACCGACTGCTGGAGCAAGCGCTCGCGAACGGTCCCGATGAGCCCATCGACTACCGGCTCGAGGCGCCGAAATGGCAGTTCCTCTGCCATGCCGCAGACCGCGGCAGACTGCTGTTGCACGGCTCGGGCGACCCGGAGATCAGCCGCTTCGAACCCCGGCAGCCGGACGACAGCAGCGAGTTCGGCAACCGGCGCGCGGTCTTCGCCGCCGGCGACGGGCTCTGGCCGATGTACTACGCGATCCTGGACCGGGCCCGCCATCCGATGTCGTTGATCAATGGCTGCGCCCGCCTCGCCAACGGCAGCGAGCGGCTCGGCGAGCCGCACTACTACTTCTCCATCAGCGCGCAGGCGCTGAAGCAGCAGCCCTGGCGTCCCGGCACGGTGTACCTGCTGCCCGTCGGCACCTTTGAGCTGCAGCCGCGGATGCGGGTCGGTGACGTCTCGGTGCAGCCGGCCCAATGGGCAAGTCTCGTACCCGTGACCCCTGTCGCCAAACTGGCCGTGCAGCCGGAGGACTTCCCGTTCCTGGACCAGATCCGCGGTCATGACGACGAGCGGGTCTGGGCTCGTGCCGCCGCGGACCCCGATGGCTTCCCCTGGCATGAGGAGGCGTGACGCATGCGCCGCGGCGCGGCTGAGGCCCGCTTCGGTCGCTGGGCCCTGAGTCCGGCGTCTTCCCAGGCGGACACGCGGGGCAAGCCCTCCCGGCCCGCTCCGAAGCCATGATCCACGTCGTCTACGAAACAATCCCCCTGTTCCGGGATAGAACGCAGGGAGAACACGACCTCTTAGAGGTCGTCGGCCTCGTCGTCGTCCTCCCTGAGCTCGGTCACGCGTTCCAGCAGGATCGCCTCCCACGCGTTCCGCAGCTGTGCCCTCAGCGACGGGAGCGGCGTCTCGCCCTTGCCGTCGAGGCGGTCCGCGAGGCGGACGAGCGCGTCGCAGCGGGCGAGCCAGAGGCCGCGCAGGCAGGGGCGGGCGCCGTAGCCGGCGAGGGTGGCGGCGCGGACGGCGGCCGGGGAGCCCACGGCGAGGGCGAGGCCCGCGATGTCCTCGGCGGGGTCGCCGAGCACGGTGTCGGCCCAGCCGAGGACGCCGCGCACCCGGCCGTCGGCGCTGACGACGAGGTGGTCGCCCGTGAGGGCATGGTGGACGAGGACGGCGGTGCCGGGCTGGGCGGCGAGCTGGACGGCGGCCGGCTGGGTGAGCTGGCGCAGCCGGGCGGCGTCGAACTCGTCGGCGTCGGCGAGGCGCGCGGCGGGGCGTTCGGCGGCGCGGCGCAGGGCCTCCAGGGAGCGCGGTGCGGTGCGCGGCACACCGAGCGTCTCGGCCTGCCGTGCCGGTACCTCGCGCAGCCCCGTGAGCAGCCCTGCCAGGTCGGCCTCGCCCAGGGCGGACACGTCGTGCTCCCCGCCCGCCCCGCCGGGCAACTTCGTGTCCAGGGTGTAGGGCAGCCCGGGCGCCCACTCCCCGTGCGCGACGCTCGTCGGCACCGTGACCGGGACATGCGGGCGGACGAGGTCACGCAGCCGCAGTTCGCGGCGCTGCCGCACGGCGGCCCGCCGGTCGGGGGCGAGGCGCAGCACATGGCGGGTGCCGACCAGCCAGGTGGCGGGTTCGGCGCCCGGGGCGGCGGGCCGGACCTCGGGTCCGGCCGAGTCGTCCACGCCGTTCTTCAGCAGGGAACGGACCAGTCGGCGGACGGTGTCCGCGGTGGGTGTCGGTGCCTGGGTCATGGTCGCGCCGTTGTCGCTCGGGGGTCTACGGGGTCTCCTCGCTCCGGTGCCGGTCACCGGGTCAGTCCACTATGACCATCTCGCGGGTCGTGTCGTTGAGACGCCGGCCGCCGTCCTCGGTGACGGTGACGATGTCCTCGATGCGCACTCCGAAGCGGCCCGGCAGATAGACGCCGGGCTCCACGGAGAAGCACATGCCGGGCACGAGGGGCTGCTCCTCTCCCTCGATCATGTACGGCGGCTCGTGCGTGGTGACGCCGATGCCGTGCCCGGTGCGGTGGATGAAGTACTCGCCGTACCCGGCGTCGGCGATGACCGCGCGGGCGGCCCGGTCGACCTCCTGGCAGGCGACTCCGGGCCGTACTGCCCGGAAGCCGGCCTCCTGGGCCTCGCGTACGAGGTCGTGGACCCGGCGCTCCTCGTCGGTGGGTTCGCCGACGTGGACCGTGCGGGAGGTGTCGGAGCCGTAGCCGTCCTTCAGGCCGCCGAAGTCGAGGACGACCATGTCGCCGCGTTCGATGACACGGTCGCCCACCTCATGGTGCGGGTTGGCGCCGTTGGGGCCGGAGGCGACGATGGTGAAGTCGACCTGGGAGTGGCCGAAGCGGCGCAGCAGGTCGGCGAGGTCGGCGGCGACCTCGGACTCGTGACGTCCGCCGAAGGGAACCTTCCGGATCTCCTCGAACGTTGCGTCAGCGGCCGCACCCGCGGCCGCCAACAGCTCCAGCTCGGCCGCGTCCTTGACGGCCCGGAGCATCGGCAGGGCGTCGGTGAGGGAGGCGTACGTGGTGGCGGGCAGTGCCCGCTGGAGGGCGAGCAGATGCATCGCCCAGGCGTTGTCGCTGATGCCGAACCGGCCGAGCGGCTCCGGGAACGCACCCGCGCTTCCCCGGAGCCGCTCGTCGAGCAGGGCGGCGGTGGCGGCGTAGGGGTCCTTGCCGTCGGTCCAGTCGCACAGGGTCAGTCCGGGCGCGCCGGCGGCCTTCGCGGCGTCCGGGGCCTCCAGGGCCGGGACGACGAGGACGGGGTCCTGGCCGGGGGCGAGGACCAGCAGGGTGAGCCGCTCGGTCTCCGCGGTGGGCGCGTAGCCGGTGAGCCACACCAGGTCCGGGCCGGGTGCCACCAGCAGCCCGGCGAGGCCGGCGTCCGTGGCCGCCCGCGCGGCACGTTCCATCCGGGCCTTGTAGTCGTCGGCGGTGAAGGGCGCGGGTGCGGTGCCGGTCATCCGGGCCTCCCTGGGCACGTGAAGGGCTACGGGCAGCATCCTGCCCGGACAGAGGGGGCGGCGCGAGCCGGTCGACGGGTCTTGTCGGCGGACTTCGCAACGCCGCTCCGATCGCGGCGTCAGCTGTCCAGTGCCATACGGACGCCGAGGAGCAGCAGTACGCCGCCGGAGACCTGTTCCAGGCGCCGACGCACGCCCGCGCGGGACAGCACGGTCTTCATACGGCCGACGAACCACACGTACAGGCCGTAGTACCCGACCTCGTAGACCGCCCAGAGCGCGGCGAGGCCGACCATGGTCGGCAGGTGCGGGGCGCCCTGCGGAACGAACTGCGGGAGGAAGGACAGGGCGAAGACGGCCGCCTTGGGGTTGGCGAGGTTGAGCAGCAGCCCGCCGCGGTAGGAGGCCCAGCCGTTCTTCCGCGTGCCCTCCCAGACGGGTTCCGCCGCGCCCTGCGCGCCCTCCGCCTGCTTCGTGCGGCGCGCCTGCCGGAGGGTCTGGACGCCGAAGCCGACGAGGACGACCGCGCCGACGATCCGCATCACGTCGTACGCGACCTCGGAGGCCGTCAGCAGCGCGGTCAGGCCGAACGCGGCGGCCACGCCCCAGATGAAGACGCCGGTCTCGTTGCCCAGCACGGTCAGGAAGCCGGAGCGCCTGCTGTGCAGCGACTGCTTGATGATCAGCACCGTGCTGGGCCCCGGCGAGGCGGCGACGAGCGTGCAGGCTCCCAGGAAGGCGATGAGGGTGGTCGGCATGGGGCTCATCGTGGCCTGGCCGGCCGGAGGTGGCCAGTGGTTTTCGCGTGTTCCTGCAGGGGCTGCCCGGCGGTCAGGTGACGACCCCCGGGATCACGGTCAGCTGTTGGTGACCGCCGCCGCGATGGCGCACCGTCAGGGTCGCCTCGTCACCCGGGCGGGCTTCGGCGACGGCACGCGCGAGGTCGGCGGCCGAGTCGATGCGGGTCTTGTCGAACGCGAGAATCACGTCGCTCCTGACCAGGCCGGCCGAGTACCCGGGTCCGGGAACGTGGACGCCGATCACCAGGGCGCCCGGCCTCCTGGCGTCCACGGCCTCGACGCCGAGGGTGGCAACGGCCGCGCGAGCCGGCGAGTGGGCGGGCGTCGGGGACACCGGGGCGGAGGAACCGGGGTGTGCCGACTCGGCCGGGCTTCCCGGGGCGCCGGTCGGCCGGCCCGCCTGTCGCTGGAACTCGGCGACCTTGCTCATGCCGATCACCGTGGCCCCCAGCGTGCCGAGTCCGACCCCGGACAGAACCAGGACCGCCCCGACCAGCAGGGCGCACAGCACGGTCGTGAGCCGTCGGCCGCGCGGGTGGGGCGCGGCGTGCGGGCGAGGTGCGCCGGGGGCCGGCCTGGTGCCGTCGCCGGGGCTCTGACCTGGCATGGGCTTGGGTCGCAACGCAGTCTGTTCCATCGGATCGCCTCCGGCTGGTGACTACCCTGCGCACCGGCGCACAACGAGCCACGATCGAGTGAGACTGACCGGGGGTCAAGAACGGGAAGCCATCCGCGTCCGGACGGCGACCGCCCCGTGCGTGGTCAGGTCCGTTCGAGCAACGCCTCCGCGACGGCCGCCCCCGCTCCCCGGGCAGGCCCGCCCTCCGCTCACGCCAGTACTGTCCGGCCTACGACACGCGGTCGCGCGACAGGTACGGCGACCGTGTGCGCACTGACCCGGGTCGCCGGCTCGCGGCCGGGAAGGCTCCCACGCGCGCGTGGCGTCCACACGTCGGTGACACGCCACGCGCGCGTGCGTGTCTGCGTCAGCCGGTGTGTCCCTCCCCGTGGCCGTCGTGCCCGCCGTGGCCGGCGCCGTGGTCGAACTTCAGGGCCTCCGCAGGCATGACTACGAAGGGCCGCATCATGCCCATGTCCTCGTGCTCCAGCAGGTGGCAGTGGTACATGAACCGGCCGTACGCGCCGTCGAACTTGCCCATGACGCGGAGCATCTGGTTCCCCGGCACCCGGAAGACGTCCTTGTATCCGAGCTCGTTGGGCGCCAGTGGGATGGCGGTGCCGGCGTCGTACCGGATCGGGCCGCGGGTGCCGCCGACCAGCGGGTCGAAGCCGGAGACGTCGTAGGCGTCCCGGCCCAGCAGCTGGAAGTCGGCCAGGTGGATGTGCATGGGGTGGACGATCGGGGCGAGGTTGAGGAAGCTCCACTGCTCGTGGCTGCCCTCGGCGATGGTGAAGCCCAGGCCGTCGTTGAACGTCCGGGCCGTGCGCCGGTAGGTCTTCGTCCTCCCGTCCGGTCCGGTCACCTGGATGACGCCCTCGGTGGGGATCTGGATGTCACCCGGGTCCTCGACCTCGGTCATCTCCCAGATCTCCGGGTGACCGCCGCCTCCCCTGGTGGCGGGCGGGGTGAGCACGATCAGCCGGTGGCCGTGCTCGATGTCGTGCGTGAGCCGGCGGAAGGAGCCGGAGAGCACCTCGGGCAGTTCGAAGGTGTCCGTCTCGCAGCTCTCCCGGACCCGGAACTCCATGACCGCCGGATAGCGCACGTCGCCCGCCGGGTCGGGCACGCCGGGCGGCTGGTTGCGGCCCTTGTTGACCAGGCGGAGCTTTTGGCCCGCGAGACCGCGGAAGTCGACGAGCAGGTCGAAGCGCTCGGCGGGCGCCGCGGTCAGCGTGGGCAGCGTGCCGTCGAAGTCGATCGGCACCGGGCGCGGCAGCAGCCCGCCGTCGCTGCCGATCTGGTGGACGACGCCCGGGACGGGGTTGTCGTCCTCGTCGACCAGGACGAGGTTGTAGATGCGCGCGTTGGACGCGTTGACCAGCCGGAAGCGGTACCAGCCGTCGTCCACCTCGGCATACGGCCAGATGCGGCCGTTGACGGTGGTGTACGGGCCGCTGAACGGGATGGAGACCGGCTTGCCCGTCTCCGGGTTCTTCTCCTGGACGATCACCGTCTTGTGCAGCAGCCGTCCGTTGAGCCGGCCGTCCTCGTCGGTGTCGAGGTTGCGGTCGGCGAGCAGCAGCGGGATCTCCCGCTCCCCGCGCGGCAGACGCAGGGCGTCCTCCTCGTCGTCCCGGACGAGGTACGTGCCGTACAGGCCCGCCATCACGTTCCACCGCGTGATGTTCATCGCGTGGTCGTGGTACCACCACTGCACCGCCTGGTGGTCGTTCGGGTACTCGGACAGCTGGGCGTCGCCGAAGCCGACCGCGTTGTCCGCCCAGCCGTCGTTGCCGCCGCCGGTCTGGGCGCCGTGCAGATGGGTCACCGACCAGGCGGGCAGGGCGGCGACGTCCTTGTTCGGCTCGACGCCCTCGCGGCCGGGCTCGGTGGTGGCGGGCGGGCGGCCGTCCGTGCGCAGCGGCACCTCCACCGAGGTGACCGGGTACTCGCCGGCCTTGGGAATGCGGTTGGTCCAGGCGATTCGGACGCGCTGCCCGCGCCGCACCTCGATGGTCGGGCCCGGCACCTGTCCGTCGTACCCCCACATCAGGGTCGGCGGCAGCTGCGGGTGCAGCCGCACCCAGGTCGGGCGCAGGGCGATCTCGGTCTCGCGTAAGACGTCCTCGGAAGCGGGCCGCAGGACGGTGGGGACGGGCAGTGGGGCCAGGTACGGCGTGAGCTCGCCGGTCTCGGCCTTGCTGTCGCTGCCGCCGTCGCCGTGCGTGACCCTCTCGATGATGTCGGTCAAGGTCGAACACCCCCGTGTGTTCTCGTTGTCTGTTCCCCTCACCCCAGAGGACTCCCGGCGCACCGCCCAAGTTCCCTGAATATCCCGTTCCGTACGAAAATTTTCGGAAACCGCATCCGGAGTACCGAAGTCCGTTGTCAGTGGTCGCTGTTACGTTCTGTGAAGAACTGGGCGACCGCACCCAGGCGCTGCGCGCCCAGCGTCTGTACACCGCCTTGCAGGAGAAGGCGTGGGACCGGATCTCGGCCCGTCTCGACCAGGCCGGTCTGGAGCGTGCGGACGGACAACTGACCCAGGCGGTACGGAGTCTGGAGGCTTTGCGCGAGGTCCTGGCGGCTCCCGGAGACGACTCCCTGCGTCACTGGCGGCGCGTGAACTTCGGTCGGTTCATCGCCGAGGAGCACTACCGTCTCACCCGCTCCCTGGCCGACGCGAACCTCCCCGAGGAGGCCCGTGCGCTCTTCAGGGCGGCGGACGCGATACTCGGCGAGCTCTCGGAGAACACCGCGAACGGGGTACGAGAGCTCGCCGAGGGGACGGCGGCACGGGTGCGGGAGATCAGCTGAGGACGGGTGCCGCCGGGGCACGGTCCGGCATGAAGCCGTGCGCGCGGCGGGCCAGGTACTCCGCCTTGTAGCGGTCGACCGCGCGGTGCCAGTTCAGGATGCCGGCCATCCAGTTCTGGAGGTCGACCACATAGTTCCGCATGATCTGGCGGGCCTCGTCCGAGAGCTCGAAGTCGTCGTACACGACAGGCAGTTCGTGTGCGACCACGTGCTCGAACTGCTGCATGCGCTGGGTCATCAGGTCGTGTACGACCGAGAGCGCGGTCGGGTAGTCGATGCCGAAGAAGTTCTGCACGACGAGGATCGCGTTGTGGATCTCGCCCTCGTACTCGATCTCCTTCTGGTAGGAGAAGACGTCGTTGAGGAGGCAGGCGTAGTCGATGGCGGCGTTCTCCAGCGAGCGGACGGGTCCGCTGCGGTACACCTCCGGTGGGACGGCCGGGCCGTGGCCCATCCGGCACAGACTGAGGGTGAGGTCGGAGCCGAAGGTGGACCGGCGCATCTCCAGATAGTCGACCGGGTCGGGGACCCGGTTCTGGAGCTGGTTGGACAGCTCCCACACCCAGCTCTCGGTCATGACGTTCACCGCGTCCTTGAGGAAGCTCCGCTGTTCGGAAGTCATGGCCGCCGTCGTACGCGCCCACAGGTCGATCAGGCCGCGTTCCATGGCGTTGAGCGGGAGGGTGGCCTGCTCGCCGTCGAGGGGCATGCAGGCCGAGAGGCGCTGGGTGGTGAGCCGGGCGGCGGCGAGGTCGCGGCGGTGGCCGAAGACGAGCGGGTAGTAGTCGTCGCCGTAGGTGCCCCAGGCGAGCCACTGCGAGCTGAGGTCGAGGGCCTCGGGCGTGGCGTCCGGGTCGAGGCCGGCCGCGCACAGCGGGAGGTCGGCGGCGGCGAGCTTGTCCTCGTCCCAGACGCCCTCCTGGAGGATGCCCATCCGGTGCGACCACTCGGTCAGGCGGTGGCGGGCGGTGTCGAGGTGCGGGCTGAGCTCCAGTTGGAACGGCATGTGGAAATCGGGGAGCCGGGACGGGCCGACCTTCTGGTACGGCATGTGCGTGTAAGCACGCAGGCGTTCGGCGCCTGCGGCCGCGAGCAGCGCGCCGACGTCGGCGGCGAAGGTGCCGGGGCCGGTCGGGGTCCGCCAGGGTGCGGTGGGCTCGGCGCGCTTGTTCATGTACCTGCTGGAGCGCATGTGCCATTCGTGGCCGCCGGACTGCCAGTCCTGCAGCCCCTGGGTGTACGCGGCGACCGCGGCGACCTCCTGGGGGGTGAGCCCCTTCTCCAGCGCGACGGCCGGAACCTCGGTGAGGGCGGTGTGCTCGAACTGGTGGAGCCGGGACGTGAGGACGTCGTTGACGGTGTCGGCGGCCTCCTGGGTGGTGCAGCCGAAGAAGGTCTCCAGGACCAGGACGCCGTTGCTGAGTTCGCCCTCGTCCTCGACCTCGCGCTGGTAGGAGAACAGGTCGTTGCGCAGGTGCACGGCGTCCGAGAAGGTCTCCATCAGGACCCTCAGCGGCCTCGACTCGGCGACGGACGCGGGCACTTCGGAGGTCGCGTACTCCACCAGGCCCGACGACCAGGGGGCGCCGCCCACCTTGCGGCGCATCTCGATGTACTCGACCGGGTTGGCGACCCGGCCCTCGTTGATGTTGGACAGCTCCCACAGGGACTCGTTGAGGAGGTGTTCGGTCGCGACGGAGAAGCGGCGGCGCCAGTCGGCCGACATCTTGGGCACGGTGCGCGTCCACAGGTCGGCGAGGCCCGCCTCGACCGGGTTCTGCGGCTCGGGCATCGGGGTCGACAGGTCCATCGGCATGAACAGGGGCAGCCGGTCCAGGTAGGCCTTGCCGCCGACACGGTCCTGAGTGCGCTTGAAGATCTCCAGGAAGTGGTCGTCGAAGAAGAAGACCCACACGTACCAGTCGGTGATGAGGGAGAGCGCGGGACCGTCGCATTCGGGGTGGGTGTAGGCGCAGAGCAGGCCGTAGTCGTGCGCGTCCAGGTCGGCCTGCTCCCAGACCCCGGACCCTTCCAGCATGCCCATCTCGCGCGCCCATTCGGTCGAGTGGGCGCGCGCCTCGTCGACGTGCGGGTTCAGCCGCGCGGGATACGGCATGTAGAAGTGCGGGAGTTCGAAGGGCTGCTGCGTCATGGCCGGGCCCTACCCCTGGTGCCCAAGTGGCATCCGCGGCGCGGCACATGATCACACCATCGCGTGAATCGCGGGTGAATCCGGGAGTTCTCGGCGGCCCCTGTGGCGTTCGTCTCTGTGGCTGAATGGCCTGGACCGGTGCTGAGAAGCGGTCCGGGCCCTGCTATCTCTTGCGCACCGCCCTCCCTACCTCCGACCTCAGGGCGACGAACTCCGCCAGGCCCCGGGTCGTGATCTGGTCGCGGGTGTCGGGGAGGTCGACGGGCAGGTCGAGGAGGATCTTGGCGCCGGGGCCCGGGGAGAGGACGACGACGCGGTCGCCCAGGTAGACGCTTTCGTCGATGTCATGGGTGACGAAGACGATGGTGGCGCCGTCCGTGCGGTGGACTTCGAGGAGGAGGTCCTCCAGGTCCTCGCGGGTCTGGGCGTCCAGGGAGCCGAAGGGTTCGTCCATGAGGAGGAGGGAGGGGCGGCAGACCAGGGCGCGGGCGATGGCCACGCGTTGCTGCATGCCGCCCGACAGTTGCCAGGGGTGGCGGCGGGCCGCGTCGGTGAGGCCGACCCGGGCCAGGATGCGGTCGGCCTCGGCCCGCCGCTCCGCTCTCGGCAGCCCTCTGCGGCGCAGCGGGAGGGCCACGTTGTCGCGGACGGTGAGCCACGGGTAGAGGGAGCGGGCGTAGTCCTGGAAGACGACGGCCAGGTTGTCGGGGACGCCACGCACGGGCGTGTCGTCCAGTGTGATCGTGCCGTCGTACGCCGGGAGCAGGCCCGCGATGGTGCGCAGAAGTGTGGACTTGCCACAGCCGGACGGGCCCACGACGCACAGGAGTTGGCCGTCCGGCACGATGAGGGTGATGTCGTGCAGTACCTGGTGGTCGCCGTAGTGCTGGCCGACCGCGGCTAGGCGGAGCATGTGTGTCCCTGGGCGGAGGTGGCGGGGGGCGTACGGGTCATACGGTCGTGGTCCTTTCCTTGCCCACGAGCCGCTTCTCGACCGCCAGCAGGCCGTTGTTGAGGAGGTGGCCGATGGCGCCGAGCAGGACCAGCGCCGCCCAGACGGTGAGCAGGTCGGAACGGGACTGGGCGTCGGTGAGCGTGAAGCCGATGCCGTTGGCGGTGCCCGGGAGCAGTTCCGAGAACACCATGAGGATGAGGGAGAGGGAGAGGCTCAGGCGCAGTCCGGCGAAGATGCGGGGCAGCGCGGAGGGGAGGATCAGGAAGCGGAGCCGTTCGAGCGGGGTGAGGCGCAGGACCGCGGCGACCTCCAGACGCAGCGGATCGGTGTTGCCGGCCCCGTCGGCCGTGTTGATCAGCACCGGCCAGACGGCGCTGAAGACGATCGACGCGATCTGCATCGGCGTACCGAAGTCGAGGATCACGATGAAGACGGGGACCAGCGCGGGCGGCGGGATGGCGCGGGCGAACTGCAGGACGGGGTCGCAGAGGGCGTACACGCGTCGCGATCGGCCGATCGCCACGCCGAGCGCTGTCCCGGCGACGGCGGCGATCCCGAATCCGGCGGCCATCCTGCCGAGGCTGGGCAGGATGTCCGCGACGGCGGCCTCGGTGAGGAACAGATGCCCGGCCGGACCCGAGAACCACAGGTCACGGGCGTGCCCCGCGATCTCGGCGGGCGGCGGGAAGTAGACGCTGCCATGAGCCCGGGCGGCCACCTGCCAGGCCGCCACGGCGAGAGCGAGGACGAGCCAGCGGAGCAGGGCGTTTCTTACGGTGGCCGGGGCGGTGAGGCGGGCCTGGCGCGTGAATGGGAGGGCTGTGGCCTGGCGCAGGACGGTCGGGGCGGTCGCCCGTCGGTCGGGCGTCCGGTCGGGTTCGGAGGCGGGGGTGCGGCCGGGTTCGGAGGCGGGGGTGCGGCCGGGTTCGGAGGCAGGGGTGCGGGGGTGGTTCATTCAGCGCTCCTCGCGGCGTGCGGCGCGGGAGGAGGGCTCGCGGCGGGTGCGGAAGCCGTACGCCGTGGAGCGGCAGTCCACGGGCGTGTCATGGGCGTGCCCCGCCCGGACACCCGCCTCGGCGTCGGGCGGCCCGCTCGACGCCGAACATCGCGCACCCAAGTCACGCGCACGGCCCCACCCACCCCGCCCGTCGCGACCCCGCGTCCCCCGACTCGCCCTCCGAAGCGCGTCACGAGCCACCACCGCAGCCCCTCCCGTCCCCTGCCCGCCCGCACACGCACAACTCACCACGCCCCGGCTCCCCGCACCCAGGCCACCTGCCTCCCCACCGCCGGCCCTCCGTCCTCCGCCCGAACTCCACCTCGTCACCCGGTCCCCCGCCGCCCCGGCACCCACGGAAACAATTTCCGCTCGCCCCAGACCAGCATCCCGTTGATCACCAGCCCCAACACCCCCGCCCACACAACCCCCGCCAGCACATCCCGTGTCCCGTCCGTGGCCAGTCCCGACTGGGCGATGAAGATCCCGAGGCCGTCGCCGAAGCCCGAGAGGATCTCCGTGGCGACGGCCAGGATGAGGGCGACAGACGCCGAGATGCGGAGGCCGGCGGCGATGAAGGGGGCGGTGGCGGGGAGTTCGACCCGTAGGAGGACGGCGAGGCGGCCGAAGCCGAAGGCGCGCAGGGTGTCCTTGGCCAGGGGGTCGGTCTCGCCGAGGCCGTAGATGGTGTTGAAGAGGATCGGCCAGACGGAGGCGTATGTCACCAGCGCGACCTTGGTCTCGGTGCCCGACCCGAGGAGGAGGGAGACCAGGGGGATCAGCGCGACGGACGGCAGCGGGCGCAGGAACTCGACGATCGCGCGTACGGCGGCGTCGACGACCGGCACGCTGCCCAGGAGGAGGCCGAGCGGGACGGCGACGGCACAGGCGAGCGCGAGCCCCAGCGCCCAGGCTCGTAGCGTGGCGGCGATGCCGTCGAGGAAGACGGCGTCGCCCGCCAACTCCGCTGCACGGGCGAGCACTTCGGAGGCAGGCGGAAGGTAGCTGCGCCGCACGATGCCCGCGCGGGAGACGGCCTCGCAGGCGCCGAAGGCCAGCAGCACACCCGTAGCGCCGAGCAGCAGCTGTTCCCGGCGGCGGCCGCCCTTCACGTCACCACGTCACTCGACCGGAGGCCGCTTGACCCACACCACTTGGGCACACGTCACTCGACCATCAGCGTCGCCGGATCGATCGGCTTCTTCAGCATGCCCTGCTTCTTCATCAGGTCGGCGAGCCGGGTGAGTTGCGCGGCGTCCATGGCGGGCGGGAAAAGGGGCAGATCGATCGACTCGGCCTGCTGTTCGGTGACCTTGGTGTAGGTCGGCAGAACGGCGCGTACGACGGACGGGTCCTCCTCAGCGATCCGTACGGCCGCCTTGATGGCCCGCTGGAACGCGGCGAGGGTCTTCTTGCCGTCGCCGTCGGCGTAGTCGCTCGTGCTGATGTAGCCGCTCAGCGGTATGGACTCCACCGGCGCGGTCGAGCCGTCGACGAGAACCCTTGCCTTCAACTCGTCCTGGATGGAGCTGTCGTAGGGCTCCACCGCGTGTACGGCGTCGACCTGTCCCTTGTCCAGGGCGGCGCCCATCTGGGGGAAGGGGATCGCCCGGTAGACGGGGCGGTCGACGCCCTGTTGGTCCAGGATCTCGTTGAAGGTGAGGGACTGGACGTTGTTCAGGACGTTGACCGCGAGCTCCTTGCCCGCGAGGTCGGCGACGCTCTTGATGTCCGAGTCCTCGGGCACCAGGACCTCCATCATCCGCGGCGCGGCCCTGATCGCCTCGGCGACGATCCGGATGTCGAGGGTGCCCTGCTCATGGGCCTGGAGGTAGGTGACGTAGTTCGCGCTCGCGACCATGTCGATCTGGCCCTTGGCCAGCGCCGGCAGCGCCTGGAGGCTCTGCTGGATCTGCTGGACGCGGACGTCGAGGCCCTCCTTCTCGAACAGGCCTCGGTCCCGCGCGATATAGAGGGCGGCACAGTCGATCAGGGGCAGCGCGGCCACTCGGACGGTCTGCCGACCGCCGGCCCCGGACGAGGAGTCCCCGTCACCGCCGCAGGCCGGGACCGTCACCAGCAGGAGGGCCGTCCCAGCGGCGGCGACCGCCCTCGTTCCCGAGCGCAATGGACGTAACGGCATGACGACATGACTAGCAAGAAATTGTCATGATCACCACATGCGATGGCGATACAGCACACCGACCGGGACCCGTCAATCTGTCGGTCTCCACCGATATGGGCCACCTTGGTCGCATGACCTCCTTCTCGATCCCGCCCCTGCGGGGCGACAACGCGGGCGACACGGACGGCGCGGACAGCACGGACAGCACGGACAGCACCGGCCACGTCGGCGAAGGCGAGCGGGCGTGACCGTCCACGACGCGCCTCCCGTCCCCGATGTCTTCGACCCCCGGCAGTACGCGGCCGGCGTGCCCCACGAGGCCTATCGCGTCCTGCGCGACCATCACCCGGTGGTCCGGCAGGAGGAGTACGAGGTGCTGGGCTGGCCGGCCGGGCCCGGGTTCTGGGCGGTGACCCGGCACGCGGACGTCGTGCGCGTGCTCAAGGACTCGGCGACCTACTCCTCGTACGTCGGCGCGACCCAGATCCGGGATCCCGACCCCGACGACCTGCCGTTCATCCGCCGCATGATGCTCAATCAGGATCCGCCGGGGCACGGCCGGTTGAGACGGCTCGTGAGCCGGGCCTTCACCCCCGGCCGCGTCGACCGTTTCGCCAGGATCGCCGAGCAGCGGGCCCGCACCCTTTTCGCGCAGGCCCAGGAGACGGCCCGCGCGACGGACGGCACCATCGATCTCGTCACCGCCGTGACCGACGACTACGCGCTGCTCAACCTCGCGGACCTGCTCGGCGTGCCGGAGGCGGACCGCAGGCTGCTGCTGCACTGGACGCAGCGGGTGATCGGCTACCAGGACCCCGACGAGGCGGGTCCCCCGGTACTGGACACGCAGGGCAGACCGGTCAATCCGCGGTCGCCCGCGATGCTCCGGGACATGTTCGCGTACGCCCGTCAACTGGCCGCGCACAAACGGCGGTTCCCCGACGACGACGTGATGACGACCCTCGCGCACGATGCCGAACTCGCCGGGCCGGAGCTGGAGATGTTCTTCTTCCTGCTCACGGTCGCGGGCAACGACACTGTCCGCAGCGCGGCTCCGGGCGGGCTGCTGACACTGGCCGAGCACCCGGAGTCGTACGAGCGACTACGCACCGGAGACGTTCAACTCCGGCCCGCCGTCGATGAGTTGCTGCGCTGGCATCCACCCGTTCTCACCTTCCGGCGCACCGCCGCGCAGGGCACGGAGCTGGCGGGTCGGCGTATCCGCGCGGGCGACAAGGTGGTCGTCTACCACGCCTCGGCCAACCGCGACGAACGGGTCTTCAGCGAACCGGACCGGCTGGATCTGTCCCGCGCCCCGAACCCGCATGTCTCGTTCGGCGACGGTCCGCACGTCTGCCTGGGCGCGCACTTCGCACGGCTCCAGCTGCGCGTGCTCTACCGGGAGGCCCTGCGGGTACTGCCGGAGCTACGGACGGCCGGGCCGCCCAAGCGGCTGGTGTCGAACTTCATCAACGGGCTCAAGTCGCTGCCGGTGCACATGACTTGAGCCTGTCCAGGGCCAGGCTGCTCACGGGTTGCCGGCCCGGCCCATCGGTCACCTCCGCACCTGGATCAGCGCGTGCGTGCCGCCCGTCCGCCACCGCTGTCCCTCCGCCGCCACCAGCGTCGCCTCGGTTCCGCTGTCGAGGCCGGTGATCACGTCGGACTTGAGGGTGCGCAGGGCGGCGACCGGGCCGGGGAAGTAGGCGGTGACGTCGGTGAACGGCGTGGTCGGCGGCCAGAGCCGGTCGCCGACCAGGCGGCGGTAGTTGAGGTCGCCCTTGAGGAGGGTGAGGGTGGCGGCGGCGAGTTCGTCGCGCAGGTCGCCGGGCATCTCGGCATACGGCAGCGGGGCGCAGGAGAAGGGGTGGGCGCGGACGGTGAGGCGGCCGTCCGTCAGCGCCGTCCAGAGGGTGCGGCCGTAGGTCGCGGTGGCGCCCGGGGCCGCCGTCAGCCGGCGCACGGCGTCCAGTACGTCGGTGTGCGTGGCGTCGGAGACGTAGTACGGGTACGGCTTGACGTGGAGGACAGCCCGCGCGATGCGCCCCTGGGTGAGGAGGTGGGCGATGAGGAGCAGGTCGGGGACGAGTTCGCGGCCCGCGTTGTCGGCGATCAGGCACAGGGTGGCCGAGCCGGAGGGCGGGAGCAGCGACCAGAGGGTCTCGCTGTCGTCGGCGACCAGGGGCGGGGTCTCCGAGGAGGTCTCGCCGTGCGCGGCCGACAACCGGAAGCCGAGGTCGGCCCGGTTGCCCCAGAGGGAGCCGTGCAGCAGCGCCCGGTCCTGCTCGCCCACGGGCCGGTCGGCGAGGGTGTCGAGGGCGGAGAGTTCCTCGTCCGTTTCCGGGGCGTCGAGTTCGGTGGTCTTGGAGGGGCGGAACGGGTCGATGCCCTGCCAGGGTCCGGGGGTGAAGTAGCCGACGGCTTCGAGGAGTTGGCGGTAGAAGTAGCTCTCCGACCACAGCCACGGCACGTCGAACCAGGACCGGCCGGCGTATGCGTCGGCGCCCCAGGCCGTCCAGCGGCCGCGGTCGTGCGCGTCGGCGGGGAGGGGTTCGACGACGCCCTTGGTGCAGTTCGCGAGGAGCGCGTCCAGCGCGCGGTGCTGCTCGGGACCGTACGGGAAGGAGTCCCGTACCTGCTGGATGATCGCGGGATGCCGTTCGGCGAGGACGCTGTGCGGGAACGAGCCGGGTTCGTTCCCGAGGAGCACGGGCGGGGGCGCGGTGTCTGACCTCTCGGGCATGCGCCTCACGGTACCCCGCGCGTCACACGGCTCATACGGCTCTGATCTCCCGCTCCAACTGTGTCGCGAGCGTGAGATAGCGGGCCCGGCGCGGTACCGGGACCAGGCCGCGGATCATGATGTGCCACATCTCGGCCAGCCGACGGGGCTGGCGTGCGACGGGTTCGAGGGAGCGGCCGACGACGCGGGTGCCGACGAAGAAGCAGACGACGGAGTGCGCGGCGGCCTCGGCGTCGACGTCCGGGTGGATGTCGGACTCCTTGGCGGCGCCGAGGAGTTTGCGGGTGGTGATGTCCAGCAACTCGGTGTACGGGTGCCGCAGCGGCGGCCGTATCACCACTCCCCCGGTGGCCAGGCGCAGGCCGGCCCGGGGGATCGGGCCCTCGACGGAGAGCCGCACGATGCCGAACGTCGTGCGTATCAGGGACTCCAGCGAGGTGTAGCCCCGGCCGTTCATCTCGTTCGCGACCTGCCGGGACGCACGGGACTGCAGCTCCATGATGGCCTGGGCGAGGTCTTCCTTGGCCGCGAAGTGGAAGTACAGGGCGCCCTTGGTGACCTGGGCCTGCTCGACGATGTCGCTGAGACTGGTCGATTCATAGCCGTGACGGTCGAACAGTTCGGCGGCGGCTGTGAGGATCGTGGTGCGGGTCTGTTCGGCGCGTAACTGCCTCGCCATCAGCTGGACTCTCCTGTGACGGAAAAGAACGGGTCGTGCCGTTTGTTTCTTGCTCCCCACACGATATCTCAGCGCTCTTCGATACCCACCCCGCACTCGAAGACCGTCGACTCCCCCTGGCGTCCGACGACTTGCACATCGGTGCCGTGCGCACCTTCCCGGCCCTCGGCCTCTATCCAAAGGGGCAGGTCAAGTTCGGCGTACTGATGGAAGACGGCATGGAACGAAACCGCTGTGCGGCGGGTGCTCCGGGCGCCTGCCCGGACGGCCTGGCGGGCCGCCTCCAGCAGAAGCATGCCGGGGACGTGGTCGAGCGGGTGATCGAAGAAAACAGCATGTCCGGTATCGACTCGCAGCTGCCAGCCGTCGGAGCGTCCGGCCGGGGCGAGGACCACGTCCGCGGGCAGGGCGCGGCCCACGGCGGCGGGCGGCAGACCGGGCGGGGCGGGCAACGCGGACACGGTGGCCGCGGTGCGGCCGCCGCGCAGACGGCGGTAGACGGCCGCGCTGGTCCAGGTGGCGGCCACGTGCGCGGTCCCGACGAGTTCCTCGCCGAGCCGTATCTCCACGTCGTAGCGGAATCCGGCCGGACGGCCGCCGCGCCGGGTGACGTCGCAGACCTCGATGTGCAGGACTGGTTCGGCGGGGGTGGCGCCCATGACGAGGTGCTCGGGACTCGTGGTGATCCGCAGCTCCTGGAGCACGAACTGGTGGCCCAGGGGGACCTCGTAGGCGGTGTGCGCGATGAGAGTGCCGGACTGGCGGACGGTTTCCGCGACGAGCAGCGGTTCATAGGCCGACCGGTCCGGCGACACGTGTAACTGATGGGCGCGCGGCCACTCGGCGAAGACCGTGAACCGGTCGGTGTCGATGCTGGTCGCGCCCGTGAGAAACGTTTCCGCGACCGAAGCGCGGTGGACGAGCTGGCGCGGTACGGTGGCGGTCAGGCCGTCCGGTACCGGGGTCTCGGCGAGCAGGGTCGTGGCGAGTGGCCGCGGGTAAGGCATGTCCCCTCCTTGGGTACCCCCGTGTGTGCGCTGACAGACGGCGAGGTGCCCGTGCCGCGAGCGTTAGAGTACGAGCCGACCGGTTTGTTTTCAATGCGGACCTGGGTCGCCCGGCTGTGCCCGAACCGCTCCGGCGCACGCCCGGCGCACGGGCCGACTCGGTGCAGCGGAGGGGCTGTTATGGCGAGGCAGGAGCGCGCCATCAGAACGCGGAGGGTGATTCTCGAGGCCGCCGGCGCGGTCTTCGACGAGCACGGGTACACCGCGACGACCATCTCGATGGTCCTGGAGCGGGCCGAAGTGACGAAGGGCGCCCTGTATTTCCACTTCTCCTCGAAGGAATCCCTCGCCCAGGCCGTGCTGGACGAGCAGGTGCCCTTCGGAGCGGTGCCGCCGCAGCCGTGCAAGCTCCAGGAACTCGTCGACATGACCTTCGTGTTCGGGCAGCGGCTGCTCGGGAACTCGCTGCTCAAGGGCAGCGTGCGGCTGGCGGTGGATCAGAGCGCACCGTCGGGAGCCGACCACTCCGGCCCGTTCCGGCAGTGGGCGGACCATCTGGTCGTGCTGCTCGAACGGGCTCGTGACCAGGGCGAGTTGCTGCCCACCGTGGTGCCGAGGCAGACGGTTGAGCTGCTGGTCGGGGCGTTCGCGGGGATCCAGCTGATGTCCCGGGCGCTGACCGACCGGGCCGATCTGGCGGAGCGGATCTCGGTCCTGTGGGGACATGTCCTGCCGAGCATCGCGGTGCCGGGTCTGCTGCCCGGGATCGACCGGGAGCCCGATCGCGGCGCTCGTGTGCTGGCCGCCCTCGACGCGGCCGACGCCGAGCGGGTCGGGCGGGTCGCGGTGGACGCGTCAGGCCGCTGAAACGAACGCGAAGCCGACCGGAGCGACGGTTTCCGCCCCGGCCGGCAGCACTCGCGACACACGACGGGCCGGCCGATGCCCCATCCGCACCGGCCGGCCCGCCCGTTCGTGTACGCGCCCGTCGAGGGCACGGTTCAGTTGTCGACCGGAAGGCCGGTCACACAGGGTCGGTCACACAAGTCGGTGACGAGACCGGTCAGAAGGTCAGCTTCCAGCTGTTGAGCCGGCCCGTGTCCTGGGCCGCCGTGTCCTGGACGCGCAGCTTCCAGGTGCCGTTGGCGGTCTCGCTGGAGGCGTTCACCGTGTAGGTGGTGTTGATGTTGTCCGCGGAGTCCGAGGAGCTGGACTTGAGGCGGTACGTCGAACCGTCCGGCGCCACCAGGTCGATGACCAGGTCACCGCGGTAGGTGTGGGTGATGTCCACGCCGACCTGGAGGGCCGACGGGGCGTTGCCGCTGCGGCCGCTGACCGCGATGGAGGACTCGATCGCGGAGCTGTTGTCCGGGATGGCGACGGCGGAGGTGCTGGTGAAGGTGGTGCCCCCCGTGGAGCCGCCGGAGTTGCCGCTCACCGCCTGCACGGTCTTCGCCGCGTCCGCCAGACCCGCGCCGCAGCCGCCGGAGCAGGTGCCGGGCAGGGTGCGGGCGTTGGACTTGATGGCCGACTCGATCTGCGCCGGGGTCAGGGACGCGTTGGCCGACTTCATCAGCGCGGCCAGGCCCGCGATGTGCGGCGCGGCCATGCTGGTGCCCTGGTAGAACTTGTACGACTCGCTCGACGGGCCCCGCGTGCCGGTGTTCAGCGTGGACAGGATGCCGTTGGCGGTCGTGCTGTTGGTCTCGCCGCCCGGGGCCGCGATGTCCACGATCGAGCCGAAGTTGGAGTAGTAGGACCGGTTCCCGCTGCGGTCGGTGGCGGCGACGGTGATGACGTTGTTGCAGTTGGCGGGCGAGGAGTTGGCGGCGTTCTGGTTCTCGTTGCCCGCCGCGACGACCACCGTGGTGCCCCGGTTCACGGCGCCGTTGATGGCACTCTGGGTGGCGGCGGAGCAGGCGCCGCCCCCGCCGAGGCTCATGTTGATGACCTTGGCGACGTTGGCGTTGGCCGGGACGCCGGAGACGGAACCGCCGGACGCCCAGGTGATGGCGTCGATGATGTCGGAGTCGTAGCCGCCGCACTGGCCGAGGACGCGCAGCGGGGAGACCTTCGCACCGTACGCGATGCCCGCGATGCCCTTGCTGTTGTTGGTGACGGCGGCGATGGTGCCCGCGACGTGGGTGCCGTGCCAGGAGGACGTGGTGGCCGTCCAGTCGCTGCTGCACTGGCCGTCGGTGGTCCAGTCGCCCGTGTCGGCCGGGTTGCTGTCACGGCCGTTGCCGTCGTTGGAGACCGCGGTGTCGGAGATGAAGTCGTAGCCGCCGACGATGTTGGCCCCGAGGTCGGAGTGGGTGACGTAGCCGGTGTCGATGACGGCCACGGTGACCCCGCTGCCGTCCGTGACGTCCCAGGCGGCCGGCACGTTCATGCCGGCGGTGGCCTCGGACAGGTCCCACTGCTTGCCGTACTCGGTGTCGTTGGGCGTGGCCAGCGGCTTGTTCAGCCGGTCCGGTACGACGTAGGCGACCTGCGGGTCGGCCTGGTACTCGGCGACGACGTCGGCGACGTCGCTCTTGGTGAGGCCCTCGCCCAGGTCGACGAGGGCGGCGCCGGAGCCGAGGCGGCGCTGGAAGTCGAGGTTCTCGCCGGCCTCCTTGCCCTTGGCGGCGGCGTCGGCCTCGGCGGCCTTGTTCGACCTGGCCTCGGAGGCGCCGGACTTGTAGCCGACGATGAGGCGTTCGGCCGGGGTGCCGGGGGCGGCCTCGGTCTGGGCCGCCGGGACGGGGGCGGCGGCTTCCTGGGCCGAGGAGTCCTGGGCCACGGCGACCGAGGTGGTGGCGGCCGTGAAGAGCGCGGCGGAGACCGCGGCGGCGGATATCAGCTTCCGTCTGGTGGACGCAGAGGTACGCAAGGGTGTGCCCTTTCGTGGCCTGCCGTACTCCGGGCAGCGCGGAGCGGCGGTCGATTCGCTTCGTCCTCGAAGCGGCGGGGGGGTATGCCGAGAAGGCGGGTGGGGCAGTGCGGGGAACGCATGTGGGGCAGTGCGAACTGCGGGGCGCGGCGGCCGGCCTGGCGCGAGCTACGACCCGTTCGGGGTTACCTGTGGGTCGGCTGTGGTCGAACGATAGGCAAAGAGAAGGTCATCGGGATACAGGGGAAACCCTTGATCGGGCCGGAAACCCACCCTCTACGTCGGGCGGTTGACCGGTAATGCCGGACTTTGCCCGGCTCGTCGCGCGCTGAACGCGCCGGGTCGTGTGCCCGTACTGCACGGGGACCCTTTCCCGCGTCGGCCGAGGAGACGTTCCGGATGTCCCGGATGCCCTGGATGAGATCGCATCGCACCGCCCTGGCGACCACCGCCGTCGCACCCCTGCTGCTCACGATGTGGGCGGCGGGCCCCGCCCGTGCGCACGGTGCGCCGACGGATCCGGTCAGCCGGGTGTACGCCTGCTCTCCCGACGGCGGTGGCGCGTCCCGGTCCGCGGCCTGCCGGGCGGCGGTCACGTCGAACGGGGCACCCTTCACCGCCTGGGACAACCTTCGGATCGCGAACGTGAACGGCCGCGACCGACAGGTCGTGCCCGACGGGCAGTTGTGCAGTGGCGGACTGCCCGCCTACCGGGGACTCGACCTCGCCCGCGCCGACTGGCCGTCGACCCGGCTCACGCCGGGTGCCGACCTGACCATGCGGTACGTCTCGACGATCCCGCACACCGGCACGTTCAAGCTGTACCTCACCAAGCCCGGCTATGACCCGGCGAAGCCGCTGTCCTGGTCCGACCTCGCGGAGAAGCCGTTCGCGGAGGCCAAGGATCCCGCGTTGACCAACGGGGCGTACCGGATCAGGGCGACGCTGCCGTCCGACCGGACCGGACGGCATGTGCTGTACACGATCTGGCAGAACAGCAGTACGCCGGACACGTACTACTCGTGCTCCGACGTGGTGTTCCCGGCGGGCGAAGACGGGAGCGGGGACGCGGGCGCCGAGGCGAGCGGCGGCGGGCGTACGGCTTCCGCCGTCGACGGCGACGCGGGCCGGGACGACGGCCGTACGACCGCGAGCCCTTCACCGGCGGCCGAGCCGCGCAAGTCCGTCTCACCGACGCCTTCCGCCCCCGTCGGCGCCGAGGGCCGCCGTCCGCAGACCGCCGCCGCGCCCGACAGCACGCCGGTGGCGAACAGCGGGGGCGCCGGTGCCGGACCCTCGACACCGATGCTCGCGGGCGGCGCCGCCGCGGTGCTGGTGCTCACCGGGGGCGCCGCCCTTGCGCTACGGCTGCGCAGGAGGTGAACTCCGGCGCGGTGGAGGTCAGTTGACGTAGACCGCCTCGCCGTCGGCGGTCACCGGGGCGTACTTGGCGGTGAAGTAGCCGTTGGCGAAGCAGAGGGACGAGCCGGAGACCTTGGTGAACTGGGCGCCGGCGAAGTTGATGGTGTTGTCGTCGTTGCTCGCCGTGCCGGACAGGCTGGGGGCCTGGTAGACGCAGTTGATGCTGCCCAGCAGGGTCCGCAGGACGACCGTCGTCTGGATGGTGGAGCCCTCGGCGGGCGTGACGGTGACGGTGCCGTCGGAGGACACGGCGGCGCTGTACGGCAGGTTGTTGACCGTGATGCTGGTGACGCCGAGCACGCCGAGCACGTTGGTGGTGCAGCTGGCGGCGTCGAAGGTGTGCGCGGAGACCGACTCCGTCGCGCTGCCGGGCGCACTCGGGTTGTCCGTCACGGTGGCCGTGAACTGCGACGACGTGCAGGAGATACCGCTCGTACCAGTCGCGCTGGAGTAGAACGTGGCGGCGGTGCCGCTCGCCAGCGGCGCGGTGAGGACCTCACCGGCCGCGACGGCCGTACCGCCGACGGAGCCGGTGGTGAGGACGGTGCCGTCGGCCGCGGACGCGGGGCCGGCCAGGGGGAGGGTGAGGGCGGCGACGGTGCCGGCGAGGGTGAGGAGGGTGCGGGTGCGCATGGGGGTGTACCTCGGCTTTCGTTGCGGGTGTGCCCTGAGGCCCATGGGGCTCAGGGGGATCGGGGAGATCAGGGAGTTCAGAGGGTCGAGAAGTGGGGGCGAGTTCGGGTGTGCCGTCGCCGGTCCGTGACGCCTTCTCCGTACGTCACGGACCGGCAACGGCGAGGGACGGCCGGCACGGACCGAGGGGGATGCGACCGTGACGGCGCCGTGGAATGAACTCGCGGAAATGTGAAGGACATCAGTCCGGGAACGCGGGCAGAGGCCACGCGGGCGGCGGATCCGGCGCCACGGATCCAGGGGGGAGCCAGGGGCAGTTGTAGACCTGAGAGTCAGTCAACGTCAAGGCATCGTAGGGGAGTTGATGTTGGCATCGGGTCCCGCGCCGCGTCCAGGAGCGCCCCTGAGTCACAGGTGACACACAACCAACACCCTTTTTCCACAACTACCTTGACCCTGAAGTGTAACCACCGGTAACTTCCCGGTCTGGCTACTGCGGAGTACGAGAAAGCCCTTGCATCCGCCGGGAGTTGTGAGGAGACGTACGCCGTGGGCGCTGTCCGCGCCAGGACAACGTGCCGCTGATGCCCTACCCGCACTTTCTCTGCACCTGGGAGCAGTTATGGCCTTGTCCGAGAATCCGGAAAGCGGTTCCGTGACCGAAGCGTACGAAGCGTCCGAAACCCCCGACGGTCCCGCGAGACGCGGGCGGGTCCGGGCGCGCCGGGCCGCCGTGATGGCGGTACCGGCCACCCTCGTCGCCGGCACCCTCGCGGTGCTCACTGCCGAGGGGGCGCTGGGCGTGCAGTTCGCGATCTCCGGCATGCCCTTCACCGTCACCGCGACCGAGCTCAACGGCACCGGGTTCGAGCAGTTCGGCGGGCTCGACGAGATGGCGCCGGGCAGTCCCAACGCGGGGGACACCGGTGGGCAGGTGCTGGTGGTCACGTCCGCGATCAAGAACGCGACGCTCACGAAGCTGTGCCAGAGCGTGGATCTGGGTGGGACGAACCTGCTCATCACCGCGGGCGGTGGGGCGGAGAAGGTGACCGCGAGCGATCTGACCACCGACTCGACGGAATTGTCGGGTGACGCCGCGTTCAACAACATCGAGATCGGCAATGACGCGAGTACGTTGACCAAGGCTGGGGTGAAGGGACCGATCGGTGTCTTCAGTCAGCAGGCGGACACCGTGCGCATCGCCAATCTGCGGCAGACCAACTATGCGACGACTGCGGGGGTGTTCAAGCTTCCCGGACTGAAACTCAGTTTCAGCAGTAAGGGTTGCTGATGAGTTCGCGTACGGGTTTCCGGTCGGCCTTCCGTCGTTGGCGGGCCGATCGGCCGTTCTGGGGCGGGGTGTTGCTCGCGCTGGGCGGGGCGGAGGTTCTGCTCACCATGAAGGCGTCCGTGAAGGTCATGCTGCATGCCGGTATGCAGGGGCTGGCCGGGTATCTGTTGCCGACGCTGATGGTGTTGCTCGGTCTGCTGATCCTTTTCAATCCCGGGCAGCGGCTCTTCTATTCGATCACCGGGGTGTTGGTGACGCTGGGGACCTGGCTCACCTCGAATCTGGGCGGGTTCTTTGTGGGGCTGCTGCTCGGGGTCGTGGGGAGTTGCCTTGCTTTCGGGTGGCTTCCGGATCAGGAGCCTCGGCGTCGGCGCCGACGGCGGCGGCGGGACAAGGGCGTTGCCGCGACGGTTGGCCAGAAGGTCGGGGAGCCCGCCTGAACCGGGTTCCCGCCCGAGCGTCGTGGGGGGGCGGGAGCGTTCGGCGAGTGCGGGTGTGCGGGGGCTGGTCGCGCAGTTCCCCGCGCCCCTGGGTGGGTGCGGTGAGCGTCGGTGGTCCAGCGGACCGCGATCGACATGCCGTCCCACCGGCGTACCGCACCTCTGCGCCGGCATGCCGACTCTCCCTGCCCCGCGTCCCCGGGTGGGCCTGTTGACCCTCCGGCACCTGGCGCATGACACCCGCCCTCACCAGCATCCCCTCGCCCCCATCAGCAGGCCGGCCCCCAACCGCCGCCCCGCCCACACCCCACGCATCACACCAACCCCACCAACGCCCCCGCCCCTCAATCAGCAGCCCGGCCCTCAATGCCCCCACACCCCCAGGCAGGCACACCAAACCCCACTCCCCCGCACCCCGGAGACCTCGCGACCCCCGACCCTCCAACACGCCACGCGTGACACCCGCCCCCGGCTACTTCCCGTCGCCCCAGGCGGCACGCCGACCCGCAGCTCGCCCAAGCTGATCGCCGGACCGGGGGGCGCGCTTCTCGGCGGAAGTGGGATGTCGGGGATCGACAACTTCCCGTTGATGCGGGCCAGTTGCCAGACTGGGCTGGGTCCGATGTCCAGTCTCCGGAGGCCTCATGTCCGTCGACCCCGTTGACGCCGAGACCGCCCATTCCGCTCGTATCTATGACTACATCCTCGGCGGCAAGGACTACTACCCCGCTGATCAGGAGGCGGGCGATGCGATGGTTCGGGAATGGCCTGCGCTGCCTGTCCATATGCGGGCCAATCGGGACTTCATGCATCGGGCTGTGCGGTATCTCGCGGAGGAGGCGGGGGTGCGGCAGTTTCTGGATGTGGGGACCGGGGTGCCGACCTCGCCCAATGTCCATGAGATCGCCCAGTCGGTGCTGCCCGAAGCGCGGGTCGTGTACGTGGACAACGATCCGCTGGTACTCGCGCTCAGTCAGGGGTCGTTGGGCGGTGGAGCCCGGGGCAGGACAGCGTATGTCGAGGGTGACATGCGTGACCCCTCGACCATTCTCGACGCCCCGGAACTGCGGGAGACCCTCGATCCGGCGGAGCCGGTCGCGCTGGCTGTCATCGCCATCGTGCACTTCATGCTGGACGAGGACGACGCCGTGGGGATCGTACGGCGGTTGCTCGAACCGTTGCCGGTGGGCAGTTACCTGGCGATGTCCATCGGCACCGCCGACTTCGCGCCGGACGAGGTAGGGCGGGTCGCCCGGGAGTACGCGGCTCGGGGTATGCCGATGCGGTTGCGCAGCCTCAGCGAGGCCGGGGAGTTCTTCACCGGTCTGGACCTCGTCGAGCCCGGCATCGTCCAGGTGCACAAGTGGCGTCCGGACGGTACGGGTGCCGAGGTGGTCCGGGACGAGGACGTCGCGATGTACGGGGCGGTCGCGCGCAAACCGAGTTGAGGCCCGGTCGGGTATGTTTGCGAGTGCGGCGGTCCGGCCTCCGGCCAGCGTTCATCACGATGTGGCAGCGACGACTCACACCGCGTGGTTGCACACTTGACTACCGGTGGTCACACGCGATTGGCTCCGCCCCAGCGAGAGTTCACCAGGTCGGGGACCTCCCCGTTCGACTCCGGCCGTGCTCTCGTTCGTTCCTCCGGCTCGGCCGCACAGCGAGGTGCCGCACCCTCATGAAGACCCCACCCCCCTCCTTCGTTCTCACTCGCGCCGCGGTCGTCACGGCCGCGTCCTGTCTGCTGCTGGCCGGCTGCTCCGCCGTCGGCGCGACCGACGACGCGTCGGGCACGGACGCGGCGGACACCGCACGGCTGAAAGTCGCCCTCATCACTCACGGAGGCGAGGGGGACGCCTTCTGGGAGCTGGTGCGGAAGGGCGCCCAGGCGGCGGCCGCCAAGGACAGGATCGAGCTGACCTTCGCGAACGACTCCGAGCCCGCGGGCCAGGCGGAGTTGATGCGGGACGCGATCCGGAAGAAGGTCGACGGCATCGCGGTGACCCTGGCCAAGCCGACGGCGATGGCCGGTCCGGTCGCCGAGGCGCGGGCGGCCGGCATACCCGTGGTCGGCCTCAACTCTGGTATAGACGATTGGCAGTCGGCTGGTCTCCTCGGGTACTTCGGCCAGGACGAGAGCGTCGCGGGCCGGGCCGTCGGCGACAAGCTGGACGACCTCAAGGCCAAGCACGCCCTGTGCGTCATCCACGAGCGCGGCAACGTCGCCCTGGAGGCACGCTGTGCGGGCGTGAAGAAGGCGTTCGGCGGCGAGACCGACAACCTCTACGTGGACGGCACCGACATGGACGCGGTCACCGCCACCATCGCGGCGCGGCTCTCCCAGGATTCGAGCTTCGACGAAGTCGTCACCAACGGCGCGCAGTTCGCGCTGGCCGCGGTGAAGTCGGCCCAGGAGGCCGACAGCAAGGCCCGTGTCGCGACCTTCGACCTCAACAAGGACTTGGCCCAGGCGGTCCAGGACGGCGACGTGCAGTTCGCCGTGGACCAGCAGCCGTATCTCCAGGGCTATCTCGCGGTGGACTCGCTCTGGCTCTACCGGACCAACGGCAACACGCTCGGCGGTGGGGAGGCGCCCGTCCTCACCGGACCGGCGTTCGTCACCAAGGCGAACGTCGCCTCGGTCGCGGAGCTCGCCGCCAACGGAACCCGCTGACCGGACAGTTCCCCGGACGGTGTCCTCAAAGATTCGGTCACGCGTGACGCGTACGCTCACTTGTACGGATAGCATCCTGGGCACCCCCTGTGACATCCCGGACACGCGGCCACCCCCCGCGCTCGTCCCCCTTCCGCTCCCGCCCTTCGCTCCCACCCTCCGCTGATCGCCCTAGGACAACAATGTCTCCACGGACAGGTCCCCGGCGCCGCCTCGGCTCCATCCGTCTCTCCCTGATCCTCCTGGCGCTGGTGCCCAGCGTCATGCTCGCCGCCGTCTGGAGCGTGACGACGATCCAGATGTTCTCGGAGGGGCTGCGGCTGCGGTCGCAGACCGGGCTGAGCAGGTCGACCGGGGCCATGGGCACCGAGGCCACGCTCGCGTTGCAGCAGGAGCGCAGCTACTCGGCCGTTTGGCTGGCCTCGCGGCAGGAGGAGGCGCGTACCGCGCTGGACGCGCAGCGCGCCAAGACCGACAAGGCGGTCGCCAAGCTGCTGGCGCAGTCCGAGGAGATCCAGCGGGCGCCCTCGCGGATCAAGGACCGGCTGTACTCGGTCGTGGCGTCCGTGAGCAGCCTGGAGTACTACCGGGGGCAGGTGGACAACCCCACCGACATCCCCGCCGTGCAGGCGCTGGGCCAGTACACGTCGATCATCGACGACCAGATCCACGCCTTCCAGGAGCTCTCCCAGGTCGACGACGGCGACCTCACCTCGCAGGCGGGCCCGCTCGTGGCGCTGGAGCACGCGGCCGAGCTGATGTCCCGGGAGGACGCGCTGCTGACGCTGGCCTCGCCGTCGAAGAAGATGGACGAGAAGACGTGGACCGAGTTCGCCGAGCTGGTGAACACGCGGCGGTGGCTGGTCAGCGACCAGATCCTGCCCGCGCTCACCGGGAACGCCAAGGCGGAGACCGAGCGGATCCTGGGGAGCCCGCGGTGGCGGACCCTGGAGCAGGTCGAGGACCGGGTGCTCGCGGCGCGGGCGGCGGCGGGTGCCGAGGGGGACATCGCCGTTCCGGACGCGCAGAAGGAGTGGCGGGCCGCGCTGGTCAAGGTCTCCGACGAGTACGAGGTGCTGATCCGGCAGCAGACGACCGCGCTGCTCCAGCGCAGCGGCGACGAGGCGCGCGGTCTGCTGATCAAGGCGGCGTCGCTGAGCGCCGGCGGTCTTGTCGCGCTGCTGCTGTGCGTGTGGATGTCCTGGCGGATCACGCGCTCGCTGTCCCGGCGGCTGCGCGGACTGCGCGAGGCGACGCTCGGTCTGGCGCAGGACCGGCTGCCGGACGTGGTGGCCCGGCTGGAGCGGGGCGAGACGGTCGACGTGGAGCTGGCGACGCCGCCGCTGGACTACGGCCATGACGAACTCGGCCAGGTGGCCAAGGCGTTCAACACCGCGCAGCGCACCGCCGTGCACACCGCCGTGGAACTCGCCGACACCCGGCGCGGCTTCCAGAAGGTCATCCTCGGCATCGCCCGGCAGAGCCAGAACCTGGTCAACCTCCAGCTCACCAAGCTGGACGCGCTGGAGCGAGCGCACCAGGACCCGGAGGTCCTCAAGGGCCTGTACGAACTGGACTCCACCGCCAGCCAGTTGCGCCGCTACGAGGAGAACCTCGTCATCATCAGCGGCGAGCGGCCGGGCCGCAGCTGGAGCGAGCCGGTCGCGCTGATCGACATCCTGCGCAGTGCCGTCGGCGAGGTCGCCGAGTACCAGCGGGTGGAGGTGCACACCGAGGAGGAGGTGCATCTCGCGCCGCCCGCCGTGGCGGACGTGATCCATCTGCTGGCCGAGCTGATCGAGAACGCCACCCTGTACTCCCCCGCGCCCGCGCCGGTCGGGGTGCGGGCCGCGATGGTGGCCAAGGGGCTGGCCGTGGAGGTCGAGGACCGCGGCCTCGGGCTGCCCGAGGAGGACTACGCCTCGTTCAACGCCCAGTTGGCCGAGCCGCCGCAGTTCGACGTGGTGGCGCTCGCCGACGACCTGCGGCTCGGCATGTTCGTGATCGCGCGGCTCGCCCAGCGGCACGGCATCGCGGTCACGCTGCGCTCGTCGCCGTACGGCGGCACGACGGCGATCGTGCTGATCCCGCACGACGTCGTGGTGCGGGACGTGGCCGTCCCGGACCGGGACGAGGTGGAGCACGCGGGGGCGGCCGAACCGGAGGAGCCCGTACGGGAGTCCCGTCCGGTCGTGCCGGCCCGCCCCGCGTCCGAGCGGGCCGCCGCGCCCGCGGCCCGTGACGGCCTGTCCCCCCTCCCCCGGCGGGTGCCGCAGACCAGCCTGGCCGCCGAGCTGCGTGAGGAGACCCCGTCCACCGAAGAGGAGGACCACCCCGACGACTTCACCGCCGAACACGCCGCCTCCTCCCTCGCCTGTTTCCAGCGGGGGACGCTCCAGGCCCGCGACGAAAGCGACCATGAGGCCCCGCACGCGCCCAAGGCCGAGGACCAGCGGGTCCCGGCCACTCGGGGGGCGCGTGACGACGGTGCCGGCGAGGGGCCGTCCGCGGCCGGCCCGGCCCGTTCCGCCTCCTCCCCCACGTCCTCCACTCCGCCCGCCGACCGTTCATGAAGGACATCGCCATGACACGCCCCACGCCCGCCACGGACACCCAGCTCGACCAGTTGCTCACCGGACTCGTGGAGCGGGTCGCCGACGTCAACCACGCCGTCGTGCTCTCCGAGGACGGTCTGGTGGTGAGCAAGTCCACCGGGTTCCTGCGCGACGACGCCGAGCGGCTGGCGGCGACGGCGTCCGGGCTGATGAGCCTGAGCAAGGGCGTCAGCCTGGACTTCAGAGGCGGGCCGGTGCGGCAGGCGCTGATCGAGATGGCCAACAGCTATCTGATCCTGACCTCGGCCGGGCCCGGCGCCCATCTCGTCGTCCTCACCAACCAGGGCGCGGACGTCGGTGTGGTGGCGTACCAGATGAACATGCTGGTGAAGAAGATCGGCGAGCATCTCTCGGCGGCACCGCGGGCCCATGTCGGCCCTGGCGCGTGAGGTGAGCGGAGACGATACGGCGGGCCGGCTGGTCCGTCCCTTCACGCTGACCGGCGGCCGGACCCGGCCCAGCCGCTCCGACTTCACCCTGATCACGACGGTGACGGCGGTGGATCCGCCGCCGCAGCGGGCGCCGCGTCCGCAGCCGGAGCAGACGCGGATCCTGCGGTACTGCGCCCGGCCGATCGCGGTGGCGGAGCTCGCGGCCCATCTCGACCTTCCGGTGAGCGTGGTCGCCATCATGCTCTGCGATCTGCTGGAGGCGGGTCTGATCACCGTGCACCCGCCGCACCCCGTCACTCCCCGCACCCCGGACCTGGACCTGCTGCAGAAAGTGAGGGACGGCCTTGGCCGGCTCTGACACCGCCCTGGAGGCGGTCGCGCCTCCCGACACGGTCAAGATACTCATCGCCGGCGGCTTCGGCGTCGGCAAGACGACCATGGTCGGGTCGGTCAGCGAGATCGCCCCGCTGCGCACCGAGGAGCCCCTGACGGCCGCGGGTCTGGGCATCGACGACCTCAACGGCATCGAGGAGAAGCGGGCCACCACGGTGGCCCTGGACTTCGGCCGCATCACCATCAGCCGGGAGCTGGTGCTGTACCTGTTCGGTACGCCCGGGCAGCAGCGGTTCTGGTTCATGTGGAACGACCTGGCGATCGGCGCGCTCGGGGCGGTCGTCCTGGTGGACGTCCGCCGGCCGGAGTCCAGTTTCGCGGCGATCGACTTCTTCGAGCGCCGTGGCATCCCGTTCGTCGTCGGCGTCAACGGCTTCCACGGTGCGCACCCGTACCCGGCCGAGGAGATCAGGGACGCGCTCGCCCTGCCGGAGCATGTACGGGTGTTGCTGTGCGACGCGCGGGAGCGCGAGTCGTGCCGGGATGTGCTGATCGCCCTGATGGACCAGCTGATCGCGGACGCCCGTCAGGCGAGTTGAGCCGGGAGCGGGCGTATCCGGGTGGCGGGAAACCGCCAAGGGCGCCCCTGTGATTGACGCGCCCTCAACCCTCTCCTACTTTCTGGTCGATTCACCGAACTTCGTTCGAGATATCGACCAGGAGAGCCGCATGACCAACCCCTCACGCAGACAGTTCCTCGGCATGGCCGCCACCGTCCCGCTCGCCGCGACAGGTGCGCTGGCCCTCGGTGCCGGGACCGCCCACGCCGCCGACTCGGCGTACGCGATGGTCTACTTCACCGAGTCCAACACCATGCTGGAGGCGGACTACAACCTCCATCTGGCCGTCAGCACCGACGGCCTGCGCTGGACGCCGCTCAACCAGAACAACCCGGTCGCCACCCCCACCCTCGGCGCCGGCGGTCTGCGCGACCCCTTCCTGCTGCGCAAGCAGGACGGCACGTTCGTCGTCCTCGCGACCGACCTGAGCGGCACGGACTGGACCCGCAACAGCGTCTACATCCACGTCTGGGACTCCACCGACCTGCGCACCTTCACCGGCTACCGGCTGCTGAAGCTGCACGACATGACGGGCACGCACAGCTGGGCACCGGAGGCCTTCTGGGACGCCTCACGCGGCCAGTACGGCATCCTCTACTCGTCGGTGAACAGCAGCGGCCACAACGTCATCATGGTCAGCTACACCACCGACTTCCGTACGACGACCAGCCCCCAGGTCTTCTTCGACCCCGGCTACGACGTCATCGACGGCAACCTCACCGTCGGTGTGAACGGCGTCAACTACCTCTACTTCAAGCGGAACGGCACCCTGGTCGGCGCCCGCTCGACGAGCCTGAACCCGGGCAGCTTCACCCCGTTCAGCACGGCCGTGAACCACGGCGGCACCGAGGCGCCCACGGTGGTCAAATCCCTGACCGGCAACAACTGGCACCTCTGGGGCGACACCTACACACCGAACGGCGTCTTCTACGTCTGGCAGACGACGAACCTGGCCGCCGGCACCTGGACGGCCCTGGACCAGAAGCTCTACACGCAGCCGCTCAACTCCAAGCACTGCGGCATCCACCCGATCACGTCGACGGAGTACAACAACCTGCTCGCCAGATGGGGTGCCCCCGCCTGGAACCGGCTGAAGTCCTACAACTACCCGGCCCGCTACGTCCGCCACAGCGGCTTCGTCGGCCGGATCGACGCCTACCCCTTCGACCCGTTCCCCGACTCGCAGTGGAAGCTGGTGCCGGGGCTCGCCGACTCCTCCGGCGTCTCCTTCCAGTCGGTCAACTACCCGGCCCGCTATCTGCGGCACTACAACTACGCCCTGCGCCTGGACGAGAACGACGGCACGTCGACGTTCGCCGGGGACGCCACCTTCCACCGTACGGCGGGGCTCGCGGACGCCTCCTGGGCCTCGTTCCGCTCGCACAACAACCCGACCCGCTACCTCAGGCACTCCGACTACGCCCTGCGCATCGACCCGATATCGACGACCACCGAACGCCAGGACGCCACCTTCCAGGTCGGCTACTGAGCGACAGCACAGCGGGGTTGTGACGGCGGCCCGTCACAACCCCGCGAAAGCCTGCCGGGTGCGCCCTGCGTCAGCCGAGGCCGACCGACTTCAGCCAGGCCTTGGCGACGTCCAGCGGGTCCTTGTTCTCCAGCTGCACCTGGGAGTCCAGATCGAGGAGGGTCTTGGTGTCCAGCTTGGCCGAGACCGCGTTGAGCGCGTCGACGCCCTCCTGGGAGAGACCGCTCTTGTAGACCAGCGGGGTCACGTTGGCGAAGCCGAAGAGGTTCTTCGGGTCCTTCAGGACGACGAAGCCCTCCTTGGTGATGCTCGGGTCGGTGGTGAAGACGTCCGCGGCCTGCACGGTGTTCTTCGCCAGCGCCGCCCGGGTCAGCGGGCCGCCCGCGTCCAGCGCCTTGAAGGACTTGAACTCCAGGCCGTACTCGGACTCCAGGCCCTTCAGGCCCTGCTGGCGGGTCTGGAACTCGGGCGAGCCGCCGATCACCAGGTCCGGGGCGATGTCCTTGAGGTCATCGAGGGTGGAGTCGGAGGTCAGGTCGTACTTCTTCGCCGTCTGAGCGTTGAGGGCGACGGAGTCCTTGTCCTCGGCGGGCGACGACTCCAGCAGCGTCAGCTTCGCGTCCAGCTTGGTCTTCACCGCGGCGTTCACGGCTTCGGAGGACTTCTGCTCCGCCTTGGGGTCGAGGTAGGCCAGCAGCGAGCCGTTGTACTCCGGCAGCACGGTGACGGAGCCGTTGCGGAGCTGACCGTAGGTCACCTCGCGGCTGCCGATGTTGGGCTGGTAGCTGACCTCGATGCCCTTGGCCTTGAGCGCCTCGCCGTAGATGTCGGCGAGCAGGGTGCTCTCGGGGAAGTTGTTGGAGCCGACGACGACGGTGTCGCCGCTCGGCTTGTCCCCGGCGAGCGGGTCGGACTTGTCGTCGGAGGAGGAACATCCCGCCAGCAGCGCCGCCGTGGCGGCGAGCGCGACGGCTGCCGTGCCGGGATGGTTCCTGAGGGACCTGCTGCGTGTGGCGGTGAAAGTCACGATTCCCGTTCCGGATTCAGGGGGTTGGGAGAGCTCTTCCACTGATCCAATCCAGCCGCTTCTCGGTCAGTCAAGTGCGGTCAGGTCACCGATTGGCCTCAAAAATCGGAAGGTAACGGGCAGTTGCGCTCCGATGTGAAGGAGGGACGGTTGGGGTGCAGGGGGTCGTAATGGATTCTTGACGTACAGTTCCGGTCACGGAGATCCAGGGGCGGTACCGTCCCCGGCGGAAAGCCGTTTCATACTCGATCAACACCGGTCATGTGCGACCCTTCGCGCGCCGTGTGACGCCCACGAAGGAGGCAGGGTGGCCACTGATGAAGTGGGCGTGCCCCGTCCGCGTCGCATACGTGGCTTCGCCGACCGCTGGCCGTTCCGGCGCAAGCTCAACCTCCTGGTCGGCGTGCCGCTGACGGTGGTCGCGGCCCTGCTCGCCCATCTCATCGCCGACCAGACCGCGCAGTCGCGCGACGCCGCGGACGCCGCCCGGCTGGTCCGGGAGAGCGTCGAGGTCGCGACCCTCGTGGACCGGCTGGCCGCCGAGCACCAGCAGGCGATCCTGCTCTCCGTGCGCCACGAGGCAGCCCGGGGCGGCGAGCCCTCGTCCGCCGCCTACCGCACGGCGCAATCCCGCGTGAACTCCCAGGTCCAGCGGGTACGCGACGCCTTCGGGGAGGGGCTGCCGGAGACCGAGGCGCAGGCGCTGCGCGGGGTCGAGGGCCTGAGCAGCCTGCGGGACACCGTGGAGCAGGGCTATCTGCCCGCCAGCAACATCGACCCGGCCTACACCCACGCCGCCAAGGGGCTGATCGACGGCCTCGGCCTGGACCGCAACCCCGATCTCGCGACCTCCTTCACCGGCAGCATGCTCGACTCGCTGCTGCGTGCGGGCGCCGCCCACAGCGCCTTCGAGACCGGCGTGTTCTCCGCGTCGACCGGTGACTCCAACGCGCTGATCGAGTTCATCGGCGCGATCGGCGCCTACGACGAGTACACCCACCAGTCCGAGCGTTTCGCCCGGTTCGCCACCGAGGCACAGGCCGAGACCCTCGAAGGGATCAAGTACACCCGCGCGCAGACCACCATCAGCCGGCAGTACTCCGAGCTGCAGATCGACCCGGGCGCGGTGCAGGCCGACTCGCCCGCCGAGATCCGCAGGTCGCTCGCGGAGGCGCTCGACTCCTACGGCGCCTACCGCGACCAGGCCAGGACCCGGCTGGCGATCACCACCTCGCTCATCGGGCAGATCGCCGACGAGGCGGAGAGCGCCTCCGACACGGCGGCGTGGCGCGCGCTGCTGCTGCTGGGGCTCGCCCTGTTCGGCTTCGCCGTCTGGCTGGCCCTCGCCATGCTGGTCCGCCGTTCGGTGGTCCGTCCGGTGCAGGCCCTCACGGGCGCGGCACGACAGGTCGCCGAGGTCGCCGAGCGCGAGCTGGCCCGGGTGGCCGACGACGACGCCGAGGACGACGGCCCGCCCCGGCTGGGCGAGATGCCGGTCACCGCGCGCGACGAGATCGGTGAACTCGCCGAGACCTTCAACCAGGTGCAGACGACAGCGGCCGCGCTGCTGGAGCGGCAGGTGCTCAGTCGGCGCAACGTCGCCGAGATGTTCGGCAACGTGGGCCGCAGGGTCAGCAACCTGACCACACGCCAGCTGTCCCTGATCGACGTGGTGGAGCGGGGCGAGACGGACCCCGCCCTGCTGGAGCGGCTCTACTCCATCGACCACATCGCGGTCCGGCTGCGCCGCAACGCCGACAGCCTGATGCTGCTCGCCGGCATCCACGAGCCGGTCCTGGACTCCGGTCCCAGCCCGCTGACCACCGTCGTGCGCGCCGCGCTCGGCCAGATCGAGGGCTACCAGCGGGTGGAGCTGCGCGCGCGGACCGAGGCCGTGGTGGAGCCGGAGGTCATCGGCGACCTGACGCTGATGGTGGCCGAACTGCTGGAGAACGCGGTGTCGTTCTCGCCGGAGGACAGCCCGGTCGAGGTGAGCGTGGCGACCTCCGGCGACGACGCGGTGATCGTCGTCACCGACCACGGCCTCGGCATGACGCCCGAACGCCTCGACGAGGAGAACGCGCGGCTGATCCGCCGCGAGCGACTGGACGTCGTGCCGACGAAGGTCCTCGGCCTGTTCGTGGTCGGCACGCTGGCGCGCCGCTGGCACATCACGGTCACGTTGTCGCGGACGCCGGGCGGCGGTGTGACGGCCGAGGTGACGGTGCCGTCGTCGCTGTTGGTGACGGGGAGCACGACGGGGTCGGCCGCCACCGCGGCCCTGGCGGCGGTCCGCGCCGCGACGACGCCGGCCGCCGCGCCGCCGGCGGCCGGGACGCCTTCGGCCCCCTCCGCGGGGCCCCGGCCCTCGGCCACGGTGCCGACGGATCCCGTACGGCCGGACGGTGACGGTCACGGAGACGGTGACGGTGACGCCCTGCGGCCGCTGCCCCGGCGCGTCGCGCACCGTGAGCCGGCGCCCGTCGACCATGCCCGGGCCGACCAGCCGGAACCGGCCGTCGGCGCGACCCGGCCGCTGCGTCGCCGGGTCCGTGGCGCGACCCTGCGGACGACCGCCGAGCCCTCCGAGCGGCAGTCGGCGCCGCGGCAGGAGGCGCGGACGCTCGACGCGGAGGCCGTGCGGGCCGCGCTCGACGAGTTCGAGGCCGGCGTGGAACGCGCGCACCGCGACAGCCGGTCCGGCGACACCGGGGAACACCCCGCCCCCGTCACGACCACTACCACGACCCCCCGTGAGCAGGACCAGAACGACTCCCCGGAAGGAGCGGAGCAGTGAGCACGTCGACAGGTGGCACCCCGGTGGGAGGCTCCACGCCGGCCGAACTTCAGGCCGCCGCGGCCGACTTCACCTGGCTGCTGAATCGGTTCGCGAAGGAGACGGCCGGTGTGGTGGACGCCATCGCCGTCTCGTCGGACGGCCTGCTCATCGCCGTGTCCGAGCTGCGTGAGCACGCCGACTCCGAGCGGCTCGCCGCGATCGTCTCCGGCATCACCAGCCTGGCAGCCGGCGCCTCCGGCAACTACGGCCTCGGCGGCCTCAACAAGGTCATCATCGACCTGGAGGGCGGCCACGTCCTGGTCTCCGCGATCGGCAGCGGCGCCGTGCTCGGCGTGGTCACCGACAAGGAGGCCAAGCTGGGCAACATCGCCTACGAGATGACCGTGTTCGCCAACCGCGCCGGCTCCTCCCTCAGCCCGCAGCTCGTGCTGGAGCTGAAGAACAGCGTCGGCGCCGCGTCGGCCCGCTGACGCCGAGAAGGACGGACACCGCCATGGCGGACGGCACCCCACCACCGGACCCTGCCGGTCCGGAGCCCGGCCCCGAAGGGCAGCCGGACCCGGTCGGGCCCGCCCCCGCCGTGCGGCCGTTCCTGGTGACCGCCGGGCGGGTGGTGGGGGATGCCGATGGCCGGTCGATGCCGGTCGAAACGCAGGTGGTGGCCACCACCGACGGGATCGACGCGCTCGACCGGCTGGCCTTCGAGCGGCACGACATCGTCGCCGTATGCCGACTGCCGCAGTCCATCGCGGAGATCGCGGCCCTGCTGCGGCTGCACCTCAACGTGGTGCGTGTCCTCGCCGAGGACCTGCGCGCCGCGGGGCAGTTGACGGTGCACGTGCCCGACTCCGGCGTCGTCCACGACGCATCCGTACTGCGCAGGGTCATCGACGGCCTGCGCGCCATCCCCGACTCACGAGGGGTCACTCCATGACGAGGACTGAACCGGCCACCGTAAGACCGCCGCTGCCGGTCAAGATGGTGATCGCGGGCGGCTTCGGCGTGGGCAAGACCACCGCCGTGGGCTCGATCTCCGAGATCGAGCCGCTGACCACCGAGGCCGCCATCACGGAGGTCGCGGCGGGCGTGGACGACCTCACGCACACCCCGCTCAAGACCACGACCACCGTGGCCATGGACTTCGGCTGCCTCACCATCGACCCCACCCTGAAGCTGTATCTGTTCGGCACACCCGGCCAGGAGCGGTTCGGGTTCATGTGGGACGACATCGTCGAGGGTGCCGTCGGCGGACTCGTCATCGTCGACACGCGGCGGCTCGACGACTGCTACGCCGCCGTCGACTACTTCGAGCACCGGGACATCCCCTTCGCGGTGGCCGCCAACGCCTTCGACGGCAGGGTGGAGCACACCCTGGAGGAGATCCGCTGGGCGCTCGACGTCACCGACGGCGTCCCGGTCGTCGTCTTCGACGCCCGCGAGCGCGGCTCGGTCCGCGACGCCCTGCTGGTCGTACTGGAACTGGCGCTGGCCCGCACGGAGGGATGACGGGAGGGGCGCGAGGCGCGGAATGCCCGCGCACACAACGGCGTTGGTGTCCGTCATGAGTACCGACGAGCGCACCATCACCAACCCGCCCGCCCTGCACGACCCGACCCCGTTCGGCTACAGCCACGCCGTCTCGGCGCCCGGCGAACTCGTCTTCATCAGCGGCCAGTACGCCTCCGACGCCACCGGCGCACCCGTGCCCGGCGACTTCGCCACCCAGGTGGAGCTGGCCTTCGACCGTCTGCGTTCGGCGTTGGAGGGCGTCGGCCTCGGCTACGAGCACGTGGTCCGGCTCGGCACCTTCATCGTGGATCACGACCTGTCCAGGCTGGAGGCGCTCGGCAAGGCGCTGCACGCCCGCTTCGGCACCCGTCTGCCGGCCCAGACCCTGAGTGGCGTGGCCTCGCTCGCGCTGCCGGGGATGCTGTTCGAGGTCGAGGCGGTGGCCGTACGGCCGTAGCCGCACAGAGGTGCTCGGGGCCGCCGTCCCGCTCGGTGCGGGGGACGGCGGCCCCGTCGCGTCACGTCCGCCTGCGCACCCCGGGCGACACCGTGAGCCGCCCCACCGCCCAGAACACCGCGAGCGTCGCCAGTGCCATGGCGGCGACGAGCGTGGCGCCGCCCACGACCTTCTCGTAGTTCCGCTGGTAGAGGCCGTCGATGATGTAGCGGCCGAGGCCGCCGAAGCTGACGTAGGCGGCGATGGTGGCCGTGGAGACGATCTGGATGGCCGCCGAGCGCAGGCCGCTGAGGATCAGCGGGAGGGCGACGGGGAGTTCGACGCGGAAGAGGACCGCGGTCTCGGCCATGCCCATGCCGCGGGCGGCGTCCACCGGGGCGGGGTCGACGGAGCGCATCGCCTCGTAGGTGGTGACGAGGATGGGCGGGATGGCGAGCACGACCAGCGGGATCATCACCGGGGCCATGCCCAGGCCCAGCAGGATGAACATCAGCACCATCAGGCCGAAGCTGGGCAGCGCCCGGGCGGAGGTGGCGATGAGGGCGAGCGTGTTGCCGCCGCGCCCGGTGTGGCCGGTGAGCAGGCCGACCGGCAGGCCGACGGCGGCGGCGATGGCGAGGGCGGTCAGCGTGTACTGGATGTGCTCGCCGAGGCGGGTCGGGATGCCGTCGTAGCCCTGCCAGTGGGCGTTGTCGCTGAAGAAGGAGCTGATGAAGTTCAGGACGTTCACCGGGCGGCCTCCTTCACGGCGGGCGTGCGGGTGTTGTTCCTGCGGGTGGCGCGCGGCATCCAGGGTGTCAGCAGGACACGGAGGCCGATCAGCGCGGCGTCGACGAGGAGGGCGAGGACGGCCGTGCCCAGCACGGAGAGCCAGATCAGGCGGGGCTGGTTGTAGGTCAGGCCGCTGTTGAGCAGGTTGCCGAGGGCGCCCTCGTTGCCGATCAGCATGCCGACGCTGACGAGGGAGATGCTCGACACGGACGCCACCCGCAGCCCGGCGATGATCGCGGGTGCCGCGATCGGCAACTGCACCTGGACGTAGCGCCGTACGGGCCCGAAGCCCATGGCGGTGGCGGCGGCCAGCGTCTCCCGCGGCACCGACCGTACGCCGTCCACGATCGCGGGGACGAGCACGACCAGGCTGTAGACGGCCAGCGGGATCATCACCGTGAGCTCGCTCAGCCCGGTGTAGTCGATGAGGATGACGAAGAAGGCGAGCGAGGGAACCGCGTACAGCACGGTCGTCACCCACAGCACGGGCGCGTACAGCCAGCGCACCCGCACACACAGCTGGGCGACGGGAAGGGCGACGAGCAGCCCGACGAGGACCGGGATGAGGGCTTCGCGCAGATGGAGGGCGACCAGGCCGAAGTAGCTGTTCTGGAGGTCGCTGGGCAGGTCGAAGAGTTCGCTCATGGCGCGACCTTCTGGGCCTTGCCGTCCTCGTCCGGCTCCGCGTCCCGCGCCGCGTCCGCACCGCTTTGGGCGTGCGCGCCCCGGATGGCCTCGCCGATGGCCTGCTGCGAGACGACCCCGGTGGCCCGGCCCGACGCGTCCACGGCGACGGCCCATCCGGTGGGCGAGAGCACGGCACAGTCGAGGGCGGCCCGCAGCGAGTCGGTCTCGGCGACGAACGGGCGCCCGTAGGGAAGGAGCCGGCCGGCCGTGATCGCCCCGGCGGTGACGTCCCGCGGCTCGCTCCAGCCGAGGGGCTTGCCGTCGGCGTCGGTGACGAGGAGATATGGGGTGTCGGCGGCGCAGGCCGCGGTGATCTGTTCGGCACCGGCGTCCACGGCGACGATCGGCTCGGTCAGCAGGTCAAGGCCCGCCGACGGGAAGAACGACAGCCGCCGGATACCGCGGTCGGCACCGAGGAAGTCCTCCACGAACGCGTCGGCCGGCCGGGACAGCAGCTCGGCGGGCGGCGCGAACTGGGCGAGCTTGCCGCCCGTGCGCATCACGGCGACCGTCGTGCCGAGCTTGACGGCCTCGTCGATGTCATGGGTGACGAAGACGATGGTCTTTCCCAACTCGTCCTGGATGCGCAGGAGCTCGTCCTGCAGCCCCTTGCGCACCACGGGGTCGACGGCCGAGAACGGCTCGTCCATCAGCAGCACCGGCGGGTCCGCCGCGAGCGCCCGTGCCACGCCGACGCGCTGCTGCTGGCCGCCGGAGAGCTGGTACGGGTACCGCTTGGCCAGCGTCCCGTCGAGGCCGACCCGCTCCATCAGCTCCCGTGCCCGGGCCCGGGACTTCTCCTTGCCCCAGCCGAGCATGCGGGGCACGGTGGCGATGTTGTCGAGGATCGTGCGGTGCTGGAAGAGACCGGCGTTCTGGATGACGTATCCCATGGACCGGCGCAGTGTGTTGACCGGCTGCTGCCGGCTGTCGACGCCGTCGATGAGGATGGTGCCCTCGCTGGGCTCGACCATCCGGTTGATCATCCGCAGCGTGGTGGTCTTCCCGCAGCCCGACGGCCCCACGAGAACGGTGATCGAGCGGTCGGGTATCTCCAACGAGAGCCGATCGACCGCCACCGTGCCGTCCGGGTATCGCTTGGTGACTGAGTCTATGCGTATCAAAACGCCGAATACCCTTCGGGTTTGACGGGTTTCGCCCGCTTCTGACCGCGGGCGCCGGGCCGTTGGAAGAGTCTAGACGTGTTGTGTTGCGGGGTTGTGGGCCGGAGGAGCCGCTCCGGTCAGCGGAATCGTCACCGTGAACACCGTCGCCCCCGGCTCGCTGGTCAGGTCGATGCGGCCGCCGTGGGCCCGGACCAGTGACTGGGCGACCGCCAGGCCCAGGCCGCTGCCGCCCCGGTCGCGGCTGCGGGCCTTGTCGACGCGGTAGAAGCGGTCGAAGACCCGGGCCCGGTCGGCGGGCGGGATGCCGGGGCCGGCGTCGGCGATCCGGGCCTGGGCCGCGCCGTTCACCATCGACACCGCCACCGAGACCTGGGTGCCGGCCGGGGTGTGCATCGCCGCGTTGGTGAGCAGGTTGTCCAGGACCTGGCGGATGCGCTGGGGGTCCAGGGTCAGCTTCAGGGAACCGGGGCCGGGGGCCACTGTCAGCGAGTGGTCGGCGTGGGTGACCCGGAACGCGTCCGCCGCCTGTTCGACGAGTTCCACCAGGTCCGCCTCCCGCAGCCGCAGCGGTGTCTCCACCTCGGCGGCGTCCAGGCGGGCGAGCAGCAGCAGGTCGTCGAGGAGGAAGCCCATCCGGGCGGCCTCGGAGCGCAGACGGGCCAGGTGCTTGTCCCGCTCCTCGGGGGCGTTGGCGGCGGCGTACTGGAAGAGATCGGCGTAGCCCCGTACCGACATCAGGGGGGTACGCAGTTCGTGGGAGGCGTCCGCCACGAAGCGGCGCAGCCGCTGTTCCGCCTCCGCGCGCACCGCGAGGGAGTCGTCGATGTGCTCCAGCATGGTGTTGAAGGCGGTGCGCAGCTCCTCGACCTCGGGGCCGCCGCTGCGCTTGTCGTGCCGGACCGGCAGTCGCGCCGAGTCCGTCAGATCGTGCGAGGTGATCCCGCGGGCGGTGTGCGCCATGTCGCTCAGCGGCTTCAGACCGCGCCGCAGCATGCCCCGCCCGACCACCACCAGGGTCATCAGCGCCAGGCCGAAGGTGACCGCCTGGATGGCGATCAGCTGGCCCACGGTGTCCTCGATGTCGTCCATGGGCGCGGCGCTGACCAGCACCACCCCGGGCTCGACCTCGCACGCGCGCAGCCGGTACTCGCCCTTGCCCCGCAGGTGCTCGGTGCGCAGCAGCTCGGTGCGCGCGGTGCTCTGCGCCAGGGCGAGCGCGGTGAAGTCGTCGACGTCCTCCGGCAGGTCGGCGGGGTCCTCGGGCCTGCGCAGCTCGGGCGTGCCGTCGGCCACGTCGTAGACGGCGTAGAACCAGCTGTAGTACTTCTTGCCGGTCAGCGTGCCGTAGTCCGCGATGCTCTTGGACTGGGCGATCTGGCCCTGCGCGAGCTGGGTGTCCAGCTGGGCCGACAGGTAGTCGCGCATGTACGTCGTCAGGGCCGTGCCGACGACTCCGAAGACGACCAGGGACAGCACGCCGAGGCCCAGCGCGAGCCGGGTGCCGAGCCGCATCCGGCGGTAGGTCCGCCGCAACCGCCCGATCACTCGGCCGCCTGCCGGATCACGTACCCGAAGCCCCGCACGGTGTGGATCAGCGGCGTGCCGGTGTCGTCGAGCTTGCGGCGCAGCCGGCTGACGACCAGCTCGACGACGTTCGAGCGGCCACCGAAGCCGTACTCCCACACGTGGTCGAGGATCTGCGCCTTGGTGAGCACGGTCGGTGACTTGCGCATGAGGTAGCGCAGCACCTCGTACTCGGTCGGCGTGAGCGTGAGCAGTTTGTCGCCGCGGCGCACCTCGCGGGTGTCCTCGTCCATCATCAGGTCGGCCACCCGAAGGACGGAACGCTGGAAGCCGGGCCCGGCGCTGCGCCGCAGCACGGTCCGCAGCCGGGCCATCAGCTCCTCCACGGCGAACGGTTTCACCAGGTAGTCGTCGCCGCCCCGGGTCAGTCCGGCCACCCGGTCGGCGACTCCGTCGCGGGCGGTTAGGAACACCACGGGCACCATCGTCCCGGCGCCGCGCAGCCGGTCCAGGACGCCGAACCCGTCCACGTCGGGCAGCATCAGATCCAGCACCACGATGTCCGGATGGAACTCGGCGGCCAGCCGCAGCGCCTCCTCGCCGGAGTTCGCGGTGATCGCCTGCCAGCCCTCGTAGCGGGCGACCGTCGCGACGAGGTCGGCGATGGGCGGGTCGTCGTCCACGACCAGAAGGCGTACTTTCTCCACCCGTTCATAGTGCGGCACCGGGGGCCGCTCCTCGGGTGCGGGTCGGGTACCGCGACCACATCGATAAGCACCTGAAAGATGTACGACAGCTTTTCGACAGCTGCGGCCGGACAAGCTCGGTATCCACAGACGAGATCAAGGAGCTGTCGCCGTGACGACGACCGTCCAATCACCCCCTGCGCCTCCCACGGCGATACGCCCCAGGGTGGTCGCCCGCACGGGCCTGTACGCCCTGCTCGCCGCGAACGTGGCCGTGGTCCTCTACTTCTTCTTCGCCGCCGGCTTCGCCTCGAACACCCTCATCGTGCTCGGCCGCCTCACCGGTCTGTTCGGCGCGCTCCTCATGGCCTTCCAGCTGCTGCTGGTGGCCCGGCTGCCCTGGCTGGACCGCCGGATCGGCATGGACCGGCTGACCTCCTGGCACCGCTGGACCGGCTTCAGCGTCCTGTGGGCCCTCCTCGCGCACGCCGTGTTCATCACCTTCGGTTACGCCGAGTCGTCCTCGCTGGACCCGGTGAACCAGCTGGTCGACCTCGCGGAGACGGTCGAGGGCGTGCTGCGTGCCGTGGTCGCGCTGGGGATCATCATCGTGATCGGCGTGGTGTCGGCCCGGTTCGCGCGACGCCGGCTGGCGTACGAGACGTGGCACTTCATCCACCTGTACACCTACGTCGCGGTGGCCCTGGCGTTCACGCACCAGGTCGCGGTCGGCACGTCCTTCACCTCGTCCTCCGCCGCCACGGCGTACTGGTACGGGGTGTGGGGTGTGGCCCTCGCCTCCGTCCTCGTCGGCCGGCTGGTCCTGCCGCTGTGGCGGAACTGGCGCCACCAGCTGCGTGTCTCCGCCGTCGTCGCCGAGTCCGACAACGTCGTCTCGGTCTACGTCACCGGCCGTGACCTGGACAGGCTGCCGGCGCGGGCCGGTCAGTTCTTCCTGTGGCGGTTCCTGACGAAGGACCGCTGGTGGCAGGCCAACCCGTTCTCCCTGTCGGCGGCGCCCGACGGCAACCAGCTGCGGCTCACCGCCAAGGCGGCCGGCGCCGGCTCGGCGGGCCTGAGGCACATCGAGGTCGGCACGCGCGTCTTCGCCGAGGGCCCGTACGGCGCGTTCACCACGATGCACCGCACCCGGCCGGAGGCCGTGCTCATCGCGGGCGGC
Source organism: Streptomyces sp. NPDC028907 (assembly GCF_055564995.1). NCBI lineage: Bacteria > Bacillati > Actinomycetota > Actinomycetes > Kitasatosporales > Streptomycetaceae > Streptomyces > Streptomyces sp. NPDC028907. Next base: position 84,067 of record NZ_JBVHVE010000013.1, read on the forward strand.
GTCGGCGTCACCCCCATCCGCGCGCTGCTGGAGGAGCTGCACGGCCACGCGGTCGTGATCTACCGGGTCGCCTCGGACCGGGACGCCGTCCTGTACGGCGAGCTGGTGGAGCTCGCCCACGCCAAGGGCGCGGAGCTGCACCTGGTGACCGGCCCGCCCGTCCCGGACAAGCTGGCCCCGGCGGAGCTGACGCGGCTGGTGCCGGACATCACCGACCGGGACGTGTTCCTGTGCGGCCCGCCGCCGATGATGAACGCGTTGATCGGCAGCCTGCGCGAGCTGGGCGTGCCCAAGCAGCAGGTCCACTTCGAGCGCTTCAGCCTGGCCGGCTGAGAGGGACGGGAAAGACATCGTGAAGCGAGCAATACCTGTCCTGGTCCTGAGCGCCGTGGGCCTGATCCCGGTCTGGCGCTACGAGCCGTCCCTCGGCACCGCCACCACGGAGGCCGCCACGTCGGCCTCGACGCCCTCGGCGGCGGCCGGATCCGGGAACACGGTCGTGAAGGGCTCGACCGTGCAGACCGAGAAGGGGCCCGTGCAGGTCCAGGTGACCTTCCAGGGGTCCAAGATCACGGCTGTGAGGATGCTCCAGCAGCCGAACCACCCCCAGACCACGGCGGCCGTGCCGCAGCTGATCTCCGAGACCCTCGAAGCCCAGAGCGCGGACATCGACACCGTCTCCGGCGCCACGATCACCAGCGACGGCTACAAGGAGTCCCTCCAGGCCGCCATCGACGCGAACGCGAAGTCGTCCTCCGCGTCCCCCTCGGCGTCCGCCGCCTCGCGGACGCAGACGGTCGACGGCCCGACGGTGAACACCGACAAGGGCCCCGTCCAGGTCCAGGTGACCTTCGAGGGCGACAAGATCTCGGCCGCGAAGATGCTCCAGCAGCCGAACCACCCCCAGACCACGGCGGCCGTGCCGCAGCTGATCTCCGAGACCCTCGAAGCCCAGAGCGCGGACATCGACACCGTCTCCGGCGCCACGATCACCAGCGACGGCTACCGGGAGTCCCTCCAGGCCGCCATCGACGCGAAGGACGCCTGACGTGCACCGCGTCGAGCACGTGATGGGGTTCCCGGTCTCGCTGCGGGTCGACGACGCGCACGTCGGCGAGGAGACGGCCGACGCCGTCTTCGCGTGGCTGCGCGAGGTCGACGCGCGGTTCAGCCCGTTCAAGGCGGACAGCGAGGTCTGCCGGCTGGACCGGGGGGAGATCGCGCGCGGCGACGTCAGCGCGGACCTCGACGAGGTGCTGGGCCTGTGCGAGGAGTACCGGGTCGCCACCGGCGGCGCCTTCGACGTACGGCTGCCGGGACGCGGGCTCGACCCGTGCGCGGTGGTCAAGGGCTGGTCGGTGCAGCGGGCGGCCGAGCTGCTGACGGCCGCGGGAGCGCGGCGCTTCGTCCTGAACGCCGGTGGTGACGTCGTCGCCTCCGGCGGGCCCTGGCGGGTAGGGGTACGCCACCCCGAGCAGGCCGACAGGGTGTGCACGGTGGCCGAGCTCACCGACGGGGCGATCGCGACCTCCGCACGCTACGAACGCGGCGACCACATCGTCGACGGCCGCACCGGACGTCCGGCGACCGGACTGCTCTCGCTGAGCGTCGTGGCGTCCTCCCTGACCGTCGCGGACACCGTGGCGACCGCCGCGTTCGCGATGGGCGCGGAGGGCGTCGGGTGGGCGGCCGGCCGGACGGGCTGCGAGGTGTTCGCGGTGGACGCCGAGCGGCGCGTCTTCCGTACGGAGGGCTTTCCGGTGGCGTCGACGGGGACGCCTACGGAGGCCCGACTGACGGGAACATAAGCGGCAGTTCGGTCAGCCCATCCCTTCCGGCAGGACCACGGTCCCGTCGTAGGGGCCCTCGGTCCGCTCGGTCACCTCCTGTTCGTAGCGGATGTGCTGTCCGTCGTAGGGGATGCGGAAGCCGCACTTGAAGGTGTGCGCGGTGATCCGGTACGTGGAGGGGTCGAGGACGAGGGTCTCCTCGACGCTCTCGACGGTGATCGCGCTCTCGGGGGCGGTGACGCCTGCCGCGCGCAACTGCCGCAGGGTCGGGGCGAGTTCATCGAGGGCCTTCTGCACGACGACCTCGTCCCGTACGCCGGGCAGGGGGGCGGTCGTCGTACGGACGCGCAGTTCGACCCGGTCGGCGGGCGTGGCGAGGGTGACCTCGGCGCCGTATCCGCGGAACGCGTCGAGCGCGGCGAGCGGGTCCTCGACCTTGGCCGCGAACTCCGGGTCGGTGAGGGGCCCGTGTTCCCAGTCGGCCGTGCCCTTCCTGACGTGGGCCGTCCCGTCGGTGACGTAGATCTCCTCGGGCTTGCTCACGCCCTTGCTGAGGGTGGTGCCGGTGGAGTGCAGCGCCCATGGGTCGTCCGTCGTCCGGCGCACGGTGGCCGTGTAGGTGGCGGCGTTCTCCTGGCCCTGGAGCACCAGGCCCTCGCGGCCCTTCACCTCGAACGTCCAGCCCTTCCGCCCGGCCATCGCCTGCTCGGCACGGGCGAGGAACTCGGCGGCGGTACGGGGCTCGGGTTCGGCGGGGGCGGCCTGGGGGCCGGGGGCGGTGGGCTGTGTGGAGTCGGCGGGCCGTGCGCCGTCCGCCGGGTCCGCGCAGGCGGTCAGGGCGGCGGCGAGGAGCAGCGCCGTCGCGGCCAGGGGCCTTCTCATGCGGCGGCCCTCCTGACCCGACCGTGCAGGGTCAGATAGAAGGTCTGGAGCGACTCGCCGGGCCCGCCGAGGTCGAAGCGGTTGCGGACCTTGCCGATCGGGTTCCAGACCCGGCCGTCCGGCATCCGCACGCCGACCGGCTGGCCGAAGTAGGCGCGCTGGTCGGCGTCGAAGTCCACCCACTGCGCGCCGGCGCGGCGCACGAGCACCTCACCGACGTAGGCCCCGAGCCCGAACAGAGTGTCCCGCACCTGTTCCCATCCGGCGCCGCCCTTGCGCAGCCCGTCGATCAGGAAGTCCACGAGCCGCAGGCTGGCCACGGAGTAGTCCAGCGGCAGCCGGCCCCGGACGGTGACGCGTACGACGAACTCCGCGGCGCACGCCCGCATGTACTCGGCGACCGTGCCAGGTCTTTCCGCTGGACTCAATGGGACCCCCAACCCTTCGCTCGATGGCCGGCAGAAGCTGCGGCCGGCACTCCTGATCGATCAAGCGGATGTCGCATCAGGAACATCACGGGTCACGGGCGTGTCGATGCCCACACAAGCAAGTCACAGCGGACGTACAACCTTTGGCATCCGCCATGCGTCGGCGGAGCCGGCTTTGGTGCTGTTTGTCCGTGCGTTGGCGTCGGGCGCGCCCCCTGCTGTACAACCGCCCCGCTTCGACGGCCTCGTCCGTCCTGGCCGCCCCATCCGCCCTACCACCAGGGAGACTTCATGAGAACGCGTGCCCGGAAGAGCACGTACACCCGCATCGCCACCGGCCTCGCCACGACGCTGGCCCTCACGGCCGTTTCCTCGGGCCTGCTGGGTGGCGCCACGGCGCAGGCCTACGAGGTCGAGACCGGAACCTTCGCCTTCAGCGGCGACGCGGGCGAGTACATCAGCGCCGGACAGTCGTACTCCTACTCCGACGCGGCGGGCTCGCAGGACGTCATCACCGTCCAGGGCTACAGCACGAACGGCGTTCCGGGGACCGACCTCAGCGTGTTCGTCGACGGCGCGGGCGACGACACCTGGGCGCTGCATCTCGCCGCACCGTGGGGGCAGCCCCAGTCGCTGACACCCGGCACCTACACCGGCGCCAAGGCGAATCCGAGCCCCGACGAGCCCAGGCTCGAACTCCGGGGCAACGGCCGGGACTGCCTCGCCGAGGGCAGCTTCACGATTCGCTCCGTGGAGTTCGGACCGTACGGATACGTCAAGGATCTCGACGCCTCCTTCGAACAGCACTGCCCGGGAGTCACGGCAGCGCTGCGCGGCGAGGTGCGCGTCCACAATCCGGAGCCGCCCGCCGCGACCGTGCTGGGGCTGGGGGTCGCGGCCACCGGCACCGCCGACAAGCGCAGCGGAAAGGCTGTCGTCCACGGCACGGTGACCTGCAACTCGCCCGTCACGGTCGACTCGTACGGCACGGTCAGCCAGACGGTCGACGGCACCACCGTCCGCGGCTCGTACCGCACGCAGGTGCCGTGCGTACCCGGCGAACCCGTTCCGTGGACCGCCGAGGCCACCCCCACGGGCAGCGCGCCCTTCAAGCCGGGTGCGGCCTCGGTGATCGCCCGCGCCACCGGCAAGGACCCGTTCTACGGCCAGACGATCACGTCCGACTACAGCGGTTCACTCGATCTCGACAAGAAGTGACGGCGAGAGGCACCGGACATGAGTTAAGGTTAGGCTTACCTAACTCGAAAGGTTCCCATGTCTGCTGCCTCCTGCCCCGAGCCGTCGCCCGCCGAGCGTGCCCGCTCGGTGCTGGCGGCGGCCGGTTCGCTGACCGTCACCACGCAGGGCCACCGCATCGAGCTGATCGGCCTGCACACCGTCGACGCCGCCTCGCGACTGCTCCTGCACAACCTGCCGGACGGCCACCTCGCCGCCGAGTTGGCGATGGCGCCGCACGGTGACCTCGCCACCCTCGTGGAGTTCACCGACATCGCCCCCGTCGCCGTACGCGAGCGGGTGCGCGCCCGGCTGACGCTCGGCGGCGGGCTCACCGCCCTCGGGCCGAAGGCCCTGGTGTTCAACCCGGCCCGTGCGGTGCTCACCGACGACGACGGCACGATCGTCATCGGCCTCGACGAACTGACCCTCGCCTCCCCCGACCCGCTCGCCACGCACGAGGCGGAGATGCTGGCCCGGCTGGACGCGGCGCACGCGCACACGGTGGCCCCGCTCGCCGGGCTGCTCCCCGCCCGGGAGCGACTCGGCGCGACCGGCGTACGGCCGCTGCGGCTCGACCGGCACGGCCTGGTGCTCCGGCTGGAGACACCGGACGCCCATCACGACGTCCGGCTGCCCTTCGCCACCGCCGCCACGCACCCGGGGGAGGCGGTGCGCCAGATCCACGCCCTGCTCGCCGAGGCCACCGCCCGCCGGCGGCGCCGTCGCCTGCCGACCAGATCGTAGGCGAGGGCCCCCCGAAACCGCCGACCTCCGGGCCACCCGCCGAGGCCTTCCCGTCTCCTCCGCGAACCGCCCGGAGGTCGGCTCTCACAACCGGGTACCTGTCTCCAGGCGCTCCGTGGTCCGCATGAGAGCGATCGTGAACGGGTGCTGAGGATCAGTCAGGATCTGTTGCGCCGGTCCCTGTTCGACGATCTCCCCCGCGTCCAGTACGGCGACGCGATGGGCCAGGCGTGCGGTGTCCAGGTCGTGGGTGACGAGGACGAGGGACAGCTCGTCGTCCTCGCCGACCAGGCCCGCGAGGACGTCGAGGATGCTTCGCCGGGTGACGGTGTCCAGGCCGGAGGTGACCTCGTCGCAGATCAGCACCCGCGGGCGGGCGAGCAGCGCCCGGGCGAGGGCGGCGCGCTGGAGTTCGCCGCCGGAGAGTTCGCCGGGGCGGCGGTGCGCCAGGCGCTCGGGCAGACCGAGACGGTTCAGGGTCGCCGACGCCTCGGCCGTGGCCGCCCGTTCGTCGAGGCCACGCAGGCGTACGGCCGTGCGGGCCACCTGGGGCAGCACGGGCCGGTGTTCGTCGAAGGCGGCGCGGGCGTCCTGGAAGACGTACTGCACGGCGGCGAGTTGGGTCCGGTCGCGGCGGCGGAGGCTGCGGGGGAGGGACGTGCCGTCGAGCAGGATGTCGCCGTCGTGGTCGCTGTGCAGGCCCGCCAGGCAGCGGGCGAGCGTGGTCTTGCCGCTGCCGGAACGGCCGACGACGGCCACGCATTCGCCCGGGTGCAGAGCGAGGTGCGGGGCGCGCAGAACTGCGGTCCGGCGGTCGTGCACGGCAGTCAGGTCCCGTACCTCCAGGACGGGTTGACCGGTCTCGGCGGCCGCCCCGTCCCGCGGTGCCGAGCGCTGTTCGTCGAGCAGCCGGCGGGTCCACTCGTGCCGGGGTGCCGTCCACAGCCGTTCCACCGGGCCCGACTCCACGACCCGCCCCTCGCGCATGACGAGAACCTCGTCGGCGAGGGCGTGCACCACGTCCAGGTCATGACTGAGCAGGACGACCGCGATGCCGCGCGCCGCGACGGCGGCGAGCTGCTCGACGATACGGCTCTTGGTCAACGCGTCCTGGCCGGTGGTGGGTTCGTCGGCGACGATGACGCGGGCGCCGAGCAGCAGCGCCTGGGCGAGGACGACGCGTTGCTGCTGTCCGCCGGAGAGCTGGTGCGGATACCGGCGCAACAAAACTTGTGCGTCCGGGAGCTGGGCGTCCTCCAGGGCCCGTAGGACCAGTGCGCGGGCCGCCTCGCGGCGTTCCGCGCGGGGCAGGTGGCGGACCTGGGGGCGGGCGATGTCGTCGAGGAGGGCGCTGACGCGGCGGGCCGGGTTGAGGACCGCCGCCGGGTGCTGGGGCACATAGCCCACCGGGCCGTCTCCCGGCCGCCGCACCTCGCCCGTGACCAGCGCGCCGGCCGGGTACTCCCCCAGCAGCGCCAGGCCGGTCGTGGTCTTGCCGCTGCCCGAGGCGCCGACCAGGGCGGTCACCTTCCCGGGCGGTACGCGCAGACGCACACCGTCCACGAGGGGGCGGCCGTCGATCTCGACGCGCAGGTCGCGGATCTCGGCGACCGCCGCCTGCGTTGCTGGGCTCACCGGCGTCGTCCCTTCTTCTCCCGGGCGGCACCCGCCGCCGGCACGGCCTTCTTCTCCAGTGCGGCGTCGAAGAGGAGGTTCGTCCCCGTCGTCAGCGCCACGATCAGCAGCGCGGGCACCACCACGGCCCAGGGCTGCACCAGCAGACCGGTGCGGTTGCGGTCGACCATGACCGCCCAGTCGGCGGCGTCCGGCGCGACACCGACGCCGAGGAACGCGGCCGTCGACACCAGGTACAGCACACCCGTCAGCCGGATCCCGGCGTCGGCGGCGAGGGTGCGCAGCGCCGACCGGCCGACGTAGCCGACGGCGATCCGCCACCAGGTCTCCCCCTGCATCCGCAGCGCCTCGACGGCGGGACGTGCCGCGGCCTCCCCCGCCGCCGCCCGCACGATCCGCGCCGCGTCGGGCACGTTCACCAGCGCCACGAGCAGCGCGAGCCCGACGGCGCCCGGCGAGAACACGGAGGCCACGAGCAGGATCAGCAGCAGCGACGGTACGGCGAGCAGCACGTCCAGCGGCCGCATCAGCAGCTCCTCCAGCGGGCGGACGCGGGTCAGCGCGCTGACGAGCGCGACCGGGACGGCGACGAGATACGCGAGCGCGGTGGCGGCGAGCGCGGTGAGCACGACCGTACGGCCGCCCAGCAGGACCTGGTGCCAGACATCACGGCCCACGAAGTCGGTGCCGAGCCAGTGGTCGCCGCCGAGGGTGAAGGAGACGGCCCGGGGGCCGGGGTCACCCACGAACAGCGGCCCGAGCAGGGCCAGGACGAGGGGCACGGCGACGACGGTGACACCGAGCGCGAAACGGCGGTACGTCGTCATGCGGCCACCCCCGCACGCGGGGTCAGCCGGTGCGCCACCAGGTCGGCCCCGAGGTTGAGCAGCACCGTCAGCACACCGAACACCACGGCCAGCCCCTGCACGACGGGTACGTCCCGTTCGGCCACGGCGTTGAGGAGGACCGTGCCCAGGCCCGGGATCACGAAGAGCGCCTCCACCACGATCACCCCGCACAGCAGCCAGTCGACGGTACGGGCGAGTTGCTGCGCGGCCGGGGCGAGGGCGTTCGGCAGGGCGTGGGCGTAGCGGACGCGGGCGCCGGGGACGCCGTAGCGGCGGGCGTGGGCGGCGTACGGGGAGGCCAGGGCGTCGACCATGCCGGCCCGGACCAGGCGGGACAGGGAGCACACCGGGCGGGACAGCAGGACCAGCACCGGCAGGACCAGGGCGGCCGGGTGGCCCAGCAGGTCGGTGCCGTAGCCGACCGCCGTCGGCGGCAGCCAGGCCAGTTTCAGGGCGAGGACCGTCACCAGCAGCACGCCGAGGGCGAACTCGGGGACGGCGTACACGGCCAGCGTGACCGAGCTGACCACCCGGTCGACGAGGCGTCCCTCGTGGCGGGCCGCGAGCACGCCCAGGCCGAAGCCGAGCGGGACGAGGAGGGCCAGTGTCAGCGCGGCCAGCAGCAGGGTGGGGCCGAATGCGTCGGTGATGTACTGGGTGACCGGGCGGCCGGAGGCGAGGGACGTGCCGAAGTCGCCGTGCAGCAGGCCTGCCGCCCAGTCGGCCAGCCGCTCGGGTGCGGGACGGTCGAGGTCCATCGCCTCGCGGATCGCGGCGATGCGGGCGGGGTCCGGCTGGTCGCCGGCGAGGGCGACCGCCGCGTCGCCCGGCAGCGCTTCCGTCAGGGCGAAGACCAGGAGCACGACCGCCACGGTCTGGGCCGCGCCGAGCAGGAGGCGCCTGGTGACGAAGGGGAGATGGGCCGTCGGGCGGGTGCTGCGCCGTCGTGGCTGGTCGGGCAGCTCTCCGCGCCCCTTGGGGGCGCTGCCGCCCCACCATCTCGTCACGCCAGCCACACCCTGTCGAAGCGGGCCCAGTCCAGGGTGTTGGCGGGAGCCTTTGTCGCAACCCCCCTCACCGTGCGCGCCGTTCCGATGATCCAGTCGGCGAAGCCCCAGATGAGGAAGCCGCCCTCGGCGTACAGGCGGCGCTGCATGCGCTCGTACACCGCTGCCCGTTCCGTCTTGTCGCGAGTGGACTGGGCCTGCTGGTAGAGGGCGTCGAAGTCCTTGTGCCGCCACTTGGTGGCGTTGGTGGTGGAGTCGGTGAGCAGGCGCTGGGAGAAGTGGGCCTCGATGGGCATGGCGCCGGAGCGGTAGCAGCACAGGGTGCCGTTGTCGAGGATGTCGCTCCAGTAGGAGTCCTTGCTGCCCATCTTCACGTCGATGGTGACGCCGGCCTTGGCGGCCTGGTCGCGGAAGATGCCGGCGGCCTCGGTGAACCCGGCGGCGACGGCCGAGGTGTCCAGGGTGACCTTCAGCTTCTCGGCGCCGGCCTTCTTCAGCAGGGCGCGGGCCTTGTCGAGGTCCTGCTCGCGCTGCGGCAGGTCGGCCGCGTAGTACTCGTAGCCCTTGCCGAACAGGTCGTTGCCGACCTCGCCCGCGCCGGACAGGGCGCCGTCGACGAGTTCCTTCCGGTCGGCGATCAGGAAGAAGGCCTCGCGGACCCGCTTGTCGTCGAACGGCGCCCGGTCGGTCTTCATGCAGAACGCCTGCATGGCGCTGTTGCGCAGCCGCACGATCTCGATCTGGCCTCCGGCCTCGTGGGCGCGGGCCGTGGTCGGGTTGAGCTCGTGGGCGTACTCGACCTGGCCGCCGAGGAGGGCGTTGACACGGGCGGACTCCTCGTTGGCGACGACGAACTCGATCTCGTCGAGGTGCGGGGCGCCGTCCCAGTAGTCGTCGTTGCGGCGGAACACGGCGGAGCGGCCGGGGGCGAAGGAGACGAACCGGAAGGGGCCGGAGCCCACCGGCTTCTTGTCGAAGTCGGTGCCGGTGGCGTTCTCGGGGACGATGTACGCGCCGAACGCGGCCAGGATGTTGGGGAACTCGGCGGTGGGCCGCTTGAGGACGAACTCGACGGACCGCTCGCCGGTGGCGCGGCTGGCGTCGAGGTCGACGGGTTCCAGCGATGCCTTGGCGCGGAACGCCTGCTCGGGGTCGGCGATACGGCGGTAGCTGTAGAGGACGTCCTTGGCGGTGACCGGCCTGCCGTCATGGAACGTGGCCTGACGCAGCGTCACCTGCCAGCGGTCCAGTGTCTTGTTGGACTCCCACTTCTCGGCGAGGCGGGGCTGGGCGGAGAGGTCGGCGCCGTAGTCGGCGAGCTTGTCGTAGAGCGCCTTGGCGCGGGCGACGTCGGCGAAGAGGTTGGCCAGATGCGGATCGAGGGTCTCGCTCGCACCGCCCCCGGCGAACGCGGCGCGCAGCCGCCCGCCACGCTTGGGGGTGCCGGAGGTGCTCTCCGTCTTGTCGTCCGTGCCGCCTGAGCAGCCGACGAGGGCGAGGGCGGCGGCGCCCGAGGTGGCGGCGAGGAAGCCGCGTCGGCGCAGGCCGGGGAAACGTTCGTCGTACATGAGTGGTCCTTGGTGTCAGAGGGTGTGCAGGCGCGCGACGAGGTGCAGCCGGTCCGCGTCGGTGGTGGCCCCGGGCAACTCGCCCTCCTGCCAGGGAGGTTCGGTGCGTGGTCCGGGTCCGTCGTGCAGTTCGAGCACCTCGAAGCCGTGGGCGGTGAGGAAGCGGCGCAGCTCGTGCGGGAACAACAGCCGCCAGGCGGACCGCTGTTCGACGGGCCGTGATCCGTCGTCGGCGGTCCATACGCGGGTGCGGCGCAGGAGTTGGGCGGTGCGGTCGACGGTCAGGGTGGTGCGGGACCGGTAGGCGGTGCCCTGCCAGGTGAAGGAGTCGACCTTCGGGCTGTCCAGGAGGTCCGTACGGCCCAGGAAGTACGCCCCGTTGCGCATCTCCGCGACCAGCAGCCCGCCCGGGGCGAGGGCCTCCCGGCAGGAGGCGAGGAAGCCGTCGAGCTGGTCGTTGGTGTGGCAGTACAGCAGGGAGCTGTCCAGACAGACGACGGCGTCGAACCCGCCCAGGTCGAAGCCGTGCAGGTCGGCCTGGACGTACTCGGGGCCGGGATGCCGGGCACGGGCGTACGCCAGCATCGCCTCGGAGATGTCGGCGCCGGTGACCACGCGGCCGGCGGCATGCAGGTGCGCGGCGTCGCGGCCGGTGCCGCAGCCCATGTCGAGGAGGCGCGGCCCGGCGTCGTACCGGCGCAGACAGTCCTCCGCCCAGCGCCCGGCGAGCCGGTCGGCGTCGGGGAAGCGGGCCTCGTAGAGGGCTGGGTTGTCGGTGAGGAGGTTGGCGTCGGTCATGCGCGTGCCCTCTCGCGCACGGGCTCCGCCTGAGCCGGCAGCGCCCCACGGCGATGCAGCCACGCGACCGCGCCCGCCGATGCCAGTCCCACGGCGGCGCAGCACATCCAGGGCAGGTTCTCCCCGGCGTCCATGGCCCAGCCGACGACCGCGTTGCCGACGGCGGCGGCGATGCCGGAGACGACGTAGAAGATCCCGAAGTACGTGCCGGTCAGCTCGGAGCGGCCGAAGCCGGGGATGAGCTCCATCACGAACGGGGAGGCCATCATGATGCCGAGGTAGAGCAGGAGGGCGCTGAGCAGTACCAGTGGTGCGCCGAGCAGGGGTGGCAGGAAGGCCAGCCCCATCACGGCGAGCCCCGTGGCGATCCAACGCGGTCTGGAGCCTCGGGACTTGAGCGAGCGGGTTATGCGCAGCTGGAGCGCGAGGTTGGCCACCGTACCGATCAGGAACACCAGTCCGGCCGCCCCGTCCCACCCGGTGGCCTCCCGGGCCCCTGCGGGCAGCAGCAGGTAGAGCTGGTTCTCCAGGGTGAACATGCCGACCATGGCGAGCGCGAAGGCGAGGAAGGCCCGGTTGCCGAGCACCTCGCGCCAGTCCCCCAGGACGCCGCTGCCGGTCGGCTCGACCTTGCGCGCGGGCAGGACGAGGGCCTGGGCGACGGTGAGGACCGCGAAGATGCCGGCGGCGGTCAGCGCGGACGTACGGAAGTCGACGAGGAGCAGGGCGCTGCCGAGCAGCGGCCCGATGAGCGCGCCGGTCGTGGCGAACACGTTGAACAGCGCGAACGCCTCCGCCTTGCGCTCCCCCGCCTCCTGCGCGAGATAGGCCCGCACGGCCGGGTTGAACAGCGCCCCCGCGAGCCCGCTGAGCACGGACGCCGCGAGCAGCACCGGCAGGCCGTCGCCCAGCGCGAACAGTCCGAAGCCGACGGTCCGCAGCGCGCATCCGGCGATGATCACGCCCCGCGCCCCGAGCCGGTCCGACGCCGAGCCGCCGATGATGAACAGGCCCTGCTGGCTGAGGTTGCGCACGCCGAGCACGATGCCGACGACGGCCGCCGACATGCCCAGGTTCTCGCCGAGGTGGGTGGCGAGGTACGGGATGAGGAGGTAGAAGCCGGTGTTGACGCCGAGCTGGTTGACGAGGAGGAGTTGGACGGCGAGCGGGAAGGCCCGCATCTCACGCCACGTCTTCATGGGCGGTCTCCACCTCCTCGACTCCCAGTCCGGGAAGGGAACTTGTGCGTACGACGCCGTCGTCGCCGCCTATCCCCCGCCACGGGTCGCGGGCCAGCAGCAGGTGTCCGTCGAGGTCGGTCCAGCGGGCGCGGCCGGCCAGGTGGACGGCGGGTGCGATGCCGAGGGTGCTGGCGGTGAGGCAGCCGAGCATCAGCTCGGTCCCGCTGCCCTCGATCGACTCGGCGATCCGCAGGGCCGCCCGGACGCCCCCGCACTTGGCGAGCTTGACGTTGACGCCGTGGACGCGTCCGGCCAGCCGGCGGACGTCGTCCAGTGACACGGCGTCCTCGTCGGCGATGACCGGCAGCGGCGACTTCTCGGCGAGGGCGCCCAGCGCGTCCGGGTCGCCGGGCGCGAGGGGCTGCTCGACGGCCTCGACGCCGAGGTCGGCGTACCGGGGCAGCAGCGCGGAGGCCTGTGCGGTGGTCCAGGCGCCGTTGGGGTCGAGGAGCAGCCGGACCCGGGGCGCGGCGTCGCGGATGACCCGTACGCGTTCGATGTCGTCCTCGGGGTCGGGGGTGCCCGCCTTGACCTTGACGATCTCGAAGCCGCTCGCGGCCAGCCGGCGGGCCTCGGCGGCCGCGCGGGTGGGCGAGGTGATGCCGATGGTGCGCGCGGTGGCGGCCACGGGAGCTGCCTGCGCGCCGAGCAGGCGGTGGACGGGGACGCCGGCGCGCTTGCCGACCAGGTCGAGGAGCGCGGATTCCACGGCGGCGGTGACGGCGGGCGGAACGCCTGGAGCGGTGCCGGAGGACAGGGCCTCCAGCGCGCTCTCGGGATCGGCGAACCGTTCCAGGTCGACCGACGAGATCAGCCGCACGAGCGTGTCGGCGTCCAGGCCGTAGTACACGCTGCTGACGGCCTCGCCGTGTCCGGTCACCCCGTCGTGCTCGACGCCCAGCCACACGGCGTCGCGGGCGGTCATCGTGGAGCGGGAGATGCGCAGCGGCTCGGCGAGTTCGAGGCGTACGGTGCGCAGACGGGCCTTCATTCGGTCCTTCCGGAGGAGAGTGGATCGGTGACCCGCGTGCACCGCGCCCAGCCGGTCGCCTCGACGGCGTACGGACGCGGTATCTCCACGGGCCGGGTGGCGGCACCCGCGAGGTCGAGGCCGTGGGCGGTGAGGAAGTCGTCGTCGTAGACGGTGCCGAGGTAGCGGTGCGGCCCGTCGGGGAAGACGGTGGCGACGACCGCGCCCGGGTGCACGCGGGCCGCCCAGGCGGCGACCCGCGCCACGGCGCCCGTGCTCCAGCCGCCGCTGACGAAGCTGCCCCGGGCGAGCCTGCGGCAGCTGTCCACGGCCTCGGCGGGGCCGATCCAGTGGACCTCGTCGAAGGCGTCGTAGGCGACGTTGCGCGGGTGGATGCTGCTGCCGAGGCCGCGCATGAGGCGGGGGCGGGCGGGCTGGCCGAAGATCGTGGAGCCGGTGGCGTCGACACCGATGAGCCGGAGGGCGGGCCAGTGCCGGCGCAGCGGGCCGATGATCCCGGCGCTGTGGCCGCCCGTGCCGACGCTGCACACCAGGACGTCCAAGTGGTCCAGCTGCACGACGAGTTCGGCGGCCAGGGAGGCGTAGCCGGTCGTGTTGTCGGGGTTGTTGTACTGGTCGGGCCAGTAGGCGCCGGGCAGTTCGGCGAGCAGTGCGCGCAGCCGGTCGAGCCGTGCGGCCTGCCAGCCGCCCTGCGGTGCCGGGCGGTCGACGAGCTCCAGGCGGACGCCGTGCGCGCGCAGCAACTGCCGCATGGACGGCTCCAGTTCGCTGTCGCCGACCAGTACGACGGGGTGGCCGAGCGCCTGCCCGGCGAAGGCCAGCCCGACGCCGAGCGTGCCGGAGGTGGACTCCACGACCGGGGCACCGGGCAGCAGTTCGCCGCGCTCGCGGGCGCCGAGCAGCATCGACACGGCGGCCCGCGCCTTCATGCCGCCCGCCGCGAGTCCTTCGAGTTTGGCCCAGAAGCCGGGGTGGGGGCCCGGCAGGTCGGCGGTGACACGGACGACGGGCGTGCGGCCGAGCAGGGTGAGCAACTCCGGGCGGGCGGTGGACCGTACGGCGGTGGCGGTCATCGCACACCACCCCCGGCACAGCGGTAGCGGTGGACGATCCCGGGTCCGCCGTCGAGCCAGAAGAAGGGGTACGGCTCCGCGCACACCGCGCTCACACCGTGCCCCAGGAAGCGGGGCAGCACCGCGCTGCCGGTCTGCGCGAACATCACCAGCTGCTTGCCGTGCCGCAGCGCGTGCTCCCGCAGGGGCTCGAAGGTGCCGTTGCCCAGGGTCATCCCGGACACCAGCAGCGCGTCACAGCCCTCGGCCGCGGCGAGGGCGTCCGCCACGACCGGCTCTCCCCACTCCGTCGCCCCGCCCTTGAGGTCGCACGGGACATAGCCGAGTCCACGCGAACGCAGGGCGCCCAGCAGGGAGTTGACGACTCCGACGACGAGCACCGTGGCCCCGGCCGACAGATCCAGCAGCTCGACCACGGCTCTCGCCCTGGCCTCGGACTTCTCCAACGAGGACCCGGCGGGCAGCGCGACGGGCAGCGCCCCGTGGTCCGGTGTGTGCGGGGTGACGTGCATCAGGTAGGCATCGAGGGCGGCCACCCGCACCGCGGCCAGCGGGTGGTCCAGCAGCCCTGCCACGTCGGCGCCGACGCAGTCGTCGAGTGCGCTGTCCGGCAGCTCCCCGGGCTCGACGGCGCACGACCCGACGGCCGCGGCGAGCCGCAGGCTGAGCACCTCGTTGCGGTAGCCGGTGCCGCGCCCGTCGTGCCGTACGGCCTGCCGGGTGGTGAAGGCGACGGCGACGCGCTGGGTGCGGGGGTCGGGGCCGAGGGCGCCCGCGCGGACCTGGTCGACGAGATCGCCGTACGTCCGGCTGGGCGCCGTGGGCCGGATGCCGACCGGGGTCATCGGATCACCATCCCGGCGCGCAGGTCGGCCAGCAGGCCCTCGACGCGGTCGCGGGCGCCGGGCCCGTCGGGATCGCCTGCCATGACGTGGCCCAGGTACTCGTTGTTGCTGCCCGCCGCCTTCACGGCCTTGCCGGGTTCGGCGAGCTGCACTTCCAACACGCCTGTTTCGTCGGCGAGCTGAGCGGCGTCGAGCGCTTCGAGCGTGCCCGCGCGGTCCGGGACGAGGAAGCCGACGGCGGCGCTGCGCAGGCCGGTGTCCGTGCGCCTGAGGTCGGGGCGGCGGCCGAGGGCCACGTCCACGAAGGCGGCGGCGAGGTCGATTCCGGTGACGTGGCGGACGAGCTCGGTGATGCGGTTGCCGGCGGGCCGGGGGTTGACCTCGACGACCCGGGGTCCGGCGGAGGTCAGCTTGATCTCGGTGTGCGCCACGACCCCGTCGGTCAGCCCGAGGGCCTTGAGCGCGCCGAGGGCGGTCTGCTCGGCGGCGTCGAGGTCGGCGAGCGGCAGCGCGGCCGGGAACATGTGGCCGGTCTCGATGAAGGCGGGCGCTCCGCCGATGCTCTTGTCGGTGACGCCGACCATGTGCACGGCGCCCGCGTACGACACGGTCTCGACGCTCACCTCGGGGCCGTCGAGGAGCTCTTCGAGGAGGACCGCGGAGGTACGGCGCTGGCCGCGGGCGTTGACCGGGAAGTCGGCCAGGGCTCGTACCAGGTCTGCCAGTTGTGCCTCGTCGTCGACGCGCCGCACATACATGCCCGCGCACAGGTCGACCGGCTTGGCGACGAGCGGGTAGCCGATCTCCCTGGCGGCCCGCGCGAGGTCGGCCCACTCCTCGTGCACGGCGAAGCGCGGTCCGGGCAGGCCGGCGTCGGCGAGGACGCGGCGGGTGGCGTCCTTGCGGCAGGCGTTCTCCACGGCCTCGGGGCCGGGGCCGGGCAGGCCGAGGTGCCCGGCGATGCGGGCTACCGCCGGCAGGTAGTAGTCGCACGAGGTGATCACCCCGTCGAAGGCGAGCACCGAGTGCAGCCGTGCCACCTCGGGCAGCAGGGAGTCGAGGTCGTTGGTGTCGGTCGTGATCACGTTGCGGGCGCCGAGCAGCGGGTGCGCCGCCCCCTCGGGCGCCGAGCGCAGGTAGTGATGCAGGTCACGGGTGAGGAAGGTGAACTCGTGTCCGCCCTCCCGGATCGCCCGTGGCAGCAGCCTGCTCATCGACCCGACCCAGCTCTCTACCACCAGCAGATGAGCCACAACTCCCCTTTTCGTGCCGTGAGTTCAGACGTCAAGGCAGCCCGGGGCGCCCCTCGGTCGGAGAGGTGCCGGACTTGACGCGCACACGTTAGCGATAATCATTTTCATTTGCTAGCCCGTTCTTACTCAATCTGGGAGTGCCCTTGTCCATCCCGCCCCGGCCCGCCGCCCTGCTGTGCGCCCTCACAGCCGCCGCGGCCCTGCTTCCCGCGGCCGTCCCCGCCTCCGCCTCCGCCCGCGCCACGGGCACCCTCACCTTCGGCGCCTGCCCGGATTCCGTACCGGCCCCACCCGCACCGGACCGCGTGGAGTGCGGGCGCCTCACCGTCCCGCTGGACTGGAAGCGACCGTCCGGCCCGCGCATCGAGGTCGCCGTCTCCCGCGTCCCCGCCTCCGGCGCCCCGGCCGAACGGCGCGGCATCCTGCTGGTGAACCCCGGCGGCCCGGGCGGCTCCGGGCTCCCCTACGCGGTGACCAAGCGCGCCAAACTCCCTGCGAGCGTGCGGCGCGCGTACGACGTCATCGGCTTCGACCCCCGCGGCGTCGGCCACAGCACGCCGGTCGACTGCGGCGCGATGGGCGGCCTGTTCACCGCTGCGGGCACGGACCCGGTACCGGTGGGCCCGCGCGCCGAGCGGGCGTACCTCGACTCACAGCGCCGTCTGGCCGACGACTGCGCGACGGGCGCGGGCACGGAGGTGCTGCCGTACCTCTCCACCGAGCAGACGGCGTACGACATGGACGCCGTCCGCTCCGCGCTGGGCGAGCGGCGGACGAGCTTCCTGGGTGTCTCGTACGGCACCTACCTGGGCGCTGCCTACGCCGCTCACTTCCCGCACCGGGTGGGTCGTATGGTGCTGGACAGCGTGGTCGGCCCTTGGGACTGGTACCACTTCGACGTGCTCCAGGCCCGGGCCCTGCTCCGTGCCCGCGACACGTTCTTCGCCTGGACCGCCGCGCACCGGGAGCGCTTCGGCCTGGGCAACCAGGCGGAAGCGGTACGGCGTTCGTATCTGCACGTACGTCAAAGCCTCGCCGCCCGCCCGGTGAGCGGCTTCGGCCCCGCGGAGTTCGACCGGGCCGTCTACCGCGCCCTCGGCCGCACCGAACGCTGGACGGGCCTGGCCGACGGGCTGCGCAAATACCTGACGGACGGCAGCGTGGCCGGTCTCCGTCCCGCCTCCGCCTTCGACAGCCCCGAATCCCGCAACTACGAGGCGGCCAACCGGATCGTGAAGTGCGCGGACGGCCCGGGCCCGACGCCGCGCGAGATCGTGGCGGACATCCGCCGCATACGGCGGCTGGACCCGCGGCCGGTCCTGACCGGCCTTGAGGCCTCGGCCTGCGCGTACTGGCACCACCGCCCGGCCGGCCGGACATCGCTGGGCAGCCCGGCCGGCCCGCCCGTCCTGCTGGTCGCGTCCGCGCACGACCCGGTGACACCCGTCGAGGGCGCCCGGCGACTGCGGGAGGTGCTGCCCGGTTCCCGGCTGGTGGTCCTCGACGACGACTACTCCCACGGCGTGTTCGCCAGCCGGGGGAACGGGTGCGTGGACGGCACGGTCGCCGCGTATCTCGTCGACGGCGTGGTGCCGGAGGCGGACACTCGGTGCGAGGGGCCGGGACTGCCGACGCCGGGGAAGCCGTAGCGCCCCCGACTCCCCCGGCGGCAGCGTCACGGCAACGGCTGTTCCGTCCAGATGATCTTGCCGTTGGGGGTGTACCGCGTCCCCCAGCGCTCGGTGAGCTGGGCGACGAGGAACAGGCCCCGGCCGCCCTCGTCCGTGCTGCGTGCGCGGCGCAGGCGGGGTGAGGTGCCGCTGCCGTCGGAGACCTCGCAGATCAGGGCGCGGTCGCGGAGCAGTCGAAGCTGGACGGGGCCGGTGGCGTGGCGGATGGCGTTGGTGACGAGTTCGCTGGCGATGAGTTCGGTGGTGAAGGCCAGGTCGTCCAGGCCCCAGGCAGCGAGTCGTTCGGTGACCGCGGCGCGGGAGCGGGAGACGACCGCCGGGTCGCTGGGCAGGTCCCACTGGGCCACGCGGTCGGCGCCCAGGGTGCGGGTGCGGGCGACGAGCAGGGCGACGTCGTCACCGGGGCGGGCCGGGAGGAGGGCGTCGAGGACGGCCTCGCAGGTCTCCTCGGGAGGGCGGTCGGCATGGGCCAGGACCGTCCGCAGCCGGTCGAGGCCGGCGTCGATGTCTCGGTGGCGGTCCTCGACCAGCCCGTCGGTGTACAGCACGAGCTGGCTGCCCTCGGCCAGTTCCAGCTCGACCGTCTCGAAGGGCAGGCCGCCCAGGCCGAGGGGCGGGCCCGAGGGCAGCTCGAGGAACTCGACGGTGCCGTCGGGCGCGACGAGCGCGGGCAAGGGGTGCCCGGCGCGGGTGAGGGTGCAGCGCCGGGACACCGGATCGTAGACGGCGAAGAGACAGGTGGCCCCGACGATGCCGGCGTCGGGCGTGCCCTCCGCCGCCCAACCCTCGCCCCGGTCGAGCCGACCGACCAGGTCGTCGAGGTGGGTGAGGAGGTCGTCGGGCGACAGGTCGAGGGAGCAGAAGTTGTGCACGGCGGTGCGCAGCCGGCCCATCGTGGCCGCGGCGTGCAGACCGTGCCCGACGACGTCGCCCACGACCAGCGCGACGCGGGCGCCGGACAGCGGGATGACGTCGAACCAGTCGCCGCCGACGCCGGCCTGCGCGGGCAGATAGCGGTAGGCGACCTCGACGGCGCTCTGTTGGGGGCGGCCCCGCGGCAACAGGCTGCGCTGGAGGGCGAGTGCCGTGTTGTGTTCGCGGGTGTAGCGGCGGGCGTTGTCGATGCAGATCGCGGCGCGGCCGGCCAGTTCCTGGGCGAGGGAGAGGTCGTCGTCCTCGAAGGAGGCGGGGCGCAGGGAGCGGTAGAAGCTGACCACGCCGAGGGTCGTGCCCCGCGCCCGCAGCGGCACGGTGATCAGGGAGTGGATCCCGGCCGCGAGCACCCTTTCCAGCCGTTCCGGGTCCTGCGCGAGCCAGCCGGACGCCTCGGACAGGACGGGTTCCAGCACGGACTGCCTGGTCTCCAGGGAGCGGGCCTGCGGCGTGGACGGCACGTACTCGACGAGGTCGCCGACGTCGTACAGATGGTGGGGGTCCTTGCGTACGGCGCGGATGGCGACCCGGCGCAGCGCGGTCCGGCCGCCGAGCGCCTCCGGTTCCTCACCGCGCAGCACCGAGTCGGGCAGGTCGACGGCGACGAAGTCGGCGAACCGGGGGACGGTCACCTCGGCGAGTTCCTCGGCGGTGCGGGTGACGTCCAGGGTGGTGCCGATCCGCACGCTCGCGTCGTGCAGCAACTCCAGGCGCCGCCGCGCCAGCAGGGCCAGCCGGCCGACCCCGGGCTCACCGACGAGCAGCAGCCTGCCTTGGGCACCCTGCCCGTCGGGGCGGGGCGGGGCGTCCACGCTGCCGCCGACGTCGGGCCCGGACCCGGGGTACGGCTGGGGTGCGGAGGGCGACGGCACGACGGAGCGCCGGGCGGCGGGCGGGGCGGTGGTGGGCGGCGCGGGCGGTGCCGGCGTGCTCGACGGGAGAGTGCCGCGCACAGGCGGCGGGGCAAGAGCCGGTACGGCGGAGGCGAGCGGGGCGGTCCGCGTGGCCGACGGCGACGACGTGAGATGGCGCAGCTGCGGGCCGCCGAGGACGCGGGCCTCGACCGCCACGCCGACCTCCCCGTCCTCGCCCGTGACCTGGCGGCGCAGCAGGGTGGCGGTGCGGCCGCTGGGCAATGCGACCTCGTCGAGGGTGCGGTGCGGCGAGGCGAGGAGTTCCTCGGCCTTCTCCCGCAGCACGACCAGATCGAGCCGGGGCAGGGCACCGACGCCCCCGTCCGGGCCGTGCGGCAGGTCCGCGGGCTGTTTCGGCCAGTCCTCCGGATGGCCGCCGGCCCGCCGGTAAGCGGCGAGCAGCGCGCGCTCCCGGCGAGTGGCCTGGTCCAGCAGCCGGGCCTCGATGCTCCGGGCGGCTTCCCGGACCATCCGCATCATGGCCGGATCGCCCTGGTCGCGCAGACAGGTGAGGTCGAGGACGGCCTCGATACGGCCGCTGAGCGGATCACGGACGGGTGCGCCCGCGCAGGCGAAGGGTTGCAGACAGTCGGCGAAGTGCTCGCGGCCGGCGACGTAGACGGGTCCGCGCTCGGCCAGCGCGGTGCCGACGCCGTTGGTGCCCACGACCGGTTCCGAGGCGTCGAAGCCGGGAGCGAACTGCACCTCGTCGAGGCGCTCGCGCAGCCGTGGGTCACCGCCGAGCCGCCGCACCATGCGGCCCTGTGCGTCGCAGAGCGCGATGGCCATGCCCACGTCGGCGAGGGACGCGATCAGGTTCTCCAGGACCGGGTCGGCGGCGCGCAGGAACCGGTCGTCGAGCGTCACGTCGGCGCTGTAGGGGACCAGCAGCCGATGCGGCTCGAGCCCGGCGGAGCGGCAGCGCTTCCAGGAGTCGAGCACCGAGTCCCTGACGTCCGACTCGATGAGGGAGCCGGCCAGGAAACGTTCATGGGCATCGACGAGGCCGCCGATGTCGTCCCAGGCGACGGACAACCGGATCACTTCCTCACCCGGAGCCGCCCCGGCCACGCACCGCCACCCGGCCGACGGCCCGGCGCGGGCCTCCAGGCCATATCACCCTAGACCTGCGTGATGCACATCACAATAGGATGCTTCCGGCACCCCGCGTGGGCGCCAACGCGTCCGCGGGAGACAGCCGAGCGATACTTGGCCCATGCGGTTCCCGCGGGACGCTGCCCGTGTCGCCGCCGGGCTGGTACTGGCGGTCGCCGTCGGCTGCACCGGAGGTGGCGGCGGCGACGGGACGGCGCGTACGGATCCGCCGGCGTCGACACGGGCGGCCGGCCCGACCCCTGGCACGACGAGCGCGACGCCGGCCCCGACGCCCACCCCCACACCCTCCGACCCCGTCTCCCTCCCGGCCCTGATCCAGCGCGAGCACCACGGTTCCGGCCTCCGCCTCGGCGCCGTCCGCCTGCGCACCGACGCCTACACGCAGTACGCCGTCACGTACCGGTCCAACGGGCTGACCATCTCCGGGATCATGAACGTCCCGCGGGGCGAGGGCCCCTTCCCGGCGCTGGTCCTGGCGCACGGCTATATCGACCCGGACGTGTACACGACCGGCCGCGGCATGCCCAGGGAGCAGGACCTGCTCGCCCGCGACGGTTATGTCGTCCTGCACACCGACTACCGCAACCACGCCGGGTCCGACGACGACCCGGACAACGACGTCAATCTGCGGCTCGGTTACACGGAGGACGTCATCAACGCCGTGCAGGCCCTGCGGTCCGCCGCCCGGCCGAACGTCGACGACGAGCGGATCGGGCTGGTGGGGCGGTCGATGGGTGGTGGGGTCGTGTACAACGCGCTGGTCGTGGCGCCCGGCCTCGTCGACGCGGCGGTCGTGTTCGCGCCGGTCAGCTCGCGCCCTGAGGAGAACATCGACCGGTTCCAGCGGCCCGAAGGGGACCCGCTCGTCGACGACATCGAGGAGGCGCACGGCACACCGGAGGAGAACCCCGAGTTCTGGCGGCAGGTCTCGCCGGTCACCTATGCCGACCGGGTCACCGAGCCCCTGCTGATCCACCACGGCACCGCCGACGACACCTGCCCCCTGGCCTGGTCGAAGGCGACCGCCGCCGCGTTCGAGGCGGCGGGGAAGGACGTGGAGCTGCGGACGTGGGAGGGCGAGGGGCACAGCTTCGGGCCGCGGTGGGGGGAGTCGATGGACGTGACGACGGCGTTCCTCGAGCGTCACCTGGGCTGAGTTCGCGCCTGTGACGCACCACGCACGGGCAGCCGGAAGTTTTTTCCCTCGGCGGTGATTGTTTCGCGCGCCCTGTCCGTACCTCCTGAAGTACTGAGCCGTTCGTCTCTGGAGGCACGATGCCCGTCTCGCGCCGCATGGTAGGAACCTTCTTCGTGGGAGGCGCCCTCGTCCTGACCCTCTCCGCCCTCGCCTACCCCGCCATGCTGGGCGTGGAGAACACCTCCGCCAACCAGGACCGTGTCGTCGCCAACACCCAGTACGGTCCGCTGACCGAGGCCGACCGGGACTTCGTGGTGAAGGTCCGCGCGGCCGGACTCTGGGAGCATCCGCTGGGCATGATGGCGATGCAGCGCGGCACGACCCCGGAGATGAAGGAGGCCGGCGAGCACCTGGTCGTGGGGCACGCCCGGCTCGACCTCGCCTGCCGCAAGGCCGCGGCCGAGCTGAACATCACGCTGCCCAACCAGGCCAGCCCGCAGCAACAGCAGTTCGTGGCGACCGTGGACTCAAAGACGGGCAAGGAGTTCGACGCCACCGGGGTGGCGATCATGCGCGTGACGCACGGGCAGATCTTCCCGGTCATCGCGAAGGTCCGGGCCAACACGCAGAACACCTTGGTCCGTCAGCTGGCCGACCTGGCGAACGACACCGTGCTCGACCACATCACGGTGCTGGAGAAGACCGGACTGGTGAACTTCGACGCGAACAACTTCCAGCAGACCACCCCGCCGAAGCTGCCGAAGGAACAGCTCACCCCGCCCGCGCCGCAGCCGGGCGCGCCGGTCCTCACGCTCGCCATCCCCAAGGGCCTGGAAGACCTCAACACCGCGTCCCCGTCAGCGCTGCCGAGCGCGGACGTCAAGTGACGGCGGACGTCGACTGACCGAGGCGGTGGGCCGCCGTTTCAACCCGTCTTCCACCCCCACGGCGTGTCCAGCCGCTCCCACTCCGCGGCCCACTGCTCCAGCCTCCGTCGCTCCATCCCCAGCCGTACCACCCAGGCGGACCCCAGCACGAGACCGGCTGTGGCCGCGCCGGCCAGGATGCCTCCGGCGACCGAGTGCAGCGCCATCTCACCCTCGGAGAGCGGCTCGTTGGCGATGACGCCGTTGCGGTCCGTCCACACCTCGACCTTGCTGCCCGCGTGTGTGCTGGGCGGCACGCGTGCCTCGTCCGTGTGCGTCGTGCCGTCCGGGTCCGTCCAGCGGACGGTGGACCACACGAGATGGTCGGTGGTGACCCGCGAGGCCCCCGGGTCCTCCGCATTCTTCACGAGAACGGCCGTCACCTTGTCACTGCGGGCCCGCTGCTCCTGCGCGGAGGCGATCACCGCGTCGGCCGCCGCCCGGCCCGCGAACACGGCACCGACCAGCGCCAACAGCCAGGCGCACAGCACCACCCAGGCCTCGATGACGTCACTGCGCCGCCTCAGCGGGCTGCGCCGCCACCGCCACAACCGCACCCTCGGACACCCGGACGCAGCCATGCCGACACCCCCTTGAGCACCGACAGCACACCTCCAGTGTGCGCCCACCTGCCGTCGGGCGCGCGTGCTTCCGGCCATGGAATTCCCGCACCATTGAATGAAGTATTCAGCATCTCTAGCATCTCCCGATGGATACATTCATCCGGTCCCCGGGAGGACCCGTGCGTCCTGTGCTTCCTGTGCTGCCCGTGCTTCCAGTTGTCCGTCTCAGACGCCCCCGCCGCCCGCTGATATCGGCCGCCGCCGCCCTGCTACTGACCCTCGGCCTCACCGCCCCGGCCACGGCCGCCACCGCACCCGAGCCCCACGGCCGGATTCCGCAGGTGTGGCCGACGCCGAAGAGCGTGCACGCGGGCCCGGGACGGCTCACCGTGCCGGACAGGGTCGTCGAGGTCGTCGGCCCGCGCACCGATCCCGCCGCCCGACGCCTGGTCGAATCCGTCCTGCGCGAGGCCGGCGCCGAGCACATCGTCACCGTGCCGGCGAGCGAGCGGTCGCCCGCCTCCGGCCTCACGGTGTACGTCGGCGGCCCCGCGGAGAACGCCGCCACCGCGGCGGCCCTGCGGGAACTGCGCGCCAAGTCCCCGACCGGACTGCCCTCCGGCGGCTACGCCCTCGCCGCCGGACACTCCCACGGCCGCGCCCTCCTCGCCCTCTCCGGCAGCGACACCACCGGCACCTTCTACGCCGCCCAGACCCTGCGCCAACTCGTCACCGGCGACCGGATGCCCAGCGTGACCGTCCGCGACTGGCCCACCGCCGGCCTGCGCGGCGTCATCGAGGGCTTCTACGGCACCCCCTGGTCGCACGCCGAACGCCTCGCCCAGCTGGACTTCTACGGCCGTACGAAACAGAACGTCTACGTCTACTCCCCCAAGGACGACGACTACCTGCGCGCCCGCTGGCGCGACCCGTACCCGCCCGCCGAACTGGCGCGGCTGAGGGAACTGGTCGATCGCGCCCGCGCCAACCACGTCCGCTTCACCTACGCCCTCTCCCCCGGCCTCTCGGTCTGCTATTCCTCCGACGCCGACATCAAGGCGCTCACCGCCAAGTTCGACTCGCTGTACGACATCGGCGTGCGCTCCTTCGCGATCCCGCTGGACGACATCAGCTACACGAAGTGGAACTGCGCCGCCGACGAGGCGGAGTTCGGGACGGGCGGCGGTGCGGCGGGCGCCGCGCAGGCGCATCTGCTCAACACGGTGTGGCGGGAGTTCACCGCCGGGCACCCGGACCTGAAGCCCCTGGAAATGGTCCCCACCGAGTACTCCGACCTCGCCGACTCCCCCTACAAGAAGGCGCTGCGGGAGAAGCTCGACCCGTCCGTGGTCGTCGAGTGGACCGGCGTCGGCGTGATCGCGCCGACCATCACCGCCGAACAGGTGAAGCGGGCACGTGAGGTGTACGGCCACCCGATCCTGGTCTGGGACAACTATCCGGTCAACGACTACGTCACCAGCCGTCTCCTGCTCGGCCCCTACACCGGCCGCGAGCCCGGCGTGGCGAGCGCGTCGACGGGGGTGACCGCCAACCCGATGGTGCAGGCAGAGGCGAGCCGGATCGCCCTGTTCACCTCTGCGGCCCATCTGTGGAACCCGGACGCGTACGACCCCCGGGCCGCCTTCCTCGCCTCCGTACGGGATCTCGCCGGGCCCGGCGCCGCCCGCTGGCTGCGGATCTTCGCCGAGAACAACTACTCCTCCCAGCTCGACCCCACCGAGGCCCCGACGCTCACCCCGCTGATCGCCGCCTTCCGCAAGGCCTACGAGCAGGACAGCGGCCTCGGCCGGGCCGCCGCCGAGCTCAGGGGCTACTTCGCCGACATGGCCGCCACCCCGGCCCGGTTGCGGGCCCTGTTCGACAACCCCGGGTTCCTGGACGAGACCTCGGCCTGGCTGGACAAGCTCGGCCGCTACGGCCGCGCGGGCGAGACCGCCGTGGACCTGCTGCTGGCGCACAAGGACGGCGACGCGGAAGCCGTCACCCGGTACTGGACCGAGCTCCGGGCCGAGCGCAAGGCGCTGGACGCCGTGCCGGAGCAGGTCTCGCCCGGGGTGATGGACCAGTTCCTCTACACGACGATGCTGAAGACCGCCCCCGACCCCGGCGTCGACGCCTCCTTCTCCCCCGACTCGCTGTCACTGCGGCCGGGGGCCTCCGCCACTGTCACCCTGGACCTGTCCGACGCGCGGGACGAGACCGTCGGCTGGCAGCTCGACGTGCCCGAGGGCATCACCGCCACGCCCGCCGAAGGCACGGTCACCGGACCGGCATCGGTCAGCGTCACCCTCACCGCCGACGCCGCAGCCACCGCAGGCGTCCACTCGGTCCTCGTGTCGGGCTCGGGACTCCTGGACCGCGCGCTTCCCGTCCAGGTCACCGACGGCAGCGGTACTCCGCGAGCACTGACGGCCAACTTCAGTGGCGCCTCGGTGAGTTCCATCGACCTGTCCACCGGGACGACCGAGAACATCGCGGTCGGCGCCAACCCGGGCGAAGTCGTCGTGAGCGCCGACGGCCGTACCGCGTACGTCGCCGGCCAGGGTTCGAACACGGTCAGCGTGCTCGACGTGGCGCGCGGCACGGTCACCGCCACGGTGGCCGTCGGCCGGGTCCCCGCCGGTCTCGCGCTCACCCCGGACGGCGGGACGCTGTGGGTGGCCAACTACACGGACGGCACGGTGCAGCCCGTGGACACCGGCACGCTCGAGGGGGGTGCGCCGGTCCGGGTCGGCGACGGGCCGGAGAACCTGGCGGTCACGCCGGACGGCAGGACGCTGTACGTGGCCAACATCCACGACGACACGGTCAGCCCCGTCGACCTCGCCACCGGCACCGCGGGCAGCCCGATCGCGGTCGGGCCGAGGCCCTTCAACGTGGTCGCCGCGCCCGACGGGAAGACGGTGTACGTGTCCAACTCCGGTGCCTCGACGGTGACTCCGATCGACACGGCGACCAACGAGACCGAACCGACGCTGCTGGTCACCGGCCAGGCCTACGGCCTCGGGCTGTCCCCGGACGGCCGGACGCTGTGGGTCAGCCCCAGCACCGGGGACCGGGTCACCCCCGTCGACACGGTGACCGGCGCGCCCGGCGCCGCGGTCACGGTCGGCAGGTCCGCCTTCGACGTCGGCCTGGACTGGGACGGCGGTACGGCCTACGTCGCCACGGCGGACGCAAACGCCCTGGTGCCGGTCGACACCGCGGCGGGCACGGCCGGGTCCCCGCTGACGACCGGCGCGTATCCGCTGGCCGTCGCGCTGACGCCGGTACCCGTGGAGTGATCAGCTCGCGGTGCGCCGGATCCGTCCGGCGTACCGCTTCTCCAGTTCCAGGTTGCCCTCGAAGCCGCCGGGCACATTGGCGGAGACGTACACCGGCGGTCGCTCCCCGGCGGCGAGGAGGATTCCCGAGGCTTCGGCGACGGCCATCTGCACCAGCATCACGCCGGTGAGCGTGGACAGGGCGCACACCGCGCCGCCTCCGGGCAGCTCCAGCAGCGCGTCGCCGGGCGGGGCCGCGTTGTCGAGGACGACGTCCGCGAGGTCGGCGAGCTTCTTGCCGCCGGCGTGTCCCGCGGGGACGGCCCGGGTGTGGGCGAGGGAGGTGAGGGCGAGGATCCGGTGGCCCTGCTCCCTGGCGTGCAGGGCCATCTCGACGATGACGTTGTTGACGCCGGAGTTGGAGATGATGACGAAGAGGTCCTGGGGGTGCGGGGCGGCCAGGTCGTAGAGGCGGGCGGCGACGCCGGGCTCGCGCTCCAGGAGCGGGTCGTCGAGGACGCTCGGCGCGGCACCGCCGTACAGGACGAGGTCGGCGATGCTGAGCCGGTTGGTGGGGACCAGCCCGCCCGCCCGGCCGGCGACTTCGAGGACCATCGCCTGGGAGTGACCGGTGCCGAAGGCCTGGATCACCCCGTCCGCCCGTACGCACTCGGCGATGAGTTCGGCGGCGCGGGCCACGTCCTCGCGGGCGGACTCGGTCAGGCGGTCGAGGACGGCCATGCCCTCGCGCGCGAAGCGCCGGGCGCTCACAGACTCGTCGGACACAGGTCACTCCCCACTGACGGGCCCACTGAGGGCCTGACGGCTTGAGCCTGATGGATTGAACCACCCTGTACTCCTACATCGATGAATCAATAAATCACACACCGAGCGGTACGGGCAACGAGCCCGCTCGGGGCGTTGGGTTCGGTCCTGGTATTCAACCTGGGGGGCAAACGGTGGCTGGTACCTTCTCCCCATGCCCCCGACGGACGTCACCACACTGATCCGCACCGAACTGCCCCGGCTGGCCGGATCCCTGCGCAAGGTAGGCGAGCTGATCCTGGAGGATCCGGCCGCCGTCACCCACTGTTCGGCCGCCGAGCTGGGCCGCCGCACCGGCACCTCCCAGGCGACGGTGACCCGGTTCTGCCGAGCCATCGGGCTCGACTCCTACCAGCATCTGCTGATCGAGCTGGCCCAGGAACGCGGCCGGGGCGAGGTCTCCGACTGGGGCAGCGCCGAGATCGGCCCCGACATCTCGCCGGACGACAGCCTGGAGCGTGTCGTGCAGGTCGTCGGCAGCGCGGATCTGCGGGCGATCCAGCAGACCATCGAGCGCATCGACCTCGACGCCCTCGAACGCGCCGCCCAGGCCCTGGCCCGGGCCCGCCGTATCGACGTGTACGGCGTCGGCGGCAGCGGCGCCGTGGCCCAGGAGACGGAGACCCGGCTGTTCCGCATCGGCTGCCAGGTCCGCGGCTGGACCGAGGTGCACGGCGCGGCCACCTCCGCCGCCCTGCTCACCCCCGCCGACGTGGCCATCGGCATCTCCCACTCGGGCGCCACCCGGGAGACCCTCGAACCCTTCGAGATGGCCAAGGAGCGCGGCGCGACCACCATCGCCATCACCACCGATCCGCGTTCCCCGCTGGCCAAGGCCGCCGACATCCGGCTCATCTCGGCCACCTCGGAGACCAGCTTCCGCACCGGCAGCATCGGCGGCCGGCACTCCGTCCTGATGATCGTGGACTGTCTCTACGTCCGGGTCGGCCAGGTCTCCTACCAGCGCGCCAGCGCCTCGCTCGCCCTGACGGACCACATCACCCCGCGGCACGCGGTGAAGAACCGCCGGACTCGCTGAAACCCGGCTCGCGATGTATGGATCAACCACCTGATTACCTTGAGGGCGGTTGTTTGAATCATCCAGTTGCGCCAGGATGGGGCTCCCCACGAGCACTCGTAGGAGCCCCATGCGCGTCATCTCTGTCGAGTCGACCGAGCTCTTCGTCGGTTCCGAGGACCATCCGCTGCAGGTGGTGGCCGTGGAGATCGGCGAGGCCCCCGGCCGGACGGTCCGCCTCACCGTCGAGGGCCCGGGTGTCCACGGCACCGTCGAGGCGACCGCGGGGGACGACGGCACGGTACGCGCCGAGATACCGGTGACGACCGACCTGGCTCCCGGCGACCGCACGCACATGAGGGTCACGGCAAAGGACGCCGGCGACCCGGCCCGCACGGCGGAGCGGTCCGCCGCGTTCACGGCGGCCGAGCCCGGCTGGACCATGTTCATGGTCAGCCACTTCCACTACGACCCGGTCTGGTGGAACACCCAGGCCGCCTACACCGAGACCTGGGACGTCGCCGACGACCCCGCCGGCACCGGACTGCCCGCCCGCACCTTCGACTCGCGCGGCCAGTCCGGGATGAGCCTGGTCCGCGCGCACTGCGATCTGGCGCGGCGCGATGCGGCGTACACCTTCGTGCTCGCGGAGGTCGACTACCTCAAGCCCTACTGGGACGCCTTCCCGGAGGAGCGCGCCTTCCTGCGCCAGCTGATCCGCACCGGCCGCGTCGAGATCATGGGCGGCACCTACAACGAGCCGAACACCAACCTCACCGGCGCCGAGGCGACCGTGCGCAACGCCCTGTACGGCGACGGCTTCCAGCGCGGGATCATCGGAGCATCACCGGAGACGGCCTGGCAGCTGGACGCGTTCGGGCACGACCCGCAGTTCCCCGGCCTGATGGCGGACGCGGGGGTCAGCTCCAGTTCCTGGGCGCGCGGGCCCTTCCACCAGTGGGGGCCGACCCTCTCCGTGTTCGGCGAGGAGCCGCGCGATCCGAACCGGATGCAGTTCCCGGCGGAGTTCAGCTGGATCGCCCCGTCCGGGCGCGGGCTGCTGACGGCGTACATGGTCAACCACTACGGCGCCGGCTGGGCGATCGACAACGCGCCGACCCTGCCGGAGGCGGAGGCGGCGGCGTTCAAGCTGTTCAAGGGGCTCAAGCAGGTCGCGCTCACCCGTAACGTCCTGCTGCCCGTCGGCGGTGACTACGCGCCGCCGTGCCGCTGGGTGATGGGCATCCACCGGGACTGGAACGACCGTTACGTCTGGCCGCGCTTCGTCAGCGGAATCCCGCGGGACTTCTTCGCCGCCGTGCGCGCGGAGCTGGACGCCGAGGGCCGCAAGGCCTCCCCGCAGACGCGGGACATGAACCCCGTCTACACCGGCAAGGACGTCTCCTACATCGACACCAAGCAGGCCCAGCGCCACGGTGAGACGCTCCTCGCCGACGCGGAGGCCTGGGCGACGCTCGCCTCGCTGGTGACCGGGCACCCGTATCCGGACGCGGCGCTCGACAAGGCCTGGCGGCAGCTGATCTACGGCGCCCACCACGACGCCATCACCGGCTCGGAGTCCGACCAGGTCTACATCGACCTGCTCACCGGCTGGCGAGAGCTGTACGACCTGGCCGAGACCGTGCACGCGGACGCGACGGATGCCCTGGCGGGCAGAGTGGCCCAACTACCGGGCGGAACACCGGACCTGGTGGTCTTCAACGCGGCGAGCTGGGAGCGCCGGGACGTCCTCGCGGTGGCGGACCCTGGTCTCGTCCCACTGGACGACACCGGTCTGCCCCTGCCCGCCGTACGGGAGGACGGCGAACTCCGCGTCGTCGTCCCGGAGGTGCCCGGCATGGGCCTCAAGGCGCTCCCGCTCGCCGATGGGACGGTCCCCGAGTGGACGCGCGGCGACGGCACGACGATCCGCAACGAGTTCTACGAGGTGACGGTCGACCCCGCGCGCGGCGGCACCGTCAGCGGCCTGCGGGCCCTGACGGAGGCCGGCCGGGAACTCCTGCGCCCCGGCGACATCGGCAACGAGCTGGTCGTACAGGAGGAGTACCCGAGGCACCCGCGCTTCGGCGAGGGCCCCTGGCACCTCACACCGACCGGCACGACCGCCGCCCGCAGCCGGGACGTCACGGCGGACGTCGACGTCGAGCACTCCCCCGCCGGTTCCCGGATCACCGTCCGCGCCGACCTGGGCCTCTTCCGCTACACCCAGCGCCTGACGCTCTGGAAGGGCGTCGACCGCCTCGACCTCACGACGACCGTCGACGGCTACGACGGCGCCGACCGCCTCATCCGGGTCCGCTGGCCCTGCGACGTGCGCGGCGGGCTGCCGGTGCACGAGGTGGCCGACGCGGTGATCGGGCGCGGGTTCGGGTTCGTGGAGGTGGACAGCGAGGAGTTCCCGTGGACGCTCGACAACCCGGCCAACACCTGGTTCGGGCTCGGCTCCACCGCCCGGGTCGCGGTCGAGGACGGCTCCGGCCGACCGCTCGGCGAACGGTCCATCGGGGTCGCCGAGTTGGTGTACGCCTCCTGGGACGACGCCGGTGAGCTGGGCACGGCGCTCGCGGCCGCCCTCGTGCGCGTGGGCGTGACGGCGACCTCGACGATCGCCGGCGGCCCGCGCTACGGCGATCTGGAGGTCGACTCCAACCTGCCGGACATCCGGATCGCGATGGGCGCCCCCGAGCGCAACCAGCTGGTCGCGGAGGCCCTCGGCTGGGACCCCGCGGCCGGCCGGGAAGTGCGCCGCCAGCTCACCGAACGCGGAGTAGCCGCCGTATGGGTCGCTCCGCGCGCCTCGCTGCGGGAGGAGTGGGTGCCCGGCGCCGACCTGCGCGACCTGGAGCGGCTGCCGCTGCTCGTGGTGGCGGGCGCCCGGCCCGAGGACGACGCCAAGGCCGTGGACGCGCTGATCGCCGACCTGGACGACGCGGTCCTGAGCGCCACGGCGGCGGGCGGCGGGGAGGCGCTGCCACCGGGGGACGCCTGGGACGGCCGTAGCTTCGCGGTCCTGAACCGTGGCACGCCCGGCTGTGTGGTGACCTCCTCCGGCGACCTCTACATGTCCCTGATGCGTTCCTGCACGGGCTGGCCGTCCGGCATCTGGGTGGACCCGCCCCGCCGCACGGCGCCCGACGGCTCCGCCTTCCAACTCCAGCGCTGGTCCCACACCTTCGAGTACGCCGTGGTCGCGGGCGCGGGCGACTGGCGCGAGCTGCGGCTGCCGCAGGCGGGGCACGCCTTCAACCACCCCCTGACGGCGCGGCTGAGGCGGACGGCGGAGCCGTCGGGCGCCGTACTGCCGAGGAAGACCGCACTGCTGGGCCTGGAGCCGGCCGGGGAGGTGCTGCTCGACGCGCTCAAGCCGGCCGGGTCGCCGCTCGCCCGGGGAAGCGTGGCACCGGCGGACCCCGGACGCGGGGTCGTCATCCGGATGCACGAGGTGAACGGGCGGCCCGTGCGGGCGCGGGTACGCGGGCCGCTGGAGTGGGCGGACGGTGCGCGGGCGGACGTACTGGAGAAGCGTGGTGAGCCACTGACGCCCGGCGATCACGGGGTACTCGACGTCGACCTGACCGGCTTCGAAGTGGCGACCGTCCTCGCCACGACGGACGCGTCGACCACACCCGGCCAGGGCATCGCCGCACACGAGCCCGCCCAGCCCGTCCCGACCCGCTACTGGCTCCACAACTCCGGCCCGGCCCCGCGCGGCAACATGCCGGTCGCGGTGTACGTCTCCCCGACCACGCTCACCGTCGCTGACGGCCCGGTCACGGCGACGGTCCGGGTCTCCTCGGAGCTGACCGACGCACCGGTCTCGGGCACGGTGAGCCTGCATGTCCCACCCGGCTGGTCCGTCGAGCCGCCCGAGCTGCCGTACGCACTCGCCCCCGGCGGATTCACCCTCACCGAGGCCACGGTGACACCACCGCCCGACCCCGAGCCGGGCCGCCACTGGCTCGCCGCCCGGCTGACGTACGGCGGGCAGACGTACGAGGACACGGTGGCGCTGGACGTGCCGGACGGACACCGGGGTCCAACGCTCGTGACGAAGCTGGGAGTTGAGCGCGTCAGCGTACGCCGAGGCGAACGGGTCCGCGTCCCCGTGACCCTGCGCAACACCACCCGGGGCCCGATCAGCGGCACTTTGTGGGCGGTCTCCTCCTGGGGAACCTGGGCGGGCGTGACCCCTGGCTGCCAGGGCTTCACCGTGCCGGGCGGCGAGCGACTGGACCACGCCGTCGAGGTGGACGGCAGTGCGGTGCCGCCGGGTTCGTACTGGCTGATGGCGAAGGCCGGCTGGCACGGATGCGTCGCCTACACGGAGGCGGTCGTGCTGGAGGTGACGGAGTGACGGACCACGCCGCCCTCGTCCACGGCCGCCCAGTCCCCAGGTCCCGCGTGGACACCTTCCTCAAGTCCGTCCCACCCCGAGACCCCGAAACCCACCCCGACTCCCTCGCCCGAGCCGAACGCCAACGCCGCCGCTGGGCAACACAGGTGGTGGTGATCGACGAGCTGGCCCGACAGACATGCGCCGAGCAGGGGCTGGAGCCAAGACGTAGCGCCCCTCACAAATGCGCCGACGGCACTGCAACCCCCTCAAGGGGCGCGGGGCTGTATCGATATGCGGCTCCGCCGCGGGGCGCGACCAGCCCCAACGGCGCCGCACCCGAAAACGGACCCCCCTCCGCCCCACCCGCGGAGCGCACCGTGGCCGACCTCGGCAGCATCATCGCCGTCGCCCTGGCCCACTCCTCCGCCGCCCGCACCCTGCTCACCCACCTGGAATCCGAGCAGCACATCCCCGAAGCGGCAGTACGGGACTACTACGACCGCAACCGGGACCGCTTCCTGACCCCGAGCGCGCTCAGGCGCGGCGTCGACCCCTACGGCCCGGCGGCCGTACCGGCGGACTTCCTGCCATACGAACGCGCCCGCGAGGACATCGAGCGCGAGCTACGCCACGCGGCGGCCCGCTGGGCGTTCTTCGCCTGGCTGGACCACGCCCGCACCGGCGTGGAGTACGCCCCGGGCCACGAGCACCCCGGCGACCCGTCCCACCCGGACCACGAGCACCGGCACTGAACGGAACGTAAAAGCAACCCGGCAACCCATTGACCTCCGATGAATTCTGGTCCACCTTTTCATCAATCAGAGTCCAAGTTGGTGATTTGAACCAGCTAACACCAGCGAACCAGTCGGCTCGGCCGGCCGCAGGAGGGCACCCATGCGCGCAAGCAGACTTCCCGGATCCCTGGCATGTTTCCTCACCCTGGCCCTCACGGCCGCCGGCTGCGGCCTCTCCGGCGGCTCCGACGACGGCGAGGCCACGGCCGGCGGCTGCAAGGTCGACAAGGCGAACGTGGGGTCGGGTGCGCTCACGGGGGATGTGAAGGGCGACATCACCTTCCAGACGACCAACTTGAAGAAGGACTTCGGCGACTACTTCAACGGCGTCATCGCGGCCTTCGAGAAGGAGCACCCGGGCACGAAGGTCAAGTGGATCGACGACCCGGGCGACGCCACCTTCACCCAGCGCCTGGTCGCCGACGCGCAGGGCTGCACGCTGCCGGACGTGGTGAACATCAACGTCAACACGGCCATCGCGCTCACCAAGAACGGCTATCTGATCGACCTGGACAAGAAGGCGCCGGACGCGGGTGAGCCGTTCGTTCCCGCGCTGTGGAAGTCGAGCCTGTACGCGGACGCCTCGGGCACCAAGGTGCACAGCGTGCTGCCCTGGTACTCCGGCGGCATCGTGCAGACCTTCAACACCGAGCTGATGAAGAAGGCGGGGCTGGACCCGGCCAAACCTCCGACGACCGTCCTCGGACTGTTCGCCGACGCGGAGAAGGTGGCCAAGGCCTCGGGCGGCGAGTACCACGCCTTCCTCGCCAACCCGCAGCTGCGCATCCCGGCCGACTGGCAGCAGATGGGCATCAAGATCTTCTCCGCCGACGGCAAGTCGTTCACCTTCGCCGACGACCCGAGGACGGCCCAGTGGGTCGAGGCCATGACCAAGCTCTACAAGGCCGGCGGGATGCCCAGGGACTCCCTCTCCTCCACCCAGGACCCGGCCAACGTCTTCGGCCAGGGCAAGCTGGTCTACGGCCCCACCAACCCCAACTTCCTGCGGTTCATCCAGCAGAACAACCCGACCGTCTACAAGAAGACCGGCGTCGCCCGCTTCATGCTGGACGACCTCGGCCACACCGTCGGCGCACCGCAGTACATCGGCACCGCCTCCACCAGCAAGAACGCGGTGACCGCAGTCGCCTTCGCGCGGTTTTTGACCAACGCGAAGAACCAGCTGGAGTGGGCGAAGGACCCGAACGTGGTCATCTTCCCGTCGACCACGGCCTCCCTGGACGACCCGTTCTTCCAGTCGGTCAAGGGCAGCGACCCCTTCGCCGAGGCCCGGAAGATCGTCGCCAGTGACCGCAAGACCGCGACGGCCGACGAGATCGCCCTCACGCCCGGCGAGCTGAACGCCATCTCGGCCCAGATCCAACTGGCCATGCAGGGCAAGAAGAGCGCCGAGGACGCCCTCAAGGACGCCCAGTCCAAGGGCAACGAGCTGATCGAGCAGGGCAGCTGACGATGGCTCAGCACACTGTGGACCAGGCGCCCGTTCCCGCTCCCCTCGGGGCGGGCGCCCCCCGCCCCGGCTCCGTACCCGAACCGCCGGGGCGCCTGCGCCGCGTCCTCCGCTCCGTCACGCCCGGCCCGACGGCGGACGCGGGGGGCGCGGCGCTCTACCGCCGCTGGTGGCTGCCCTGGCTGTGGATGCTCCCGGCGATCGTCGGCACGACGGTCTTCGGGGTGTTCCCGTTCCTCAACACGATCCTGGTGTCCTTCACCGACGCCAAGCCGCTCGGCGGCGCGTACAACCTGGTGGGCCTGGACAACTACACGCGGATGCTGGGGGATTCGGACTTCTGGCTGGCGACCCGCAACAGCGTCCTGTACGCGCTGATCGTCGTCCCGCTGATGGTCCTGCTGCCGCTGCTGCTCGCGGTCCTGGTGGAGAAGAACCTCCCGGGCATCGGCTTCTTCCGCTCCGCCTTCTACACCCCGGTCCTCGCCTCGTCCGTGGTCGTCGGCCTGAGCTGGCAGTGGCTGCTGAGCGACCATGGCCTGGTGAACACCTGGCTGGAGAAGGCGCACCTGATCCGCGGCGCCATCCCCTTCCTGTCCGACTCGTGGCTGATCCTGCTCTCCGCGATGGGCCTGACCCTGTGGAAGGGCCTCGGCTGGTACATGATCTTCTACCTGGCCGCCCTCGGGAACGTGCCCCGCGAACTCCACGAGGCGGCCGCCGTGGACGGCGCCGGTGCGGTGCGCCGCTTCTGGCATGTCACCGTGCCCGGTGTCCGCACCTCGATGATGCTGGTCGGCACCCTCACCGGCATCGGCTCGCTGCGCGTGTTCACCGAGATCTACATGCTCGGCGGCGCCACCGGCGGCCCCGGTGGCGCCGACCGCACACTTCCCTTCTACATCCGGGACGTCGGCCTCGACCCGCTCACCGGCAACGCCGGCTACGGCGCGGCGGTCAGCGTCGCCCTGTTCGCGCTCACCCTGGGCCTCACGCTGCTCGCGCAGCGCCTGACGAAGGAGGACGAGGCATGACCACGGCTGTGGAGAAGCGCAGGCGCCTGATGCCGCGCTGGCGGGACTACGGCCGCCCTCGTGAACTCGTCGTCCGTTACCTGCTGTTGGTCTTCGTGCTGTTCATCACCGTCGGCCCGCTGCTGTGGCAGGTGCTGTCGTCCCTGAAGGGCGCCGGCGAGGACGTCTTCGGCGCGGGCGCCTCCCTCATCCCGCACCACCCGACGCTGCGGGCCTACGAGCAGGTCTTCGCCCAGGTGCCGGTGTGGACGTACATCAGGAACAGCCTGTTCGTGGCGGTCATCTCCATCACCAGCCAGCTGGTCTTCTCCACGATGGCCGGCTACATGCTCTCCAAGCCCGCCTGGAAGGGCCGGGGACTGGTGTGGGTGCTGCTGATGGCGTCCATGATGTTCCCCTTCGAGTCGATCATGGTGTCGCTGTTCCTGAGCGTCCGCGACATGGGCCTGGTCGACAATCTTGTCGGTGTCTGGCTGCCCGGCTTCGTCGCCGCGATCAACGTCCTCATCATGCGGGCCGCGTTCCTCGCCGTCCCGCGCGAGATCGAGGACGCGGCGATGCTGGACGGCGCGGGCGAGTGGAAGCGGTTCCGCCATCTGTACCTGCCGTCCGCGTACGGCGCGATCCTGGTCGTCACCATCAACACCTTCATCAGCGCCTGGGACGACTTCCTCTGGCCGCTGATCGTGCTGCGCTCCGAGGAGCACTTCACGCTGACGCTGGGCCTGGCCCGGCTCCAGACGTCGTCGTTCGGCTACGACCAGCGGCTGGTGATGGCGGGCTCGGTGATCTCGGTGGTCCCGGTGCTGGTGCTGTTCGTGATCACCCAGCGCTGGTTCTACAAGGGGGTCTCGTCGGGGGCCGTGAAGCTCTGAGACGGTACGGCGGTCAGGGCCGCCCGCGCCGACTCCGCGACGCGGAACTCGACCACCGTGCCCGTGCCGGGCAGCTCGGCGCCGAGCGGGAACGCCACCGTGCGGGTCTCGCCCGGCGCCAGATCGACGGCCCGGAAGCCGCACAGCTCCAGCGTGCGCGGCCACACCGGGGTCCGCAGCCGCCGCAGGTACAGCTGGGCGACGGAACGGCCGTGCCGCTCCCCGGTGTTGGTGATGTCGGCCTCGACGGTGTGCCCGGCCAGCCGTGGCGGGCCGTAGGCGAAGCTCGTGTACGAGAGCCCGTGCCCGAACGAGTAGAGCGGCTCGGCGTCCTCGTCCGCGTAGCCGCCGTACTCGGTGTCCTTGTGGTTGTAGTAGACGGGGAGCTGGGCGGCGGAGCGCGGCACCGACAGCGGCAGCCGGCCGACGGGTTCGGCGAGCCCGAGCAGCACCTCGGCGAGCGCGTCGCCGCCCCAGGGGCCCGGGTACCAGGCGGTGAGCAGGGCGGCGGCCCCGGTGGCGGGGACGACGTGCGGCCGGCCCTGGACCAGCACGACCGCGGTCGGCGTCCCGGTCGCGACGACGGCCTCCAGCAGCGCGTTCTGGGCCTTCCCGAGCCGCAGCCCGGCCAGGTCGACGCCCTCGCCGCAGGTCATCTCGGAGACGACGGTCCGCGCGGCCCCGTTGGCGTCGAACTCCGTTCCGGGTGTGCGTGCGCTGCTGCCGCCCAGTACCAGCACGGCCAGGTCGGAGGCGGCGGCCGCGGCGACCGCCTCGGGGACGCCGGAGAGGTCGCCGCCGGTGAGGGCGCAGCCGACGGCGTGGCGGATGTCGAGGCCGGGCGGGGCGAGACGCCGTAGCCCGTCGAGCAGGCTCACTCCGGTGCCGGGGCGTTGCGGCGCGGTGTAGTCGCCCGACTGGTGGGCGGCGGTGGCGGACTGGGGGCCGAGGACGGCGACCCGGGAGACGGACGCGGACAGGGGCAGGACCCCGCCGTCGTTACGGAGGAGGGTGACCGCGCCTCGGGCGACGGCGGTGCTGAGCTCTCGGCCCTGAGCGGGGAAGGGAACCGTGCGGTCCCGCTGGTCGAACAGCCCCAGCCGGAACTTGAGCCGCAGTACGCGGGCGACCGCGGTGTCGAGGGCCGCTTCGGTCACCAGACCCAGCTCGACCGCCTCCTCCAGATGTGTGAAGCCCTCGTCCCAAAGGCTCAGATCGACACCGGCGTCGAGCGCGAGGGCACCCGCGGACACCTTGTCGCCGGTGATCCGTGCCAGCCGGTCCACCGCGAGGCCGTCGGCCATGACCAGGCCCTCGAACCCCCAGCTTTCTCTGAGGAGTTCGGTGAGCAGCGCCCTGTTCCCGGAGCAGGGCATCCCGTCCACCTCGTTGTACGCGGCCATGACGGCGGCGGCCCCGGCACGGACGCCGGCGAGGGCG
The DNA here is from genome assembly GCF_055564995.1 of Streptomyces sp. NPDC028907. Taxonomy (NCBI): domain Bacteria; kingdom Bacillati; phylum Actinomycetota; class Actinomycetes; order Kitasatosporales; family Streptomycetaceae; genus Streptomyces; species Streptomyces sp. NPDC028907. The sequence goes on from NZ_JBVHVE010000013.1 coordinate 122,788, forward strand.
GCCGGGAGGTGGATCTCGTGCAGCTCGCGTGGGCCCAGCTCGGACTCGGCGGAGTTGCGGCCGCCGACGGTGGCGCCCTGGCCAGCGAAGTGCTTGAGGACGACGGGAGCCTTGTCGGGTGCGAAGTACTCGGCGGGCGCGCCCTGCATGCCGCGTACGACGGCCTCCGTGAACCGGGCGGCGAGGTACGGGTCCTCCCCGAAGCACTCCTCCGTGCGGCCCCAGCGGGGGTCACGGGCGATGTCGAGTGCCGAGACGAGGGCCACGTGGCCGCCGCGGGACCGCAGTTCGGCGGCGGCGTGGGCGGCGGCGCGCTCGTACAGCCCGGGGTCCCAGGTGGCGCCGACCGCCAGGTTGACCGGCAGGACCGTGCCGTCCAGCGCCATGTGCCCGTGCGGCACCTCCTCGACGAACAGCGCGGGAATCCCGAGCCGGCTGCGCTCGACGACATGCCGCTGCACCAGCGCGGCGAGTGCCGCACCGTCCTGCGCGGCGGGCCCGTTGTCGTGGTCCACGCCGGACCAGGCGTCGGCGCGCTGGAGGCCGTAGAGGGCGCCGAGCCCTTCGAAGCGGTCGGTCTCGGCGTACAGGGCGTCGGTGAGTTCGAAGCCGCCGTCGGGGGTGCGCCGGTAGGCGTCCCAGCCGTACATCCGCTGGTTGAGCTGGCCGACCTTCTCGCGCAGGGTCATACGGGAGAGGAGGTCGCGGACCCGGGTGTCGACGGGGGCGGTGGGGTCGCGGTACCGCTGCGCGTCGGCGTCGCTCATCCGTCGTACCCCAGGCGGGCGAGGGCTACGGCGCCCCGGGAGCCGTCGGGGACCCAGTCGAGGGTGAGGCCGAGAGATCGCAGCCGGGCCGAGAGCGGACCGGTCAACGGCCCGTCCGGACCGAGCAGACCGCCGGTCGCCACGATCCGCTCCCCGGGTCTGGGGTCGAGCGCGCCGACGAGGCCGGCCAGGTGGTCGGCCGCCGTTTCGAGGATTCCCTCGGCCACGGCGTCCTGGTGATCGGCGGCTTCCGCGACGAGCGGCGCCAGTTCGGCCAGTTGGACCGGCGGGCGGGCCATGACGGCGGGGAGCAGGTGCATGCGGTAGGCCTCGCGCCGGGCCCGGGTCCAGGAGCGTTCATCCGCGGGCAGGACATCCTCCGGCACCTCCAAGGCCCTTCCCACCGACGCCCCCAGCGCCGTGGTCCCGCCCCGCCCGTCGGCCATGCGCAGCGCCAGCCGTACCGCCTCGCGCCCGATCCAGAAGCCGCCGCCGTCGTCGCCGAGCAGCCAGCCGTCGCCGCCTGCGGTCGCGGTGCACGCGCGGGCGGTGATGCGCATCGCGACCGCGCCCGTGCCGGCCACCAGGGCGAGTCCGTCGGCGGGGTGGCCGGGCGCGGAGGCGAACGCCGCCTCGATGTCGCTGTGGATCTCGATCGAGTGGGCGTCGATACCCAGCCGGCTCAGGGCGACAGTGAGGGCGGCGTGCGCCTTGACCCGGCCAGGCTCGTCCGGGGCGGTCCGCGAGGCGCCCGCGAATCCGCCGGCCACCGCGACGACACGGCCGCGCAGCGCCTCCGGCACGGCCTGCGCGAGGGCCTCGGCGAGATGCTCGGTGAGCTGCGCGCCGGGCACGGTCAGGGCGTTGCCCGGCCCGGAGGCGCCCTCGCCCTCGGGTTCGCCGCCGTGCGCGGGCGCCAGGAGGGCACGCGTACGGGTGCCGCCGGCGTCGAGGCCGACGACGTACGCCGGTGCCCGTCCGGCCGAGGTTTGGTTCAAATCACTATTCATCGTCGCCCATGGTGGTTGATACATTCGCGCCAGACAAGAGACGGACAAGAGACAACGGACAAGAGACAGACGGCTGCCAAGCCCCCGTGCGGGCCCGGCCCGAGGAGGATCCCATCCACCCGCTCCGCTTCGGCGTCAACTACACGCCCCGCCACGGCTGGTTCCACTCCTGGCACGACTTCGACCCGCCGCGCGCGCGTGAGGACCTGGACCGGATCGCCGGTCTCGGCCTCGACCACGTCCGCGTCTTCCACCTGTGGCCGCTGCTCCAGCCCAACCGCACTCTCGTGCGCCCCGCGGCGGTCGACCAGCTGGCGCGCCTCGTCGACCTGGCCGGTGAGGCCGGTCTGGACGTGATGGTGGACGGCATCCAGGGCCACCTGTCGAGCTTCGACTTCTACCCGGAGTGGACCCGCAGCTGGCACCACCGCAACGTCTTCACGGACCCGGAGGCCGTCCAGGCCCAGGCCGACCTCCTGCGCACCCTGGGCCGCGCGCTCACCGGCCGGCCGAACCTCATCGGCCTCCAGCTCGGCAACGAGCTCAACAACCTGGTCGAGCACAACCCGGTGACGGCGGACGAGGTCGACCACTACCTCGACACCCTGCTGGCGGCCGCCCGCGACGGACTCGGCCCGGACGGGGGCCTGGTCACGCACTCCGCCTACGACGCCGCCTGGTACGGCGACGACCACCCCTTCACCCCGGAGGCCTCGGCCCGCAAGGGCGATCTGACCACCATCCACCCCTGGGTGTTCTCCGGCGACTGCGCCCGCCGCTACGGCCCCCGCTCCCCGCAGGTCCGGCACCTCGCCGAGTACGGCACCGAACTGGCCAAGGCGTACGCCACCGACCCCGCCCGCCCCGTCTGGGTCCAGGAGACCGGCGCCCCCGCACCGCACATCCCGGCCGCCGACGCCCCCGACTTCGCGCGGGACACCGTACGCAACGCCGCCGAGTGCGCGGGGCTGTGGGGAGTGACCTGGTGGTGCTCGCACGACGTGGACCGGTCGCTGGCCGACTTCCCGGAACTGGAGTACACGCTGGGCCTGTTCGACTCCACGGGCCGCGCGAAGCCGATCGCCGAGGCCCTCGCCGACACGATCGCCGACCTGCGCGAAGCCCCGGCCCCGGCTCGACCGCGCACCACCGCCCTGCTCCTGGACTGCACGCCGGGCACCCGGTCGGTGTCCGGGCCGGGCGGCGCGTACTTCGAGGCGTGGATGCGGATGCGGGCGGAGGGGCTGCGCCCGGCGGTGGTCCTGGCCGCGCGGGCAATGGACGCGGAGTACCTGGCGGCCAGGGGCATCGAGGAGGTCGTACGGCCGTCCTGAGCCGCCGCCCGAATCGACCGGCGGGCGTCAGCCGACGGCGACGCCCGCCAACGCCTCGGCGACCGCCCGCAGGTTGACCCGCGCCCGTCCGTACGAGCACAACGCGCCGCCCTCCGGCAGCCCGGTGTCCACCCGTACCGCGTCCGGCCGCCGCGCCAGCAGGGCGTCGCGCAACCGGGCCTGCCAGGGGTGCAGTCCGGCGTCGCAGGTGGCCACCACCAGCGCGGCGGATCCGCAGCAGCGCAGGATGCCGTCGACGAGTTCGGCGGGGTCGGCCGCGTCTCCGGTGACGGCCGTGCCGGTGGCCGTGGGGTCGACGGCGCGTATCTCGGTCAGCAGGTCCTCGCCACCCCAGTTGAGCGCGGGGTGCGGCGGCGGGAACAGGTCGACGACATGGGCGCCGCGCACGGCGGGCGGCACCCCCCGGCTCCGTACGGCCCGGCGCGCGGCCTCCAGTCCGGCGCCCTCGTCCCAGGCGGCGACGGCGGCCGCGGGGGTCGCGTACCGCTCGGCGAGCCGCCGTACCCGGCCCGCGGCCTCCTCGATCCGTTCCTCCGCCAGCAGGCCGGTGCGCAGCGCGTCTAGGACGGCGTCCCGGCAGTCCAGGGTGACGTTCAGGTCTCCCACGGCGACGATCACCTGGTCCGCGCCGGCGGCCAGGGCGATGCGCGCGCCGACCGCCTCGCCGTACTGGTCGGCGATCGCCTTCATCTCCAGGGCGTCACTGACGAGGACGCCGTCGAAGCCGAGGTCGTGGCGGAGCAGGTCGCCGAGGACGCGGCGGCTGAGCGTGGCGGGGCGGCCCGGGTCCAGGGCCGGGAAGACGACATGGGCGCTCATCAGCATCGGCACGCCCGCGTCGATGGCCGCGCGGAACGGTTCGAGGTCGGCGCGGAGTTCGTCGTACGGCCGCGGGTCGACGGCGATGCCGTGGTGGCTGTCGGTGACGGTGCCGCCGTGGCCGGGGAAGTGCTTGGCGCAGGAGGCGACGGAGCGGGCCTCGGTGGCGGTGATCCAGGCGCGCAGGTGGCGGGCGGCGAGTTCGGGGTCGGCGCCGAAGGAGCGGGTGCGCACGATCGGGTTGTCCGGCCGGTGCTGGAGGTCGGCCACGGGGGCGTAGGAGGCGGTGATGCCGAGGGTGGCGAGATGGCCGGCGAGGGCGTCGGCGCAGCGGGCGGTGAGGTTGGGGTCGTCGACGACGCCGAGGGCGTAGGAGCCGGGGACTTCGGGGGCGCCGGCGGTGACCAGGTGGCCGATGCCGCCGCCCTCGTTGTCGACGGCGACGACGATGTCCGGGCGTATCGCGCGCAGTTCGTCGGTGAGGAGGCGCACCTGCCGGGCGTCGCGGATGTTGCGGGTGAAGAGGATGACCCCGCCGAGGCCGCGGTCGATGAGTTCCTTGAGGGTGTCCGGCACGCTCGTGGCGCCGTCGAACCCGGCGACGAGACAGCGGTGGGCGGCTTCGTCCAGGTCGGCGGGGAGGGCGGTCGACCGGGAGGACCCGTGCACATGCTCGAAGTGGCTCACCCCGGCAATGCTCTGGCTCGATCAGCCGAAAGTCAACCTCTCGATGGATCACTGATTCAGCAACCCGCCTCGCACGGTCACCCGCCCGGCGGTGACCGTCGGAAACCCGTTTGTACGGTGATCGCACGGGCGTCTACCGTCGGACTTCGTCGACGTGTAGCTCAGCAGCAGAGCACCGGGCTGTACACCCGGAGGGCGCAGGGGCAGCACCTGCCACGTCGGCCTCGACGTGTAGCTCAGCAGCAGAGCACCGGGCTCGGGACCCGGAGGGCGCGGGGGCGGAACCCGCCACGTCGGCTTATGAACGACAACGCTGAGCAGCAGCCCCTCGTCGCGACCCCGTCCTACCCGGCGGCACAGCTGGCCAAGGCCTTCACGACCGCGCTGACCCACCACGACCCCGCCACCCGGCGCCGGGCCGAGGAGCGCGGGCAGCGCTGGCGTGCGGTGCTCGCGGGGATGGCCGCCGGCCGGCTGAGGGTCGGTTCGCGCACCCCGCTGGTCGGGCTGCCGGCCTGGGTGACGCCCGAGGTGATGCGGGGCGGCTTCGCGACCGGGACGCCCGGTGCGGGCGGCCCGCTCCAGCCGTACGAGACCGAGGCCGCGCGTGTTCTCGGGGTGCCCGCCGAGCGGCGCGCGCTCTTCGCCCACTGTCTGACCGAAGCGGGACTCGCCTGGCTGTGGGCGCGGTTGGACGACGGCCACTACGAGGTCGGCGTGCCCGAGGAGGCCGCGCTGCTCACCGTGGCCTGGCTGGTGCGGCACGGGGCGACGGACGCGGCGCTGGATCTCGCGGCCGAACTGGAGCCGTTCGCCGACCGGCTGCGCTTCCTGCCCCGCCCCGCGGACGGCCCCGCGCCGGACCCCGTCACCGCCGTGCACCGCAGCACCGTCTCCGACGCCGTAGACACCCTGGTACAGCGGCGCCCCAACGCGGCCGTCGAGGCCCAGCGCGAGGCGCTCGCCGTATGGCAGCCGTTCGGCGACGAACTGCTCGTCCACTGGCTGGAGACGGCAGGGGGCGGCCGGGTGCTCGAACTCGCCCCGGACGCCGACTGGTCGGCGCGCGGCGCCGACCTGCTGGCCCGCTACCGGCGACTGGCCGCGGAGCACACCCGCTGCACCAAGCACCGCAACCCCAAGCAGAACCTGGGCATTCTGCGCGGAGCGCTGGAGGAGACCGTCGCCGGACGGCCGCTGGACGCTCGCCGGCTGGGTCTGCTGCGGCACGCGGTGGAGTCCATGGTGCGCCGCCGTGGCGTGCCCGGCTCGGCACCGCACACGGCCCTGCGCCGGCGGCAGACGCACCAGGCGGCGCTCCCGTCCCATCACGCGCTGGCCCAGCTGATGCTGCGCCGGCTCGCCGAACTGCCCCAGGACACGGGCATCACCGACGTCCCGCCGCTGCTGACGCCCGTCACGGAGCGGGAGGAGCGGGAGACCGGCCTGCCCGTCGCGACGGATGTCCCGCCGGTGATCCGGCAGGTGGTCGAGGCCGCGCTGAGCGCACCGATCGACACGCTCGTCGAGCGGGGTGTCGTCCCGTCCGCCGAGGTCATGGCCGAACTGGTCCCGCAGCTGGTCGCCGCCACGACCGCGCAGGCGTACGGCGACGAGGCGCTGCGGGCCCTGATGGCCGCGAACCACCGGGCCTTCGCCAGCCGCCGCTCCCTGCTCCTGGTCAACCTGGAACGTCAGGTGCGCGTGGAGGAGCTGCCCTGGGTGCGGGCGGTGGCCGGGCAGCGGTCCGCCGTCATCGGCAAGTCGGACGAGGAGGGCGCGCTCACCGTGCTGCGGCAGCTGGGCGAGCTGGCCGTGCAGGCATTCCCGGGCACGATCCTGCCCAACCCGCTCGTCCGCGAGCTCGGCGTGCTCGCCCGCCAGTGCGACCTGGGCGCGCCGTTCGTGGAGGAGCTGGCCGCCGACATCTTCATGGGCACGTTCAGCCCGAAGTTCCTCACGGCGGCCCGGATCGCGGGCGAGTTGCTCCGCGGCACGCTGTACGAGCGCTACTACGGCATCGACTACGGGGCGATCCGCAATCTCGCGATCGCCGAGACGGGCGCCGCGCTGAGCCGTTCCTACGGTGCCCGGACGTCTCCCGGTTTCGCGCGGCTGTGCATGGAGCGGGCCGGGGCGGCCTCGTCCGGGTCCTGGTCCGTGGCGGCGAACGGCACGGTGATCGAGCAGGCGCAGATCCTCACCACCCACAACCTGGCCACACTGGTCCACCGGGTGGAGATCGCCCCACGGCCCGGCTTCGCCGACCTGGCGCACCGCTGCTTCGGCACCGTGTGCCGACTGACGGCCCGGGTGCAGAACAACCGGCGCCCGCTGCCCACCATCAAGGACGCGGCGTACGCGTGGCGCCAGATGCTGTTCCACCTGTCCCTGTGCCCACCCGCCGACCAGCGCCGCTTCCTCGCCGGACTCGCCGAGGAGACGGCCCGCCACCCCGCCCACGTGGCGGCCCGGCTGGCCCCGGCCCTGGCGGGCCTGGCCCGCACGGTCGAGGGCGGCGCCTTCGACAGCGACGGAACGGCGGACGGGGGCCGCGCACGCCGGTTCCTGGGGTGGAGTACTACGGGGCACTGGATGCGGTGAGGGGCGGGGACGCGAGGCGGGCGCGGCCGGGGACCCGTGGTTCGGGGCCGGGCGGATCGGGCATAGACCAATCCCCGGTCACGTCGCCCGCCCGCCGACGTCGCTTCGGATTCCGGACACCGCGACGTCACGGCGGGCGGGCACGTTTCCGTCGTCCCCTCCTGCCTCGCCCTCTAGCAGTCCGCCCCGCGTCCGCGCGGTCAGGACGCGGAAGGACGACCGCGCCGTGTCATCGCTCCCGCTCAGCGATCTCCCCGGATCGCTACCCGCCCGCCCCACTTCCGCTCCCGCTCCCGCTCCCGCGTGCTCCCGGCTCTCCCCCGCCCGCCTCGCCCGCCACGCCCTGACACTGCTCCCGCTCCTGCTGATCGGGGCGTGGGCGGTGGCCGACTGGCCCACCGTCCGCGACGGCGCCGTCCAGCTCGCCTCCGCCGACCCCGGCTGGCTGCTGGCCGGCCTCTTCTTCACCTGTATGGGCTGGGTGATCGCCGCGGTCGTCCGCCAGGGCGCCCTGCCGGAGCGGCTCCCGCCGGGCCTGCTGCTCGCGTCGCAGTTCGCGGCCGGCGCCGCCAACCAGGTGCTCCCGGCGGGCCTGGGCGCCCATGCCGTCACCCTGCGCTTCCTGCAGAACCGCGGCATCCCCCTGGCCCGGGCCACCGCGTCACTCGCCCTGTACTCGCTGGTCAAACCGATCGCGAAGACAGCGGTGCTCCTCGCCTTCCTCCTGGCCTACCCCGAACTGCTGCACCTCGGCGAACTCGTCCCGGACGAGCGGACACTGCTGATGGTCGCCGGAGGCGTCACGCTCGGCCTGGCCGCGGCAGGCGTACTCGTGACAGCCGTACGCCCGCTACGGCGCCCCCTGCTCCGCTTCCTGCGCACGGCCCTGACCGACGCGCGAATCCTGCACACCCGGCCCAGCCGCGTCCTCGCCCTGTGGGGTGGGGCCGCCGCCACCCCGCTGCTCCAGGCGAGCGTGATCGCCTCGGTCGGTTTCGCTCTCGGTCTGCCGCTGTCCTGGGCGCAGGTGGTCCTCGCCCTCCTCCTCGCCAGCACGGCGGCCGGCGCCGTGCCCGCGCCGGGCGGCATCGGCCCCGTGGACGCGGCCCTGGTGTTCACGATGGTCACCTTCGGCGCCCCGACGGGCCTGGCCGCGGCGACCGTCATCGGCTACCGCGTCCTGACGGTCTGGGTGCCACTGCTGCCGGGCGCGCTGGTGCTCTCGATCATGGTCCAGCGAAAGATCCTGTGACCGGCCTGACCCGCCTGACCCGCCTGACCCGCCTGACCCGCCTGACCGGCGAACCGACCGGCCCGCTCACTCCTGCCCGACCCGCACCACCGCCACCGTGATGTTGTCGGGCCCGCCCGCCTCGATGGCGGCCTTCCACAGCTCGAAGGCCGCCCGGCCGTCGTCGTGCTCCCGGAGCACCTCCTCCAACGCCTCCGTGGGCAGCGGATCCGTCAGCCCGTCCGAGCAGACGACATAGCGCTCCCCGGGCGTCAGGGGCTCGGCCGTGACATGGGGGTGGACGGCGCGGTAGGTGGGCGATCCGCCCAGGCACTGGGTGACGAGCGAGGTGGTGCGCCCGGCCGGGTGCGGCGGGCTGTCGTCGACGCTCAGCTGGCGCAACCCGTCGTCCGACGCGGCGAAGACCCGGCTGTCGCCCACGTTGAACGCCATGAGCGAGTCGGGCTGGACGACGACCCCGGCGATCGTCGTCCCCATCGCGGTGAGCTCGCCACCCCGGTCGCCCCCGGCCGCCTGGTACACGGCGCGGTTGCAGGCGTTCAGCGCGTCACGGACGGCGACCTCGCCGGTCAGCGCGGGACCGAGCGAGGCGATCCGGCGGACCACCAGGGCGCTGGCCAGGTCACCGCCGGGATGGCCGCCGAGCCCGTCGGCGACCGCCACGACGAGGGGCGTGCCCAGCGGGAAGACCAGCGTCTGCGGATTCTCGGTCACGGTGGCGCACAGCGTCCACGGTCCGACGACGAGGCTGTCCTCGTTCCGTTCGCGCAGCAGTCCGGGATGGCTGATCGCACTCACCGCGACGTACGGCATGCAGCGCCACCGCCTTCCCGCACCGGACGTCCCCTACGAGTCTAGGAACACCGGCATCGGGCGTGCCAACGCAGTGCGGCACACCCACGGCCGCCGCTGGGTCAGTCCTCGTCCGGCGTCAACCGCAGCGAGATCGAGTTGATGCAGTACCGCTGATCCGTCGGTGTCGGATACCCCTCGCCCTCGAAGACATGCCCGAGGTGCGACCCGCACCGCGCGCACCGCACCTCGGTGCGGACCATCCCGTGGGTGCGGTCCTCGACGAGTTCGACCGCGTCGGTGTCCTTGGGGTCGTAGAAGGACGGCCAGCCGCAGTGGGACTCGAACTTCGTGGTGGAGGTGAACAGTTCGGCGCCGCAGGCGCGGCAGGAGTAGACGCCCGTCGTCTTGGTGTTGGTGTACTCACCGGTGAAGGCGGGCTCGGTGGCGGCCTGGCGCAGCACGGCGTACTCCGCGGGGGTCAGCTCCGTGCGCCACTGCTCGTCCGGCTTTTCGACGTCGTACGACATGAGTGCTTGCCCCTCACTTCGACAGGCGGTCCAGGATGAGCGGGCCGAGGTCGGTGACGTCGCCCGCGCCCATGGTGAGAACGAGATCACCGGGCTTCGCCATTCCCGCGATCAGGGCGGGCACCTCGCTCTTGTCGTGCACCGGCGTGACCTCGGCGCCGGCCGCGCGGGCCGCGTCGAGGACCAGCTCGCTGGTGACCCCGGGGATCGGGTCCTCGCGGGCCGGGTAGATGTCCAGGACCAGCGAGGAGTCGGCGAGAGCGAGGGCGTCGCCCATCTCCTTGCCGAGCTCCTGGGTGCGGGAGAACAGGTGGGGCTGGTAGACGACCAGGATCCGGGCGTCCCCGGCGGCCGCGCGCATGGCCTCCAGGTCTGCCGTCATCTCGGTCGGGTGGTGGGCGTAGGAGTCGATGACCTGGACACCCGCGGCCTCGCCCTTCAGCTGAAGGCGCCGCTTGACGCCCGTGTAGGCCGCCAGCGCCGGGGCCAGCTCGCCGGCCGGGACGCCGAGGGCCACGCCCGCCGCGAGGGCGGCCACGGCGTTGAGCGCGTAGTGCCGGCCGGGGACGGAGACGGCGAAGGTGAGCTCCTGACCGTCGAGGAGGACGGTGACCTGGCTCTTCAGTCCCTGTGCCACGACGGACAGGACCCGTACGTCGGCGTCCTTCGCCTCGCCGTACGTCACCACCCGCACATCACCGGCCGCGACCCGGCGGGTCAGCTCCCGCGCGCCGTCCTGGTCGGCCGAGATCACGAGCGTGCCGCCCTCGACGATCCGGTCGGCGAAGGTCACGAAGGACTCGTAGATCTCGTCCATCGACGCGTAGTTCGCGTGGTGGTCGAGCTCCACGTTCAGCACGATCGCGACCTCGGGCGCGTACTTGTGGAAGCTGCGGTCCGATTCGTCCGCCTCGGCGACGAAGATGTCGCCCTCGCCGTGCAGGGCGTTCGAGCCGGGCGCGTCGAGGTCGCCGCCGATGGCGTACGAGGGCCGCAGGCCCAGCTCGCTCAGGGAGACGGCCAGCATCGACGTCGTCGTGGTCTTGCCGTGCGTACCGGCGACGGCGATCGGCCGCAGCCCCTCCATCAGCGAGGCGAGCGCGTCCGAGCGGTGCACGACCGGAATGCCCAGCTCGGCGGCGCGGGCCAGCTCGGGGTTGTCCTGCCGGATCGCCGACGACACGACGACACAGCTGGCGTCGTCCGCGAGGTGCTCCGCCGCGTGCCCGATGTGCACGGTCGCCCCCAGCGCCCGCAGCGCCTCGGCGGTCGCCGACTCCCTGGCGTCGCTGCCCGCCACCTTGGCCCCACGCTGCGCGAGAATCTTCGCGATCCCTGACATCCCGGCCCCGCCGATGCCGATGAAGTGCGGTCGGTCCATGGCGGTGGGGATGCCGGGTGCCATGCGTGTTCTCCCAGGATTGCGATACGACGGTGAGCCCTCAGCCTATTGGGTAGGAAGGCCGACCTCGCGCCCGGGACACGGGGGACCGCACCCACCCAGGGGCGCGGGGAACTGCGCGAGCAACCACGACGGACTCGCACCCGGCAGACCACAAATCCCCCACGGCGCTCCCCCGAAAAGCGCTACACCCTGCTGTGCGAGAACAGCTTCAACACCGGCACCCCCACCTTGTGCCGAGCCCGGGACGCCCAGTCCCGATGAAAGAACTCCTCCACGTAGTGGGGATCCGTCAGCACGATCACCTCGTCCGCCCCCACCTCGTCCACCACAGCCCGCAGCGCGTCCAGCGGATGATCCTCCAACAGCCGCCCCTCCGCCGCGGCCCCAGCCGAGCGCAGTGCCGTGAGCGACACCTCCAGCGCCCGCTCCCCCGTACTGAGCGCCTCCTCGCCCTCCGGAGTGCTCCCCTCCCGTACGGCCTCGTCAAGCTCCCCGAGCGCGATGTCGTCGATGGCGCGCAACAGCCTGTCGGCCTGCTCACCGCGCGGCTGGAGCAGCACATGGAACGAGACCTCCTCGTCCCCGTGCAAGGTGGTGACGAACTCCACGTCGGCGGACGTCAGGGCCTTCTCGATCATCAAAACGCTTGTGAACACCGGGCGCCCCTTCTGCGGAAACCATCCTGCCCCGTGCTCGCACGGGGACTGCGAGTTTTAGTGTGCCCGGCGGAAGCTAAACGGAACGGTGGATTCCGCCGTTTTGACCTCACGTCCGCCGGTACCGGCCGAACAGGAAGCCGCCCTCCTCCAGCAGGGAGACCAGTTCGAACCGTTTCGGAACGGCCACCGACGGCCCGCCGGCGATGCGCTGGGCGGCTCCGGCGGTGAGCATCGGGGAGATCGTCAGACAGAGCTCGTCGAGCACTCCGGCGGCCACGAGCTGGCCGAGCAACCGTGGCCCACCCTCGGTCAGCAGCCGGGTGTGACCCAGCTCAGCGAGGGCCTGGACGGCGCGTACGGGGTCCACGCCGACGCCGTCACCGGCGATCACGACCCGGGCGCCCGCCTTCTCGGCCGCGGCGATCCGCTCCGGTGCCGCGGCGGCGCCGGTGAGGATCAGGGTGGGCACCAGGGGTGAGGTGAACAGCGGCAGGCTGTAGTCGAGCTCCAGGCCGGCGCTGACCACCGCGATGGCCGGCGCGGGGCCCTGCCCGGCCGCCTCGCGCGCCTCGGCGAACTCCGCACGCGCGCGTGCCGGGCGGTACCCCTCCTGGCGTACCGTTTCGGCGCCGACGACCACGACGTCGGCCAGCGCCCGCAGCGTGCCGAAGATCCGCATGTCGGTCGCGGTGGAGATGGGCTGCGAACGTCCGTCGTGCTGGGCGGCCCCGTCCAGCGTGGACACCATGTTGGCCCGCAGCCAGGGCACCGGCCCCGCGGGCCCGGGCTCCGGATAGGCGTAGGCGGCGGCAAGCTCGGCAGGACTCCACTCCCGGTCGACCGCATCGCCCCCGGGGGCTGCGCCGGCGACCGCGGCAGCCTCGTCGGAATGCGCAGCCCCCGGCTCCCCTCCGGGAGCACCGGCCGCCGGGGCGCCGGGCGCGGCACCGGAGCCACCATCGGCCCCCGCGGCCCCATGCCCCCCTTCGGCAGCCCCCACCCCGTCATCCCCGGCCGAACCGCCGGAGGCCCTAGGTGCTGTTTCGTCGGTCACAGGGAACAGGCGTCGCATGTCATGGAGTGTGGCACGGCGCTTAGCATGGTGAACCGTGTCGTCCTCCTCCGCCGCGTCCAAGTCGAGCCCGATAGCCGAAGCGAGCCCGCTGTCCCTGTGCGCCCGCGAGCCGCACGTCCCGGCGGACCGGCTGGTCGCCGAGATGGTGCCGCCGCCGCGCTTCGACTCGGTCCGCTTCAGCACGTACATCCCGGACCCGAACCAGCCCAGCCAGATCGAGGCGGTCGGTGTCCTGGAGTCCTTCGCGGCCGGGCTCGGCGGGGCACACGCGAGCGGTGCCGGGAAGGCCAGGCGCGGGTTCCTCGGGTTCGGCAGGCCGAAGGCGCCCAAGGTGCCGGCGGGCCCCCGCGGCGTCTACCTCGACGGCGGCTACGGCGTCGGCAAGACCCATCTGCTCGCCTCCCTCTGGCACGCCACCCCGGCCGAGCCGTCCCTCAAGGCCTTCGGCACGTTCGTGGAGCTGACGAACCTGGTCGGCGCGCTCGGTTTCCAGCAGACGGTCCAGACCCTCTCCGGTCACCGCCTGCTGTGCATCGACGAGTTCGAGCTCGACGACCCCGGCGACACCGTCCTGGTCTCGACGCTGCTCGGCAGGCTCGTCGACGCGGGCGTCGCGCTCGCCGCCACCTCCAACACCCTGCCCGGCAAGCTCGGCGAGGGCCGCTTCGCGGCGGCCGACTTCCTGCGCGAGATCCAGGGCCTGTCGGCCCACTTCCGCCCCCTGCGCATCGACGGCGAGGACTACCGCCACCGCGGCCTGCCCGAGGCACCGGCGCCGTACTCCGACGAACAGGTGACCAAGGCGGCGTACGCCACCGAGGGCGCCTCGCTCGACGACTTCCCGCATCTGCTGGAGCACCTCGCCCGAGTCCACCCCAGCCGTTACGGCGCGTTGACCGATGGCCTGAAGGCCGTGTGTCTCACGGACGTCCAGCCGATTCCGGACCAGTCCACCGCGCTGCGGCTCGTCGTGCTCGCGGACCGGCTCTACGACCGTGAAGTCCCGCTCCTGGCCTCCGGACTGCCGTTCGACCAGCTGTTCAGCGAGGACATGCTCAAGGGCGGATACCGCAAGAAGTACTTCCGCGCCATCTCGCGACTCACCGCACTGGCCCGTGACGCCAAGGCCCTGGTAACCCACTGACTCCCCCTGGTCAAGGGGGAGTTCAAGCCAAGCCACCCTCGCATTTCAGGCTCTCTTCAGCTCGAAACGTTAAGTTAACCCTGCAAACAACTTTGCCGGGTTAACGTGTTTCTTGACCAACGGTTGACCAAGCGTTGGCGCGCGCCATAGGTGTGGACTGTCTGGAGGGGGGCGCATGTTCCGAGGTACGACGGCACGGACCGTGATTTCGCTCCTCGCCGCCGTCCTGCTCGCCCTCCAGTTCTTCGCACCCGGCGCTTCCTTCGCACATGCGCATACGGTCAGTCAGGCAGAGGCCAAGGCTCAGCCCGGAATCAAGCACTCCGGCAAGGCACTACGCGACGAGACCCTCACGTTCCGCCACTGCATGCCGTCGGGCCAAGGGGACCCGACCGGCCCACTGCGCGGCCGGGACCAACTGCGTTTCGCCGACACCGGACCCCAGGCACCCGACCGGCCGTTGCTCACCCGGGACCCCGCGTCCGCGCACCAGCCGGGCACACCCGGCGGCGCGCGTCAGCGCACGTCGAGATCCGCGACGTCCCACACTCCCGCGGGGCTCCAGGTCTTCCGCTGCTGAGAGCCAGCGGAATCCCCCCACCCCTGTCATGAAAAGCCACACCGACGCGCCGTCGCGGCGCGCCAGGAGGAGTCACCACACATGCAGCCCCTCATCGACAACGCCCGTACGTTCGGACAGCGCCCTGAGGAGTTCGCCAAACTGGCCGCAGGGCAGTCCCCGCAGGTCCTCTTCATCACCTGCTCCGACTCCCGGGTCGTACCGGCACTGATCACGGGCGCCCGCCCCGGCGAGCTCTTCGAGCTGCGCACCGCGGGCAACATCGTCCCGCCGTACGCCTCCGCGCACCCCACCAGCGAGGCGGCCACCATCGAGTACGCCGTGGAGGTCCTCGGCGTCAGCGACATCGTGGTCTGCGGCCACTCCCACTGCGGTGCCGTCGGCGCGCTGGTGCGCGGCGAGGACCTGAACGCCGTACCGGCGGTGCGCGACTGGCTCGCGCAGGCCGACCCGCGCCCGACGGGCACCGTCGAGGACCCCGAGGTCGCCGAGGGTGTCCAGGCCCACGTGCTGACGCAGCTGCTGCGGCTGCGCTCGTACCCTTTCATCGAGAAGAAGCTGAAGGAGCGTCAACTGAACCTGCACGCCTGGTATTACGAGGTGCACAAGGGCGCCGTGCGCGTCCACAGCGCCGAGACCGACGCGTTCGAGGCGCTGTGAACGCCATGATGACCAAGTTCCCTCACCTGCGGCAGGACTTCGCCGCCTCGTTGGTCGTCTTCCTGGTCGCGCTGCCGCTGTGCGTCGGTGTGGCCGTCGCCTCCGGCGTGCCGGCCGAGCTCGGTCTCGTCACCGGCATCGTCGGCGGCATCGTCACCGGGTTGATGCGCGGCAGCAGCCTTCAGGTCTCGGGCCCCGCCGCCGGTCTGACCGTGCTGGTCTTCGAGGCCGTCCAGGAGTTCGGGCTGCCGGTCCTCGGTGTGCTGGTGCTCGCCACCGGCCTGCTCCAGCTCCTCATGGGCGTCCTGAAGCTGGGGCGCTGGTTCCGGGCCATCTCGGTCTCCGTCGTCGAGGGCATGCTGGCCGGTATCGGCCTTGTGCTCATCGCCGGACAGCTCTACTCGGTCGCGGACGCCAAGGCGCCCGCCTCCGGCCTGGAGAAGATAGTCGGGCTGCCCGGCGCGCTCGTCGACGCCACCGGGAACACCGGGGCGCTGGCCTCGATCGGACTGGGCGCCGGCACCATCGCCGTACTGGTGCTGTGGAAGCGCATGCCGCGCCAGGTGCGTACGGTTCCGGGGCCGCTCGCCGCGGTGGGCCTGGCGACAGCCGTGGCCGCCGTGTTCTCCCTGCCGGTCGCCACGGTCGAGGTCAAGGGCCTGCTGGGCGCCATCCAGCCGCCCGGTGCGGACGCCTTCGGCGAGCTCGCAAGCGTCGGCGTGCTGGCCACGATCGTCGCCTTCACCCTCATCGCGTCGGCCGAGTCGCTGTTCAGCGCGGCGGCCGTGGACCGGCTGCACGACGGGCCGCGCACCGAGTACGACAAGGAACTGATGGCGCAGGGCGCGGGCAACGCGGTCTGCGGTGTGCTCGGCGCGCTGCCGATGACGGCGGTCATCGTGCGCAGCTCCGCCAACGTCCAGGCCGGCGCGAAGACCAAGGCGTCCCGGGTGATGCACGGCGTGTGGCTGCTGCTGTTCGCGGCGCTGCTGCCCGCCACGCTGGCACTGATCCCGATCCCCGCACTGGCCGGCATCCTGGTCCACGCGGGCTTCAAGCTCATCCCCTTCCGCGGGATCGTCTCCCTGTGGCGGGGCCACCGGGGCGAGGCGCTGATCCTCGTGGTCACCGCCGTCTCCATCGTCGCGGTGAACATGTTCGAGGGCGTGCTGATCGGTCTGGCCCTGTCGGTCGCCAAGACCGCCTGGCAGGCCTCGCACGTGAAGCTGGAGGTCGTCGACAAGGGCGCCGGACCGATCCAGGTGTGCCTGTCGGGCAACGCGACC
This sequence comes from Streptomyces sp. NPDC028907, assembly GCF_055564995.1. Taxonomy (NCBI): domain Bacteria; kingdom Bacillati; phylum Actinomycetota; class Actinomycetes; order Kitasatosporales; family Streptomycetaceae; genus Streptomyces; species Streptomyces sp. NPDC028907. The sequence continues at coordinate 139,413 of NZ_JBVHVE010000013.1, forward strand.
TTCCTGCGGCTGCCGAAGATCCTCGACAGCCTGGAGTCACTGCCCCAGGACCGCCCGGTGGAGCTGAACCTCTCCGAGGTGCACCACTTGGACCACGCCTTCCGTACGGCCCTGGAGAACTGGGCCGAGCGGCACAGCGCGGTGGGCACGGAACCGGTGCGGGTCACCGCTCCCTGACCGCCGTATGACCTCTGGTCCGGGGCCGGGCATGGCCCCGGACCAGACGCCGGGCATATCGTTGCAGGAGCAGACCTCGGACAGCCGTCGGCGAAGGAGGTCGTCATGCTGGAGGAGCTGCTGGGCGCGGCCGCGGGAGTGGGTGCCGCGGGCCTGGTGTACGTGGCGGCTGCCGCACGGGTCGTCAAACAGTACGAGCGTGGGGTGGTCCTCCGGCTCGGACGGCTGGCGGGGGAGGTACGGCCCCCCGGATTCACCTTGATCGTTCCGATCGTGGACCGGCTGCACAAGGTCAACATGCAGATCGTCACGATGCCGGTGCCGGCCCAGGAGGGCATCACCCGCGACAACGTGACCGTGCGTGTGGACGCGGTCGTGTACTTCAAGGTGGTCGACCCGGCGAACGCGCTCATCAAGGTCGAGGACTACAAGTACGCGGTGTCGCAGATGGCGCAGACATCCTTGCGTTCCATCATCGGCAAGAGCGATCTGGACGATCTGCTCTCCAACCGCGAGAAGCTCAACCAGGGCCTTGAACTGATGATCGACAGCCCGGCCATCGGCTGGGGCGTGCAGGTGGACCGCGTCGAGATCAAGGACGTGTCCCTGCCGGACACGATGAAGCGCTCGATGGCCCGGCAGGCCGAGGCGGACCGCGAGCGGCGGGCCCGGATCATCAACGCGGACGCCGAGCTCCAGGCGTCCAAGAAGCTGGCCGAGGCCGCCCACCAGATGGCCGACGCGCCCTCCGCACTCCAGTTGCGGCTGCTCCAGACGGTGATGGCGGTGGCGGCGGAGAAGAACTCCACCCTGGTCCTGCCCATCCCGGTGGAACTGCTCCGCTTCCTGGAGCGGGGCGAGGACCACGAGCACCACGTCAAGCGCACCCCGGAGCCGAACGCGGGCAAGGCCCTGGAGGGTTCCGCCGACAAGGACGCCCACCCGGCCGTCGAACCCACGGCCGAGCGGGACGTCGAGCGGACGGTCGAGGACATCATCGAGGACGCCACGGGGAAGTGACACGAGCTACGCGCGTGGTTCACGCGACTCGCACCAGGTGATAGACACGGCGGGGTCACAGTTCCTGTCCGCCAGCAGGAAGGTTTCCCCATGTCCGAGAACACGACCACCGACGGTACGTCACGTCGTCAACTCCTGGCCCGCACCGGCGCGTTGGGCGTCTCGATCGCCTTCGCCGGCAATCTCACCGAACTCTTCGCGGGCACGGCCGCCGCACAGAACCTCGGCCACACCGCATACGGCCCGCTGGTCCCCGACCCGAAGGGCCTGCTCGATCTGCCGGAAGGTTTCCGCTACCGGGTCCTCTCCCGCGAGGGCGACCGGCTGCGCTCCGGTGAGGGCCTGGTCCCCTCCAACCACGACGGCATGACGGCCCTGCCCGGCAGGCACGGCCGCGTCCACCTGGTCCGCAACCACGAGAACCGCGCCGACGGCAGAGTTCCCGTCCCGACGGTCGAGGGCCTCACCTACGACCCGGCCGGCAAGGGCGGCTGTACGGCCCTGACACTCGACCGGCACGACAAGGTCCTCTCCGAGCGGGTCGCCATCGCCGGTACGGCCGTCAACTGCGCGGGCGGGCCCACGCCTTGGGGCACCTGGCTGACCTGCGAGGAGACCGAGGACCGGGCGGGCACCAACGGCTACACCAAGGACCACGGCTTCATCTTCGAGGTCGACCCGGCGAACCCGCACCGCTCGGGCGCGGTGCCGCTGACCGCGATGGGCCGCTTCCAGCACGAGGCCATCGCGGTGGACCCGCGGCGCGGCATCGTCTACGAGACCGAGGACGCCTTCGAGAAGCCCTTCGGCCTCTTCTACCGCTTCCTGCCGCACCAGCCGCACGGCGGCCTGGGCACCCTGCGCGCCGGCGGCCGCCTCCAGGCGATGCGGGTGCCGGGCGTCCCCGACCTCTCCTCGATCCAGGAGACGGGCGCGAGCTTCGGGAACATCGAGTGGGTCGACGTACCGGACCCCCTGGCCACCCGGACCCCCATCCGCCACCAGGACTTCGGCCCGAAGGGCATCACCCACGCGCAGAAGCTGGAGGGCTGCTACTGGGGCGGCCGCTGCGTCTACTTCGTCTCGTCCTTCGCCCGCAGGGCGGAGGGCTCGGCGGCGGACCACTACGGCCAGATCTGGCGCTACGACCCCGCCGGGCGCCGCCTCACCCTGGTGATCGTCTTCGGTCCCGACACGGACCTCCAGCTTCCCGGCGAGTCCCCGGACAACATCTGCCTCGCCCCCAGCGGCGGGCTCATGGTGTGCGAGGACGGCAACGGCGCCCAGCACGTCTTCGGCGTGACCCGACGCGGCGAGGTCTACGCGATGGCCCGCAACGCCCAGAACATCGGGACGCCCGAGGAACCGGAGTGGGGCGAGTTCGCCGGGGTCACCTTCTCCCCGGACGGCGGGACGATGTACGTGAACTGCTACACGCCGGGCACCACGTTCGCGGTGACAGGACCCTGGCGCAGGTAACCGTCCCGTCACACCTCCCCACGCGGAGGGCCGCTCTCCGACCGTCCTCTAACCTGAGCGGCATGAACGCTCCGGGGGATCTCGTCGACGGCCGGTTCGAGCTGGTGGAACGGCTCGGCAGTGGCGGAATGGGCACCGTGTGGCGGGCTCGCGACACGGTGCTGCACCGCGAGGTCGCGCTCAAGGCGGTGCGGTCCGACGCGGACACGGTCGGCGTGATGCGCGAGCGGGTGCTGCGGGAGGCGCGGGCACTGGCGCGGCTGAGCCATCCGCATGTGGTGACGGTTCACCAGATCGTCGCCGCCGAGCCGCATCCGTGGATCGTGATGGAGCTGGTGCCGGGCGTCTCGCTGCAACGGCGACTGGACGACGGCGCCTTGACGCCCGTGGCCGCGGCCCGGCTGGGCCGGCAGGTGCTCGCCGCGCTGCGGGCCGCGCACGCCGCGGGCATCCAGCACCGGGACGTCAAGCCCGCCAACATCCTCATGCGCCCCGACGGCGACGCCGTCCTCACCGACTTCGGCATCGCCGCGCTCCAGGGCACGACCGGCCTCACGGCGACGGGCGAGTTCGTCGGTTCGCCCGAGTACATGGCGCCGGAACGGATCCGGGGCCACGACGACGGCCCGGCGGCCGACCTGTGGTCCCTGGGTGTGGTCCTGTACGTGTGCGTAGAGGGCGTCAGCCCGCTGCGCCGCCCCACCACCCTCGCCACCCTGGCCGCCGTACTCGACGACCCGCTCCCGCCGCCGACCCGCTCGGGCCCGCTGGCGCCGGTGCTCGAAGCCCTGCTGGTCCGCGACCCGGCGGCGCGCCCGGACGCCGCCCGGCTGGACGAGATGCTCGCTCAGGTGGAGACGGGGACGACGCCGGTCTGGGCCGCCCCGCCCGGGGTGACGACCGTGGCACCGCAGCCGACACCCACACAGGTGGACACCCCGCGCCCCACGGTTCCCGCTGTTCCCACGGGAGGAGGCAGACCCCGTCGCCGCACTCCCCTCCTGGCCGCGGCCACGGCGTTGGCCGTCGCCGCGGCGGCGGCGCTCGTCCTCACCCTGGGCCTCGGCGACACGGGTGGCGACGACAAGGACCGCGCCACGACACCGGCGCCGACCGCCACCACCACCGGCTCCCCCGTCCCGGCAAAGCAGCGACCGACCCCGGCCACCCCCACCCCGACACCGGCCGGCGGCCGCTGGATCGCCCAGCTCCACTCCGAACCCGTCTCCGCCGGCGCCGCGAACCGGGACCGTCGGCTCGCCGTGCTCCGCCAGTCCGTACCGGAGACCGCCGTCCTCCGCAGCGACGACCACGCGTCCCTGCGCCCCGGCTACTGGGTGTTCTACGCCCCCGGCCCCTTCACCGACGGCCACGCCGCCCTGACCTTCTGCGCCGAGCGGGGCCGCACCTCGCCGAACACCTGCATCGGCCGCTATGTGAGCACGGACGCGACCGACTCCGCGCTCCAGTGCCGCCCTCCGGTCACCGCACCGACGGGCAGTTGCACACGCGACGACTGAGAGGCTCCCTGGGCAGTCCGCTCCCGCCGGGCGGGTGACACGGGCTCGGCACACCCATACCTGTACCGATATGACCATCTGATCCCCATATCTTCATGCGGTGATCACACTTGTACGACATATCGCCGCCGTCTGTGCCCTGAGCGCGGCCCTGAGCGGGCTCGCCGCCTGCGGGGCGCCGGAGACCACCCGCGCTCCCCACCCGGCGTCCAGCACCACCGTTACCAGCTCGCCCTCGGCCAGACCTCCCACCCTCGCCCCCGGCCCCGCCGGTCTGACCCCGGTCTTCGAGCACGGACCGCAGACCGGGGGCAAGACGGTCGCGCTCACCTTCGACGCCGACATGACCGCAGGTCAGGGGGCGCGGGCGGCGCGCGGGGAACGGTTCGACAATCCGGGGCTGGTCGCGGCGCTGCGGGAGCTGAAGGTGCCGGCCACGGTGTTCATGACGGGGCGGTGGGCCGAGGAGTATCCGCGGCAGGCCCGGTCCATCGGGCGGGACCCGCTCTTCGAGGTGGCCAACCACTCCTACAGCCACTACGCCTTCACCGAGGACTGCTACGGGCTGCCGACGGTCGGCGAGGAGCGGATGCGGGCGGACGTGGAGCGGGCGTACGCGGCGTTCCGGAAGGTGGGTGTCCGGGACGCGATGCCGTACTTCCGGTTTCCCGGGGGCTGCTACGACCGGCGCGCTCTGAAGGCGCTCGCCGCGGTCGGTGTCACCGCCGTGCAGTGGGACGTGGTGAGCGGGGACGCCTTCGCGACAGACGCCCGCGCCGTTGCCCAGGAGGTGCTGGACGGGGTGCGGCCGGGATCCGTGGTCGTCCTGCACTGCACGCTCAGCGCCGCCCCGACGACCGAGCGGGTGGTCCGGCGTGTCGTGCCCGAGCTGCGCGCGAGGGGGTTCCGGTTCGTGAAGGTGTCCGAGCTGATCGGGGCCGCCGGCGGGCGGGGCTGAGGCTCGTACGCTGGACGTATGAGCGAGGACCAGCCCACGAACGACTACTGCCTGATCGACGCGACCAGGCCGCCCAAGGCCGACGGGCCGCCGTACGCGGAGTGTGTGCTGTGCCGGGAGCCGACGGAGTACCCGGAGTCGTACAAGGGGATCACCATGTGCCCGGTGTGTGAGTGGCAGGAGGCCCAGCGGACCGCCTGTTCAGGGTGACGGTCCGTTCAGGGTGATCTTCGGGAGGTGAGCGCGCAGGCCACGGCGGTCGCCGCCGCCGTGAGCAGGGCCGCGGCCGCCAGCGGCAGCAGGGGCATGGGGACGGTGCCCGAGCGGGAGCCGGTGACCAGGCCGCTGACCGCCGCCTGGGCCGGGGAGCCGGTCACCACCACGGCCAGCAGGGCCGCGAGCAGCATCGCGGGGACCGCGCGGCCGGTCGAGCGCAGCAGCGGCCAGGTGGTGAGGGCGCCCACGGCCGTACCGAGCAGGGCACAGGCCAGCGTGGCGAGCAGCCCTGCCGCGCCCGCCGGCAGCCGGGATACGCGCGTCTGGTGGTCCGCGCTCACGGGGTCGCTGATGAGCGCGACGACGACGGTGGCGACCGCGCCGACGAGTGCCGCGGCGGTCAGCGCCACGAGCAGCGCGGCGAGGTGCGCCCGCCCGGGACCGGCCGCCGCGGAGACACAACCGCGGGCGGCGGGCGGCTCGTTGGTGACGCAGATCCGCACCAGCCAGGCGGCGACGGGCAGCAGGCCCGCGGCCGTGAAGCCCAGCGAGTCGAGGACGGGCTGGCCGCCCTGCACGCCGATACCGAGGAACGCGGCGTACAGGATGAACGGCGGCAGCCAGCGCTGCGAGCGGACCAGCAGGGCGGTCTGGTAACTGAGCAGGGCGGTCATCATCGGCTCTCGTCGTCGGGGGTCGGTCTCGGCTCCGTCGCGGGCGGGTCCTGGCGCACGCTCACCACGTGCCAGGGCGGGCGGGCCGTCAGCAGGGCGCGCAGGAGGACGTCGGAGTGGGAGGCCGGGAGGGTGAGGCGGTGGGTGCCGGGCTCGGGTTCCTCGGCCGATATGACCGTACGGGTCGCGTCGGCGGGGAGTTGGGCGCCGTGCGCGCCCTGGACGACGACGGTCATGTGCGGGCCGGCGGGTTCCGCGGCCGCCCGTTCCGTACGGAGGTCGAGGCCCGCGTCCCGCACGGTGTACGTCGCGTCCGGCGCCCCCGCCAGGCGGCTGGGGTCGTGGTCCACGAAGACCACGGCGGTGCCGTCCGCGGTGCGTTCGGCGACGGCCCGCTCCAACTCCTCGCGGGCGGCGGCGTCGAGGCCGGTCCACGCCTCGTCCAGGACGAGCAGCTGCGGTTCGGCAAGGAGTGCCTGCACGACGGCGACCTTCTGGCTGCTGCCCTTCGACAACTGGGTCATGGGCGTACGGGCGTAGGCGGCGGCGCCGAAGCGGTCGAGCCACTCCAGGGCGGCCCGGGCGGCCGCGGGGCGGGAGAGGCCGTGGACCTTGCCGAGGTGGGTGAGGTAGCCGAGGGCGGTGAAGGGGAGGGCCGTGGGGAACCGCTCGGGGACGTAGGCGGTGCGGGGGCGGCCGGTGATACGGCCCTCGGTCGGGGCGTCTATGCCGGCCAGGAGACGGAGCAGGGTGGACTTGCCGGTGCCGTTGGGGCCATCGACGCGGATGAGGTCGCCGGGGGTCACGGTGAGGTGGACGCCACGTAAGACCCAGGGGCCGCGCAGGCCGTAGCGGCGGCCCACGTTGTCCAGACGAAGATCGCGTTGCATGGGGATCATCATCTCTCGGGGTTGGCACACTTGAGGACGTGAACAGCGATCCGACGCCCACGACCGACAGCCCGTTCCGCTCCGAGCCGAGCGCCCGCGACCAGGCACGGCAGTTCGTGCTGCCCATGGTCGTCCGCATGGAGAAGAGCGCGCCCCCGGCCCGCACCGACGCGCTGGAAACCGCCGCCCGCGCCGTGCTGGTGATCCTCAGCGACGAGCGGTCGGCCGGCGAGGGCGAGTGGGCGCGGGCGATGCGGGACTGGCAGGACGCCCGGATCCGGAAGGTCGTGCGGCGGGCTCGTGGCGCCGAGTGGCGGCGCGCGGAAGGGCTGCCGGGCATCACCGTCACCGGCAAGTCGGCCGAGGTGCGGGTCTTCCCGCCCGTGCCGTTGGACGGCTGGCCCAAGGAACTGGCGAAGCTCCAGGTCTCCGGTACCGATCTCGACGATCCGGAGCCGCCCGTGGACGCCGATCCGGCGGGGCCCGTGCTGTGGCTGAACCCCGAGCTCGACATGTCGGCCGGCAAGGCGATGGCGCAGACCGGGCACGCGGCGCAGCTCGCCTGGTGGGAGCTGTCGGACGAGGAGCGGGCCGCCTGGCGCGACGCGGGGTTCCCGCTGGCGGTGCGCGGCGCCGAGCCGGGGCGCTGGCGTGAGCTGACGGGCGGAGGGCTGCCGGTGGTGCGGGACGCGGGGTTCACGGAGATCGCGCCCGGGTCGTGCACCGTCGTCGCCGATCATCCGGCGCTGCGGTAGGCCTCCCGGCCTTTGAACATCCCCGGCGCCCGGCGCGTACGACCTTGCGGGGCCGTCGACGGGGGCGCGGGCACCTGGGCGCGGGGCGTGGCTGGGCGTGGGCGCGAACCTCAAATGTTGCTCTGAAGGTGTCCCCCGAGCGATTCGGGCGGGGCGGGCGGGGCCATACCCCCGTCACGAACCGACACGTCCGAGGAGACGGGACAGCGGGCAGGGAAGAGGCCGAGGAGGGGCGATGGAGCGACTGGGTACGGGCATCGGATGGCGTCCGGAGATCGCGGAGGCGGTGGAGCGCATGCCGGGCATCGACTGGGTCGAGGCCGTCGCCGAGAACGTCTGCCCCGGACATCTCCCCGAGTCCCTGGTGCGGCTGCGGGAGCGCGGCGTGACGGTGGTCCCGCACGGCGTCTCGCTCGGCCTCGGCGGGGCGGAGCGGCCCGACGCCGGGCGGCTGGCCGCGCTCGCCGAGCGGGTCGAGGCACTGGGGTCGCCGCTGGTCACCGAGCACATCGCGTTCGTACGGGCGGGCGGGTCACTGACCGCGTCCCCGCGCCTGGAGGCGGGCCACCTGCTGCCGGTACCGCGCACCCGGGACGCCCTGGAGGTGCTGTGCGAGAACGTGCGGATCGCCCAGGACGCGCTGCCCGTGCCGCTCGCCGTGGAGAACATCGCCGCGCTGATCGCGTGGCCGGGCGAGGAGATGACCGAGGGCCAGTTCCTGTACGAGCTCGCCGACCGCACGGGCGTGCGGCTGCTGATCGACGTGGCCAATCTGCACACCAACCACGTCAACCGGGGCGAGGACCCGGCCAAGGCGCTCGCCGAACTGCCGCTGGAGGCCATCGCGTACGTCCATGTCGCGGGCGGCTTCGAACGCGACGGCGTCTGGCACGACAGCCACGCCCACCCCGTCCCGCAGCCGGTCCTGGACGTCCTGGCCGACCTCGCGTCCCGGGTGTCCCCGCCGGGGGTGCTGCTGGAGAGGGACGAGAACTTTCCGGAACCGGCGGAGCTGGAACGGGAGTTGGCGTCGATCCGGAGGGCTCTGGAGACGGGGGCGGCGGAGAGGGAGGCGAGCGCCGGGGGAGTCTCCCGGGAAACGGCACGCGTACCGGAGAACTCCGCGGCCTCCGACCACCTCGCGGAACTCGCCCCCGCCCGCCAGCGCCTCGCCCTCGCCCAGGCCGCCCTGCTGTCCGCGCTCGTTGCCGGTACGCCGGTGCCGGAGGGGTTCGACCGGGTGCGGCTCGGCGTGCAGGCACGGGCCCTCGCCGGGAAGCGGGCGGACGTCGTGGCGAAGGTGGCACCCGAACTGCCGGTGATCCTCGGGAACGGGTACCGACGGGCCTTCCTGGCGTACAGCCACGGGCACCCGATGACGGACGGCTATCGCCGTGACGCCCTGGACTTCGCCGGACACCTGCTGGCAGCGGGGCGGCTCGAAGACGCGCGGGTGCGCGCGGAGTTGCGGGAGTGGTGGCTGGAGCGGTCGGGACCGAAGCCGCACTCGCGGCGACCGGGGGTACGGCTGGCCCGGGCCACGCGGCGGGTGCTGCTGCGGCGGTGAGCCGCGTCGCCTACGCCAACCACCGTCCCCCCGCTGGACGCGGTCATCCCCGCTCAGTGTGCCGGGGTTGACACCCCGGCCCGCGACTCCGGCGACTCGCCCCTTTCCTCCCCCTCTGCCGCCGTACGCCACCCACCCTTACTCCCCCATTCGCCCGTATCCACCCCGGTTGCAACCATTCGCTCCTGTACGGCAGTTGGCGTAGACCCCGGGGTACCCCGAAGTAATATGCCAACCCCACCCCCGAAGCGCACTAACGTGCGGTGCCGCAACAGGAGGCACCATGCGACCGCGACCCCCGATCAACGGCCGAGGCATCTTCAGCGGCACCGGGCTCATCATCACCGGCCTGGCGGCGACGCTGTTGGCGATGATCTTCCCGATCTGGTCGTACGCCGACCGGTCCGGGACCGGTCTGGACACGCTCAACGCCGAGACCGTCTCGACCGGGTACGGGCCGCTGTCCGCGCTCGACCGGGACTTCGTCACGAAGGTCCGGCTGGCGGGGCTGTGGGAGCTGCCCGCCGGGGAGCAGGCGCGGCAGAAGGGGGCGACCCCCGCCGTACGGACCGCGGGGCAGCACCTCGTCGAGGGGCACGCGTTCCTCGACGAGCGGGTGCGCGACGTCGCAGGCAAGCTCAGCCTGGCCCTGCCCAACGAGCCCACCGGGCAGCAGCAGGAGTGGCTGGCGACCCTGAACTCCGCCGAAGGCGCTGAGTACGACCGGCAGTTCGCCAACATCCTGCGTCTGGCGCACGGGAAGGTGTTCTCCGTCGTCGCCCAGGTGCGCGCCAGTACGCGCAACACCCTCGTCCGCAAGCTCGCCGACGACGCCAACACCACGGTGCTGGACCACATCACGGTCCTGGAGGCCACCGGGTACGTCGACTTCGACGCCCTGGCCCGCGACATGGTCGCCGACAGCACTCCGCCGCTGACGCCGTCCCCCGCTCCGCCCGGTCCGACCGCAGACCCGGCGCCCGCCGTCCCGATGCCCCCGCCGCCCTCTCCGTCCCCGAGCTACACCCTTCCGCCGGCCGCCACCAGCCCACGCGCGGACGACTCCGAGGACTTCGACGAAGTCGACGACTACGTGGTGTCCTGACCGCCCGGACCCTCTATCCGGAACGTCACATCCCGGCAACTCTCCGTCCGGATGGTGAACAAGGCATGGCGCCCCAAGGGCCGTTGGCATAGAAACGCGGCATGTTCTGGGTCCTTCTCCTGCTGCTGGCCTGGGCCGTCGTCGGCACCGCGTGCACGCGGCTGTGCCTGGCCGCCGTGCACGCCGCCGCCATGGACACCAAAGAGACGACCGCGGGCCTGGGGCACGATCTGACGTTGTACGAGGCCGCGTTCCTGTCCGGCGGGCCGCGGCGGGTCGCCGATCTGACCCTCGTCTCCATGGCTCGGCAGCGCCGGCTGCTGCTCGCGCACACCGGCTGGGCGACGGTCGTCGATCCGCGCGGGCGGGACGAGATGGAGCGCTCGGTGATAGGGGCCATCGGGCCGGAAGGACAGTCCCGGATCGAGCCGGTGCGGGAAGCCGCGGCCGCCGCCGACGCGGTGGGCACCCTCGCCGACCGGCTGGTCAGCGCCGGTCTCGCGGTGCCCGACGGGGCGCGCACCGGGATCGCGGCGGCGATCCGGCAGGTGCGGCTCGCCGCGGCCGTCGTCCTCGCGCTGGGGGCCGTCGCCCTGCTGGCGCCGGCCCAGTCGGACCTGCCGGCCCACCTGGTCGCGCTCTGGTTCGCGCTGCCCTTCGTGCTCACCCTGAGCTGCCTCGCCATCGCCCGGATCGAGATCCACCCGTACGCGCGGTGGGCCTCCCCGGCCGGGCAGCGGCTGCTCAACGCCCTGGTCCGGCGCTCCCGGGGCGCGGACGACCGCACCTACCTCACCTCCGTCGCCGTACGGGGCGTGCGCGCGATCGGCGAGCCGGACCTGCGCGCGGCCTTCGCGCACCGCGACCCGCACGGTCCCGCACGACCGGCGGACCAGGCGCCCGGTGGCGCATAGGGGGCATTGAGGCGACACCGGCGAGGCGGTGCTTGCCTTCCTCAACAGACGAACGAAATATCCCTTTTGTTGCTGCCGTGCTGCGAAGGGATACGCGATGAGAGCTGCCGCCCTCTACTCGGCCGCGGGGGCTCTGCTCCTGACGACCCTCTCCGCCGCCCCGGCCGGCAGCACCGGGGCCGCCCCGGGCACGGCCGAGCAGCACGGCACGAGCGTGGCCGCCGCGCGCGCCAAGGCGGCCGGGATCGCCTTCGGCGACTGTGCCAAGGAGCAGGACCTGCCGGGCAAGATGGAATGCGGCACGGTGTCCGTGCCGCTCGACTACTCCCGCCCCCACGGCAAGCAGATCAAACTCGCCGTCAGCCGGGTGCGGGCCACGCACAAGGACCCGCACAACAGCAAGCGACGGGTGCCGGGGCAAGGCTCCCTCGTCTACAACCCGGGCGGCCCGGGCGCCTCCGGGCTGCACTTCCCGCTGATCGGCCTGCTGCCCGAGTGGAAGCGGCTGGCGGCCGCGTACGACCTCGTCGGCTACGCCCCGCGCGGAGTGGCCCCGTCCGCACCGCTGTCCTGCCAGGAACCCAAGAAGTTCGTCCAGGGCCCGGCGCTGGCGCCGACGCACCCCTCGGAGGCGTACAAGAAGGAGCGCATCGCCCGGGCGAAGGCCTACGCGCGCGGCTGCGCCGAACGCACCGGCGGTGCGCTGCAGCACTACAACTCCCTCAACAACGCCCGTGACCTGGACGTGCTGCGCGCCGCACTCGGCGAGTCGAAGCTGACGTTCATGGGCGCGTCGTACGGCACCTACTTCGGCGCGCTGTACGCGACCCTCTTCCCCTCGCACGTCCGGCGCATGGTGTTCGACTCCGCGGTGAACCCGGACCCCTCGCAGATCTGGTACCGCAACAACCTCGCCCAGTCGGCCGCGTTCGAGGGGCGGTGGGAGGACTTCCGGGAGTGGGTCGCCGAGCATGACGACGTGTACGGGCTCGGTGAGACCCCGGAGGAGGTCCTGCTCAGCTACGAGAAGGTGAAGGCGCGGCTGGCCGAGAAGCCGGCGGGCGGAAAGGTCGGGCCGGGGCAGTTGCAGGAGGCCTACCTCCAGGCCGGTTACTACGACGACTACTGGCCCTCACGCGCCAAGGCGCTGTCGGCGTATCTCAAGGGCGACCCGAAGGCGCTGGTCGAGTTGGCCGCGCCGGTGCGGGAGGCGGCGGCCGAGCAGGAGAACTCCAGCGCTGTCTACACGGCCGTGGAGTGCAACGACGCCCCCTGGCCGACGGACTGGGCGGTCTGGGACCGGGACAACACGCGGCTCGCGCGCGTGGCGCCGTTCGAGACGTGGGACAACGCCTGGATGAACCTGCCGTGCGCCTACTGGCAGGTCCCCCGGCAGAAGCCCCTCGACGTGCGCACCGGGCACGGCGAGCTGCCGCCGACGCTGATCCTGGCCGCCGAGCGCGACGCCGCCACGCCGTACGAGGGCGCGCTGGAGATGCACCGGCGGCTGGCCGGCTCGGTCCTGGTGACCGAGCGGGACGCCGGTACGCACGGCATCGCGTACGGCCCGAACGCCTGCGTCAACGGTTTCGTCGACGCCTACCTGCTGGAGGGCCGCCTCCCGGACCGGCGCGCGGCCTGTGAGGCACACCCGGAGCCCAAGCCGGAGCGCCCGGGCGCCGAGCAGGCGAAGAAGAAGCTGGGCGACCGGGCGGGCGCGACGAAGCCGGGCGGCCGGCCACAGGAGGCGGCCACCACCCGGCTCCCGCACTGATCAGGCAAGCCCGGCGACCAACTCGGCCACGGGCTTACGACGGCCCGTGCTGCACCTCCCGGGGGACAACCCCCGGACCCCCGGCCACCCACACACACCGCAACCGATCAGGCAAGCCCGGCGACCAACTCGGCCACGGACTTACGACGGCCCGTGAAGAACGGCACCTCTTCGCGGACGTGCATCCGGGCCTCGGACGCCCGCAGGTGGCGCATGAGGTCGACGATGCGGTAGAGCTCGTCGGCCTCGAAGGCCAGCAGCCACTCGTAGTCGCCCAGCGAGAACGAGGCGACCGTGTTGGCGCGGACGTCGGGGTAGCCGCGGGCCATCTTGCCGTGGTCGGCGAGCATGCGGCGGCGGTCCTCGTCGGGCAGCAGGTACCAGTCGTAGGAGCGCACGAACGGGTACACGCTGACGTAGTTCCGCGGCGTCTCGTCGGCGAGGAACGCCGGAATGTGCGAGCGGTTGAACTCGGCGGGCCGGTGCAGCGCCATGTTCGACCAGACGGGCTCCAGCGCGCGGCCCAGCTTGGTGCGACGGAAGAGGTTGTACGCCTCCTGGAGCTGGTCGGCGGTCTCGGCGTGCCACCAGATCATGAGATCGGCGTCGGCGCGCAGCCCGGACACGTCGTAGGTGCCGCGGATGGTCACGTCCTTGGCGGCGAGCTGGTCGAAGAGCTCCTGGACCTCGTCGGCGTAGCCCGCGCGGTCCTCGGGGAGCACGTCCTTCAGCTTGAAGACGGACCAGAGGGTGTAGCGGATGACCTCGTTGAGGTCCTTGGCCAGCTTGCCCTTGTTCGGGATCCTGCCGGACTCGGTGGTGGAGGCGTCGTCACTCATGTCACCTATTCTCCCGCTCCGCCGTGCAGACTCTGCACCGGGTTGGCGGTGAGCTCCTGCACACCCCGCAGGTCGCCTTCGAGCTGGTCGGCTGCCGCGTAGGCGCTCGCGATGCACGCCGGGATGCCCACGCCGTCGTACTGCGCGCCGCAGACGGCGAGGCCCGGCACCTTGGCGACGTGCTCGCGGACGCGGGCCACGCGCGCGTGATGGCCGACCGGGTACTGGGGCAGGCCGTCGGTCCAGCGGGTGACGCGGGTTTCCAGCGGGGTGGCGTCGAGGCCGGTCGCGGCCTTGAGGTCGCGGCGGGAGACGTCGACGAGGTGGGCGTCGTCCCGCTCCAGGATCTCCGTCTCGCCGTACCGCCCGACGGAGGTCCGCAGCACGATCACGTCCGGGTCCTCGTCGGCGATCCAGCCCCACTTCTGGGAGGCGAACGTCGACGCCTTGATGGTGCGCCCGTCGACCGGCGGCACGAGGAAGCCGCTGCCCGCCGGGAGGCCGGTCTCGGCGCGCCGGTAGGCGAGGGTGACCAGGGCCATCGACGCGTACTCGATGCCGTCCAGCTCCGTGGCGGCCTCGGGGGCCTCGGCGCGCAGGAGGGCGGCGGCGGCCGGGGCGGGGACGGCGACGACCACGGCGTCGGCCCGCAGCACGCGGTCCCCGGCGACGACGCGCCACCCCGTCGGCCCCTCGCGCCGCAACTCGCTCACCGGCGCCCCGGTGACGATCTCACCGCCCCGGGCGCGCACCGACTCGGCGACGGCGAGCGGGAGTTGGCCCACACCGCCCTCGATGCCCATGAACACCGGCCCGCTCTGCTGGTTGGCCGCGGCCCTGGCCTGGATCTCGCGGACCGCCTCGGTGAGGGAGTCGTGCGTCCGCGCGGCCTGGTAGAGCTGCGGGACGGCCGAGCGCATCGAGATGCGGTACGCGTCGCCCGCGTACACGCCGCCCAGCAGGGGCTCGACCAGCCGGTCGACGACCTCGCGGCCGAGGCGTTCCGCCACGTACTCACCGACCGCCACGTCGTCCCCGACCTCGGTGCGGGGCAGGTCGGCGTCGCGCTCGATGCGGGCCAGGCCCTCGTCGGACAGGACGCCGGAGAGGGCGGACGCGGTGCCGGGGACGCCCATGACATGCCCCTTGGGCATGGGGCGCAGGGCACCGCGGGTCCAGATCGAGGCGGTCGCGGTGGCGGGCGGCTGGAGGCGCCCGTCGAGGCCCACCTCTCGGGCCAGGGCGACGGCCTCGGGGCGGCGGGCCAGCATCGACTCGGCGCCGAAGTCCACGCGGACGCCCGCGATCCGCCCCGGCAGCAGCTTGCCGCCGACCCGGTCCGACGCCTCCAGGACGGTCACCTGCCGGCCGGCGTCCAGCAGCCGGTGGGCCGCGGCGAGTCCCGCGACGCCGCCACCGATGACGACGACCCGACCCGCACCACCCGTACGACTCTCCACTTCGCGCATGTCAACAGCCTCTCAGACCCCACTGACAATCTTTCCGCGCCCGGTGTCCGTCACGAGTCCTGACCGTGACCGCATCGGGACCGATCACCGCCAACGTTCGGCCGGCCCCCTGCGTCGAAGAAGCATCAGTCGCCACGACGACCCTCGGGGGTACGCCCACATGCGCACACGACGTTATGCACCATCGGCACGGTCCGTAGGCTCCGCACGATCCGTGCGGCCGGCCCAGGCACTGGCCGGAGTCCTTCTCGCCGCGGCTCTCGCGCTCACCGGTTGCAGCGCCTCGGACGACTCCGGGGCGGGCAGCAGCAAGGCCGCCGCAGGAGAGGCCGCGCAGGCCGACTCGCAGGCGGGGACGCAGGAGGGCGCACCGGGCAGCGGCTCCGGCGCCGGCAAGGCGACCGCGCCGGCCAAGGCCACCGCGAGCCACATCATCCGCACCGCCTCCCTGACCGTGCGGGTCAAGGACGTGCCGAAGGCCCTCGACGAGGCCCGCGGCACGGCCGAGAACGCGGGCGGCTACGTCGGCAACGAGACCACCACCCGCGACGAGGAGGGCCACGAGCAGACCCGTGTCGTCCTGCGTGTGCCCGTCGACCGGTACGCCGAGGTCCTCGCGGACCTGGAGGGCGCGGGCAAGCTGATCGAGCGCAGCGCCAAGGCGCAGGACGTCACCGACCAGGTCGTGGACGTGGAGAGCCGCATCAAGTCGCAGCGGGCCAGCGTCGCCCGGATCCGTGAGCTGATGGACCAGGCGACCAGGCTCAGCGACGTGGTGACGCTGGAGGGCGAGCTGAGCTCCCGCCAGGCCGACCTGGAGTCGCTGCTGGCCCAGCAGGCGTCCCTGAAGGACCGCGCCGGCCTGGCCACGATCACGCTCTCCCTGTCGGAGACGCCGGTGAAGAAGGCGGTGGCGAAGGACGACGACCCCGGTTTCCTGGACGCGCTCGCGGGCGGCTGGGACGCGTTCGTGACGATGCTGCGCTGGCTGGCGGTCGTGATCGGCGCCGTGCTGCCGTTCGCGGCGGTGGCGGCGCTGATCGTGCTGCTGTGGCTGAAGGTCCTGCGGCCCCGGCTGCCGCGCCGGCCGGAGCCCGCGCCCGTGACGACCGCCCTTGGTCCGCTGCCGGCGGCGCGTCCGGCACCGCGTCCCACGCGCGCGGGCGACGAACAGAGCGGTGAGCAGGACTGAAATGCGAGGCACTCGTAGCGTGTTCGCATGAACATGAGCGCTGCGAGGGGTGTGCCGGGTACACGGGAACGACTGGTCGTGATCGGAGGGGACGCCGCGGGGATGTCCGCGGCGTCGCAGGCGCGGCGCCTCAAAGACGCCGACGAGCTGGAGATCGTGGCGTTCGAACGCGGCCACTTCACCTCCTTCTCGGCCTGCGGCATCCCGTACTGGGTGGGCGGCGACGTCACCGACCGCGACCAGCTGATCGCCCGTACGGCCGAGGAGCACCGCGCGCGGGACATCGACCTGCGCATGCGGACGGAGGTCGTGGAGATCGACGTGGCCGGCGGCCGGGTACGCGCGCGTGACGTCGAGTCCGGCGACGAGTACTGGACGTCGTACGACAAACTCGTGATCGCGACCGGCGCCCGCCCGATCCGGCCCGACATGCCGGGCGCCGATGCCCTGGGCGTCCACGGCGTGCAGACCCTCGACGACGGCCAGGCCCTCATCGACACGCTGACAGGCACGCGTGGCCGCCGCGCGGTCGTGGTCGGCGCCGGCTACATCGGCGTCGAGATGGCCGAGGCGCTCATCAACCGCGGCTACGAGGTGACGGTCGTCAACCGCGGCAGCGAGCCCATGTCGACGCTCGACCCCGACATGGGCCGCCTGGTGCACGAGGCCATGGAGGGCCTGGGCATCACCATGGTGAACGACGCCGAGGTCACCAAGGTCCTCACCGGCGAGGACGGCCGGGTCAGGGCGGTGGCCACGGAGGACGCCGAGTACCCGGCGGACGTCGTCGTCCTGGGCATCGGCGTCCGCCCGGAGACGACCCTCGCGCGGGCGGCCGGCCTCCCCCTCGGCGACCACGGCGGCCTGCTGACCGACCTGGCCATGCGGGTACGCGGCCACGAGAACATCTGGGCGGGCGGCGACTGCGTGGAGGTCCTCGACCTGGTCTCCGGCCGGGAACGCCATATCGCCCTGGGCACCCACGCCAACAAACACGGCCAGGTCATCGGCACGAACGCCGCCGGCGGCTACGCCACGTTCCCCGGCGTCGTCGGCACCGCCGTCAGCAAGGTCTGCGACCTGGAGATCGCCCGCACGGGCCTCCGCGAGAAGGACGCCCGCCGGGCCGGCCTCCAGTACGTCACGGCCACCATCGAGTCCACGAGCCGCGCGGGCTACTACCCCAACGCCTCCACCATGACGGTCAAAATGCTCGCCGAACGCCGGACGGGCCGACTGCTGGGCGTACAGATCGTGGGCAGGGAGGGCGCGGGCAAGCGCGTCGACATCGCGGCGGTCGCCCTGACAGCCGGCATGACGGTGGAACAGATGACGTCCCTGGACCTGGGATACGCGCCCCCGTTCTCACCGGTATGGGACCCGGTCTTGGTGGCAGCGCGGAAGGCAGCGAAGGCCGTGAACGCCAGAACCTCATAAGGGGCAGCGCAGGCAACCCCCTGAGGGGCGCGGGGCTGTATCGATGTGCGGCTCCGCCGCGCGGGCGCGACAAGCCACGACGGCCCTGCACCCGCCGAACATCCCACACCCCTACGGCGACTAGGCGGATCCGTTGATCCTCTCGATGGCCTGCCGAGCCTGCTCAGCCGGTGGCCGCGACGGCAGCGACGACACCGACGCACTCACACTCGGCGGCATCGCGGCAGCGGGCTGCTCCCCCGCCGGCTTCGCATGCGCGGCCCCCCGCGCGGAGCGCAACCGGTGACTCACAGCCTCGTCGAGAGTCACGGGACGCTGCATCTGCGCCGCGAGACGTCCCGCCTCCTGGCCCAGCCGGGCCACGTCTTCCCAGGGCAGCCGTACCACCACGGAGATCTCGGCCTCCCCGTCGGGCAACGCGTGCATCGCAGGAGTAACTCGGTCGTTCATCGCCTGTTCCTCACGTAGACCCCGCGACCCGCCTTCCCCGTGCCGCGGGCGGTTGAGAGGAGATACGCACACCCGGACGGCGCCGTTCACCGATTCGCCGGACGTATCCAGGGCAGAAGACCCTCGTGGTCATCCCCGTCCATGACGTGAACCCGGTGCGCCGCACCCCTTGGGTGACATACGCGCTGATCGCCGCGAACGTCCTCGTCTTCCTGTCCACGCCCGGCATAGCCGGCTCCGTGGCCGGTGAGAGCAGCCTGGCCCAGACGTGCCATCTGCACGCGTTCCTGGACCATTACGCGGCGGTGCCGAGGGAGTTGATCCACGACCAGCTCCCGGGCGTGGTCCCCACCGGTGACGTCGCCGTCGGACCGAACGGCCCCGGCTGTGTGGTCGGCCCGCCGGACTACGACAAGTCCCCGGCGCTGTCGGTCTTCACCGCCCTGTTCCTGCACGGCGGTTGGCTGCATCTGCTGGGCAACATGCTGTTCCTGCTGATCTTCGGCAACAACATCGAGGACCGCATGGGCCATGTGCGGTACCTGCTCTTCTACGTCGTCTGCGGCTACGCGGCGTCGTACGGCTTCGCCTTCCTCAACGACGACTCGGCCGACCCGCTGATCGGCGCGTCGGGGGCCATCGCGGGCGTGCTGGGCGCCTATCTCGTGCTGTATCCGAAGGCCAGGGTGTGGGTGCTCGTCCCGTTCCTGATCTTCCTGCCGCTACGGCTGCCGGCCTGGCTGGTGCTGGGCTTCTGGTTCGTGCTGCAGGCGGTGTACTCGAACGGCGAGGGCGTCTCCGACGCGGGCACCGTGGCGTACGCGGCGCACATCGTGGGCTTCCTGGCGGGGATGGCTCTCGCCTGGCCGCTCAAGCCGGGGACGCCGCCGCCACCGGAGCCGCGCGGCCTGCTGTTCGGCAGGAGGGCGCGGCCCCACACGTGGTGAGCGTCGTCAGCGAGCCGTCCGGGTGTGGACGTACTCGACGAGCCGGGTCAGCGCGTCCGGGGCCGTGGACGGCATGACGCCGTGGCCGAGGTTGAAGACGTGGCCCTCCAGGCCGGACGCCGCGTCGAGGACCTCGCGGGTCTTGGCCTCGACCGCCTCGGGGGTGGCGAACAGGACGGTCGGGTCGAGGTTGCCCTGGAGCGCCTTGCCGGTGCCGACGCGGCGGGCGGCCTCGTCGAGCGGGACGCGCCAGTCGACGCCGACGACGTCCGCGCCGGCCTCGCCCATGAGGTTCAGGAGCTCGCCGGTGCCGACGCCGAAGTGGATGCGCGGGACGCCGTAGTCGGCGACGGCCTCGAAGACCTTCGCGGAGGCCGGCATCACCGAGCGCCGGTAGTCGGCGGGGGCGAGCGAGCCGACCCAGGAGTCGAAGAGCTGGACCGCGGAGGCGCCGGCCTCGATCTGCACCTTGAGGAAGGCGGCCGTGATGTCGGCGAGGCGGTCCAGCAGGTCGGCCCAGAGTTCCGGGTCGCCGTACATCATCGCCTTGGCGTTCTCGTACGTGCGGGACGGGCCGCCCTCGACCAGGTAGCTCGCGAGGGTGAAAGGCGCGCCGGCGAAACCGATGAGCGGGGTGGCGCCGAGCTCGCCGGTGAGCAGGCCGATGGCCTCGGTGACGTAGGAGACGTCCTCGGGGGTCAGGTCGCGCAGCTGGGCGAGGTCGGCCCGGGTGCGGATCGGGTTCTGAACGACCGGGCCGACGCCGGGCTTGATGTCGAGGTCGATGCCGATGGCCTTGAGGGGGACGACGATGTCGCTGAAGTAGATCGCCGCGTCCACGTCGTGCCTGCGCACGGGCTGGAGGGTGATCTCGGTGACCAGCTCGGGCCGCATGCAGGACTCCAGCATGGGAATGCCCTCGCGCACCTTGCGGTACTCCGGCAGGGAGCGCCCGGCCTGCCGCATGAACCACACCGGCGTGTGCGGCACGGGTTCGCGCCTGCACGCCTTGAGGAAAGCGGATTCGTACGTGGCTGACGGCGGCGTCTGGTTGGCACTCACGGGGGCAAGTCTCGCACGGCCGCTTCGGGCCCGGCGTCGGGGTTGCCGTGTTGTCCGGGTGTCCCTCCCTGCACGAAGCCCCCGTTCCCCTTAATCTTCCCGGCATGGCTGCGGCTCAGGAACGACTGTCGGACGGTACTGGCGGGATGGACGACGCGAAGGGCACCGGGGAGGCGGACCGGCATTCGAAGAACTCGGCTCCGCCGGCGTTCCGTGCGGCGGTCGACGCCCTGCGCGGCAGTCGGCTGCGGCCGCAGATCGAGGTCGAGCAGACCAAGGCTCCCCAGCGGCTGGCTCCGTACGCGTACGCGCTGGAGGCGGCCGTCGTCGATGGCGACCAGGACCTGGCCGACGGCCGGCTGGTGCTGCTGCACGATCCCGAGGGCCACGAGGCATGGCGGGGCTCGTTCCGGCTGGTGACCCTGGTGCGGGCGGAGCTGGAGCCGGAGATGGCCGCCGACCCGCTGCTGCCCGACGTGTGCTGGTCGTGGCTGACCGGTGCGCTCCAGGCGCGCGGACTGTCGTACGGGGAGCCGAGTGGCACCGTGACGCGGGCGAGCTCCCACTACTTCGGCGGGCTGTCGGAGCGTCCGGCGGCCTCGCAGATCGAGATCCGCGCCTCCTGGACTCCTCGGGAGGGCCTGGGCGGCGTGCCGGACACCGCGGCCCATCTGGCGTCCTGGTGCGATCTGCTCGCCCAGGTCGCGGGGCTGCCGCCGGCGGGTCCGGGGGATGCCTCGGTGGTGACGCTGCCGCAGCGCCGCGACCCGCAGTCCCGCTGACCACACCGGTGACGGGCGGCCACTCCGGCGACTTGACCGTCACTTTGTCGATACGGCCACTTTCGGTCAGGAATCAATCCATGATCGAACCGTTTCACTCGCCGAACGATCGACCACGCGTCCGAATTGCCCCGATTGTTACTCACTAAATCGTGATCTTTCCCTAAAGGGCCAGAGGTTTGGTGCCGAAGACGACTGTGACCTTGAAAGCCGTCCCCGCACCCAGGAGGCCTGGTGTCCGTTCTCCTCGAGCAGCCCGCAAGCCTGGTCGCCTACCGCCCGAACAAGCCGACCGCCATGGTGGTCGTGGCCGATCCCCGCGTCCGCTCCACCGTCACCCGGCATCTCTGGGCGCTCGGTGTGCGCGACGTCATCGAGGCCTCGTCCATCGCGGAGGCTCGTCCCCGCATCGGCAACCCCCGCGACATCTGTGTCGCCGACGTCCATCTGCCCGACGGCTCCGGCCTGACCCTCCTGTCCGAGACCCGCGCCGCGGGCTGGCCGAACGGCCTCGCCCTGTCCGCCGCCGACGACATCGGTGCCGTACGCAACGCTCTCGCCGGTGGCGTGAAGGGTTACGTCGTCACCGGCACCCGCACCAACGTCGGGCTCCCCACCCGGCCCGGTGCCGCTCCCATCGGCGCCGCCGCCGCCCGTATGCACCGTCGCCACCCGGGTGCCCCGAGCCACCCGGGCGGCTACCGCGAGCTGTCCGGTCGCGAGGTCGAGGTGCTGCGGCTGGTGGCGGAGGGCCAGTCGAACAAGGCGATCGGCGTCTCGATGGGCCTGTCCGCACTGACCGTCAAGAGCCACCTCGCCCGCATCGCCCGCAAGCTCGGCACCGGTGACCGCGCCGGCATGGTCGCCGTGGCCCTGCGGACCGGCATCATCCACTGACGCCGGTCATCCACCGGCCTCGACCACTTCCCTTACCTCGACCACTCACCGACGTGACCGGGATCGGCCGCTGATCCCGCCCGCGTCCCCCACCTGTCGTGGACCGGATCCTTCACTGGGCCGACTGGTTTACGACCTTCAGGCGCCCGCCGACGGAACGTTCCGTCGGCGGGCGCTGTCCATGCACGACCCCAGAACGGCCCGCCCGAGGCGGACGCAGGTGAAGATCGCTCGCGGGCCGGAGCGGGAGGATGTGAAGATCCGCCGGGCGGGCGGCCTGAGCTGATAGACAGTCGCACTGACGAGCGTCTTCTTCCGGCCGTCACCTTCCTCCCGCCTCGAACGGAGCCGTCATGCCCAAGTCCTACTCGTCCTTGGCCTCGTGGAGCCTCGCCGCAGCGGCCTGCGCCGCGCTGCTGGTGGGCTGCTCGTCGGAGGCCAAGCTGGCCAAGGACGAGGTGGCGAACTCGGTGGCGGAGAAGCTCGCCGCGCAGACGGGCCAGCCCAAGCCCGACGTCACCTGCCCCGAGGACCTCGCCGGCAAGGTCGGCACCTCGCTGCGCTGCAAGCTCACCGCGACCGACGGCACCAGCTTCGGCGTCACCGTCAAGGTCACCTCCGTCGAGGGCAGCACGATCCGCTACGACATCAAGGTCGACGAGACCGCCTCCTGAGCCGGAGCAGGCCGCGTCCGCCGGACCGCTCCGGCGGGCGCGGGGGAAATGTGTGACCGCGAGGTGCGGATTGTGATGGAGCGCCGGGGGGTCGGGCCCACACAGGGGCCACGGGGGATGCTGGCACCATGAGTGGAATCGAAGCAGTCCTGTTCCTGCTGGCGTGTGGTGGCGTCGTGGCTCTCGTCGTGTGGGACCGCCGGGGCAAGGCCCGCAAGAGGCGTCGGTCCGAGGAGGCATCAGCGCTGCTGCGGTCGTTCGCCGAGAGCCGCGGGTGGACCTACGAGGAGGGCGTGCCCAGCCTCGTCGACGCCTACCAGGGGGCCGAGCCGCTCCCGATCAAGGCCAGCGGCGTCATGGGCGACAACGTCGTCAGTGGCACTTACCGCGGATTCGGCTTCCGCGCCTTCGAGTACCGCTACTACAACAGCGACATCGACACCGAGTCGACGCAGGTCATCGTCCACTCCGTCTGGGCTCTGAACCTGGGCGTGGAGGTTCCGGACCTGCGCGTCTACCGCGACGGCTGGTTCGACACCCTCATGCGGGGACGAGCCATGGAGCTGGGAATCCCGCGGCTCGACGACGACTTCCACATCGTCTCCCGTGACGAGGAGCCTGCCCGGGCGGTATTGCTCGGCGGCCTGGCGGAGTTCCTCACGTCCGACCCTCGGGCCTTGGAGCTGCCGCTCCGGCTCCACGACGGTCAGCTGATCACTGCACGTTCGCGGACCGAGCTGAGCAGCGAGACGTTCGACGAGCCCCTTGAGTATCTCGTCGACGCCGCGGGCCACTTGGGGTCCCTGTCGCCCGTCCGGCCTCCGCAGACGCCGTAGGACAGCCGCCCCGAGGCGCACGATGCGGTCACGCTATGAAGCTTCCTGGTAGGAATCATGTGAGGTCCAGGGCCGGTGCCGCTGAGTCTTTGCCTTTGGGAGACCCTCTCTACGTTCTCAACAATCAGGGCGCGGAAGCGCGTTCGCGCCCGCATGGACGTAGAGGGGGGAGCGGATGGGCCAGTTCGATGTGGAGCCGTCCGAACTGCGGTCGGCTGCCAAGAAGATCAAGGACTCCGTGGGCAAGAGCGACAAGGTGAAGCTCGACGAACTGGGAAAGGCGAGCGGCGACTTCGGCCACGGTGACGCGGCCAAGGAGTTCGAGCAGCTGATGGCCACCTGGATGCAGGCCGTCAAGAGCCCGATGAAGGAGGACGGGGAGAACTCGTCGGCAAAGCTGGACGAGAACGCCGCGTCCTACGAGCGCTCCGAGCGGGAGTCCCAGAACCACTTCACCGGGCCCGCGGTCGCCGGCCCGAGCTACTGACGGGGAAGCAATGGCGGCACAACTCGGATCCACCCGGGACCCGCGCGAACTGATCCCGGGCAACCCGTCGAAGCTCACGGACGACGCGGACAAGCTCGACGGCCATGCGAAGACCCTCGACGGCATCGGGGACGAGCTCGGCTCCGTCCGTATTCCCAGCTGGCACGGCCAGGCCAGCGACGCCTTCTGGGAGGACTTCTCGGGCCAGAAGCAGAAGTGGTACCGCGGTTCGGACGCGCTCAGCGCGGCCGCAGGAGCACTGCGGGACTACGCCAGGGCCCTCACGTGGGCCCAGGAGCAGGCGGAGGAGGCCATCCGGCTGTACGACGGCGGCGACGAGAGCGGTGGCGAGCAACTGCTGGCCTCGGCGCGCGCCCATGTCGAGTCGGAGGGCGACGCGGCGGCCGAGAAGTTCAAGGCGCAGGGTGGCGAGGGCGACAACGCGCCCGACTGGCTCTTCTGGGCCTCCGAAGCAACACAGAACGACACCGGCGCGACGTCCAGGAAGATTCAGCGCGCCGAGCTGGAACGGGCACCCGAGACCAAGCCCGTCGGGGCGTGGGGCGACCACAAGAACATGACGCAGGCGGAGCGGGAGGCACTGCGCGAGGGCAAGGGGCCCGGCATCACCGTGGCCGGGCCGTCCGTCACCGCCGACGCCAAGGTGTGGGGCGCCGAGGCCAAGGGCCGCGGTGAGTTCGCGGGCGGCGAGGTCTCCGGCAAGGCCGGCGTCAACCTCCTCGGTGTCGACGCCTCCGCCGGGGTGGGCCTCGTGGACGGGAACGCCACCGCGCAGGCGTCCGGCAAGGCCTATCTCGCCCAGGCAACGGCCGAGGGCAAGTACGGGGTCGGCGTCTTCGAGGCGTCCGGCAAGGGCGAGGCGTACGTGGGCGCCGAGGCCGGCGTCAAGGGCTCCATCGGCACGGACGGCGTACACGTCGGCGGCGAGGCCTTCGCCGGTGCCAAGGCCACCGCCGAGGGGCACGCCTCCGTCGCCGGTGTCGGCGTCGGTGGAACGGCGGAGGCGTGGGCCGGCGCCGGTGCCGAGGCCCACTTCGACGCCGGGATGAAGGACGGCAAGTTCGTCATCGGCGGCGACCTGGGCGTCGGCCTCGGCGTGGGCGGCAAGCTCGGCGCCCAGATCGAGATCGACCCGGGCAAGGTCACCGACGCGGCCGGCGACGCGGTCGACGCGATCGGGGACTGGTTCGACTGACCACTGCGGGGAACCCCGCCGGGGCGCCCCGCTGTCCCCTCTCCCCCTCGTCCATCCCCCTCGCTTCCCGTACCGTCGGAACCCGTACCGCAAGGAGTTGATCCACCATGCCGGGCACACTTCCGGTGCCGCTCAGCATCGAGCTCCCCGAAGGCTGGCAGTCGGCGCCCCCGGAGGAGGTCGGCGCCCCGCACGCCGCCTTCGTCGCCCTGCACATGGCCTCCCGGGGCCAGGGCTTCATGCCGAACATCACCGTCACCGGCCACACCCTCGACGGCCCGTCGAGCCTGCACGGCCTCGCCGAGGAGTCCGTGCGGCGGCTGCGCGAGAACGTCGGTGCCGTCGAGGTCGTCAAGCGCACCGAGGTGGGCACCTCGCCCGCGCCGGGCCTCATCGACGCCCCGGGGATCGTGCAGAACCTGCGCATCCAGGCCATCGTCAACGGACAGCCGATGGAGCTCGCGCAGAGCCAGTTCATCCTGGTGCTGGAGAACGAGCGGCAGCGCGGCGAACGCGCCGAGATCGAGATCGCCCTGACCGCGAGGACGAGCCAGCTCCAGGACGTCCTGGAGGACTACCAGTCCTTCATCTCGACCCTCCGCCCGGCCTCTCCCACCCCGGAGAGCTAGGGCCTGTCGTGGCCGAGAAGCATCGGTGGGCGGTGAGACACGGCGGGAGGTGTTTGCGCAGGTCAGCGCCAACGTGTCCAGAAGGCGCAGGTCAGGCGCTCAGCCTTGCGGATACCCTTGACAGGTGACCGACGCCCAAGACACCGCAGCAGACAGTTCACTGCGAACCACCGGAGGCGCCCCTCCGGACGACGGCGGATCTTCTGTTACGGAGGCGCCGATCCCTTTGCTGGAGCCCCGCGAGGGCATTCCGCCCGTGATCGCCGACGAGACCGCGCTCGCCGAGGTGATCGCCGAGTTCAGCGCCGGCTCCGGCCCCGTCGCCGTGGACGCCGAACGCGCGTCCGGCTACCGATACGGCCAGCGCGCGTATCTGGTGCAGCTGCGGCGTGAGGGGGCGGGCTCGGCGCTGGTCGATCCCGTTGCCTGTCCCGATCTGTCGGGTCTCGGCGAGGCGCTCTCCGGCGTGGAGTGGGTGCTGCACGCGGCCACGCAGGATCTTCCGTGTCTGCGGGAGATAGGCATGCTGCCGAGCCGGCTGTTCGACACCGAGCTGGCCGGGCGGCTCGCCGGGTTCCCCAGGGTCGGCCTCGGCGCGATGGTGGAGAGCGTGCTCGGGTTCGTCCTGGAGAAGGGCCACTCGGCCGTCGACTGGTCGACCCGGCCGCTGCCCGAGCCCTGGCTGCGGTATGCGGCGCTGGACGTCGAGCTGCTCGTCGATCTGCGTGACGCGCTGGAGAAGGAGCTGGACCGGCAGGGGAAGCTGGAGTGGGCGCAGCAGGAGTTCGACGCGATCGCGGCCGCGCCGCCGGCTGAACCGCGTAAGGATCCCTGGCGGCGGACGTCGGGGATGCACAAGGTGCGGCGGCGCCGGCAGCTGGGCGTGGTGCGGGAGCTGTGGCAGACGCGGGACCGGATCGCGCAGAAGCGGGACGTGTCGCCGGGCAAGGTGCTGTCCGACGCGGCGATCGTGGAGGCCTCGCTCGCCATGCCGGCGAACGTGCACGCCTTGGCCGCGCTGAATGGGTTCGGGCATCGGATGGGTCGGCGGCAGCTGGAGCAGTGGCAGGCCGCCGTTGATCGTGCGAAGGCCTTGAGCGAGGCGCAGTTGCCGGCGCCGGGGCAGCCGGTGACGGGGCCTCCGCCGCCCCGTGCCTGGGCCGACAAGGACCCCGCGGCCGCAGCTCGGCTGTCTGCGGCTCGGGCCGCCGTGTCCGCGCTGGCGGAGCAGCTCAACATGCCTCAGGAGAACCTGATCACTCCGGACACGGTGCGGAGGGTTTGCTGGGAGCCGCCGAAGCTTGTCGATGCCGAGTCGGTTGCGGAGGCGCTGGCTGGTTACGGTGCTCGGGCCTGGCAGGTTGAGCAGGTCACGCCGGTTCTGGTGGCCGCTTTGTCTGCCTAGTCGCCGTAGGAGGTTCACCTCGTACGGCGACTGCGGGCCGTATGTGGTTGCTCGCGCTCACGCGGCGGAGCCGCATATCGATACAGCCCCGCGCCCCTGGAAGCACCTCACCTGGTCGCACCCCGCATGAAGCCATTGTAGATGAATCGTTGCAGCAGCAGGAAGACGATCAGCGTCGGCAGGATCACCAGCACCGCTCCTGCCGAGATCGTCTCCCAGTGGGCGCCGAACGGGCCCTTGAAGCGGAACAGGGACGTCGAGATCACGCCAAGATCTTCCGAGGGCATATAGAGGAACGGGATGTAGAAGTCGTTGTAGGTGGTGATGCCCTTGACGATCACCACTGTCGCGATGGCCGGTTTCAGGAGCGGGAAGATGATCTTGCGGTAGATCGTGAACGCGTTGGCGCCGTCCAGGCGGGCCGCCTCGTCCAGGGACGTCGGGATCGAGCGGACGAACTGCAGGAAGATGTAGATCGAGACGATGTCCGTGCCCATGTAGAGGACGATCGGCGCCCAGAGGCTGTCGAACATGCCGAAGCTGTTGACGATCTGGAAGGTCGCCACCTGGGTCGTGACGCCGGGGACCAGGGCGGCGACCAGGAACAGGGCCACGACCAGCTTCTTGAAGCGGAACGTGAAGCGGTCGATGGCGTACGCCGTCATCGAGCCGATGAGGACCGTGCCGCCGATGGCGAAGAGCAGGATGACGGCCGTGTTGGCGAAGGCCGAGAGCATCCGGCCGTCCTCGAACGCCGTCGCGTAGTTGTGGAAGTTCAGCAGGTCGTCCGGGAGGGCCAGGGCTCCGCTGTCGTCCGCCATCTCCCGCTCGGACTTGAACGATGTCAGGACCACGGCTGCCAGGGGCAGCAGGACCACCACCGTCGCGGCGATCAGGGACAGGTACACCAGCGTGCGGGCCACCGCGTGGCGGGTCATGCGAGGTCCACCTTGTCGTCGGGGACGAGGCGGCGCTGCACCCAGGTCACCGCCAGGACGATCAGCAGCAGGACGACCGCGGCCGCCGAGGCGAGCCCCGTCTTGTTGAACTGGAAGGCCAGCTTCACGGTCTGGATCACGAAGGTCTCGGTGCCGGTCGCCCCACCGGTCATGATGTACGGGATCTCGAAGACCGAGAGCGAGCCGGAGATCGACAGGATCACCGTCAGGCTCAGGACCGGCTTGATGCCCGGGGCGATGATGTAGCGGAACTGGTGCCAGCGGTTCGCGCCGTCCAGTTCGGCCGCCTCGTACAGCTCCCCGGGGATCGACTGGATCGCGCCGAGGAAGAGGACGAAGTTCAGGCCGAGGTAGCGCCAGACGGAGACGGCGGCGAGGGAGGTGTTCGCCGACTCCGGTGTGCCGAGCCAGGCGCGGTCCGTCTCCATGCCGAAGAGGCCGAGGACGGAGTCGAGGGTGCCGCCGTCCTGGAAGAAGTAGAGGAAGACGAAGCCGATCGCGACGCCGTTGATCAGATACGGGAAGAACAGCACGCCCTTGAAGAAGTTCCGGAAGCGTACGTTGAAGCTCAGGACCGTGGCGAAGTAGAGGGCGGCGACGATCTGGAGGACCGAGGCGGCCAGGTAGTAGCCGCTGACCCAGAAGACCTCGAACAGATCGGAGCGGGTGAGGAGTTCGGCGTAGTTCTCGGTGCCCGTGTAGTGCAGTTCGGGGCTGACGCCGTCCCAGTCGGTGAAGCTGTACGCGACCATGTTGGCGATCGGCGCGTAGGTGAAGACGATCAGCAGGGCGAGCGGCGCGAGCAGGAAGAGCCAGGGCGTGGCCCCGCGCCACAGACGTGCCGGGCGCGGGGCGGGCTCCGGTTCGGAGGCGGCGCCCGCCGCCCCCGTGGGGTCCTTCACGGCCCCCTTCTCGGTCGTCGTGTCCGTCATCAGGAGCCCAGGGACTGCTGGGTCTCGGTCCACTTCTCGCCGAGGTCGTCCAGGAAGTCGTCCAGGTCGCCCTTCGTCGCGCCGCGGGCGAGGTCGACGAGGTCCTGGCGGTAGTCGGGCTTGTAGATGCCGATCTCGGACTGGTTGTCGATGGACTTCACCACGGCGCCCTTGGTGTCGTCGAGGTCGAGGATCTTCACCCCCGCCTCCTCGTACGGCTTCATGATCGTGGGCAGGGGGGCGGACCTGAGCGGTGACAGGGCGAGGTTGTCGGCCGCGTAGCCGGACTTGTCGGTGAACCAGTCGAGCCAGGCGCGGGCCGCCTCCTTGTGCTCGGAGTGGATGTTGACGGCCTGGTTGTAGTCGGGCTGCGCCGTCGCGCAGAACGTGCCGTCCTGCTGGGTGGGGAAGGGCATGAGCCCGATGTCGTCCGGGTCGGCACCGGCCTGCTTCGCCGCGTCCTGCATCTGGATGACCGCCCAGGAGCCGAGCCACATCGTGGCGATCTCGCCCTTGGCCAGCTTGGGCTTGGACGCCTCCCAGTTGGTGGTCGTCGGGTCCTTCTCGACGAGCCCCTCGTGGACGATGTCGTACAGCAGCGTGTCGGCGGTGCGCACATCGGCGCCCTCGGCCCACGGGTCGCCCTCGGCGAGCTTCGTGGTGGCCTGCTCGTCGCAGCTGACCGAGCCGTTGACCTGCGTCCACTGGGTCAGCGGCCACATGTCCTTGAAGTTGGTGTAGTACGGGACCGCGTCGGTCTTCGACCTGATCGCCTTCAGGTCGTCGAGGAACTCGGCCGGTGTGGTCGGCCAGTCGGTGACTCCGGCCTCCTGCCAGACCCGCTTGTTGTAGATGAAGCCCGGGACGGCGCCGAGCGGGCTCTGGCCGTAGACCTTGCCGTCCACGGTCGTGTAGTCGGTGAAGCGGTACTCCTTGCTCCGCTCGGCCTGGGTGCCGAGCGCCGCGAAGAACTTGGGGTAGTCCTTCTTCTCGATCACCGCGGGGATCATGAGGACGTCGCCGTAGTTCTCCGTGTTCATACGGATCTTGACTTCGCCCTCGTAGTCGGTGATCGCGTCGAACTCGACCTTCACCTCGGGATACGTCTTGTTGAACTCGGCGGCGTACTTCTGCATCGTCCCGTCCTGCACGAGGTCGGTGCGATGGGTGAGGACGGTGATGGTGCCGCTCACCTTCGACGGGTCGTCGGCCGCCTTGGCTTCGGCGCCCTGCGAGCTTCCTCCGGTGCCGGTGCACGCCGAGAGCAGCAGGGCACCCGTGGCGACGGCGAGGACTGTACGGCGGTTCATGTGCGTCAGCTCCGTTCTGGGGACGGACGAGCACGAGCGGGTTGGCTGGTTCCGAACTCTGACAACGTTTTCTTAACCGGTAAAGTCCGTATCTCGCCAACGATGCCAAATTCCGTCTCAGCACTGAGATGGATCGGTTTAGGAGTGCGCATGCTTCAGGCCACACCGCTCACCGACGGATGGACCCTGCGGCACGAGGGAGCCGCGCTCCCGGCCGCCGTGCCGGGCTGTGTGCACACCGATCTGCTGGCGGCCGGGGTGATCCCGGATCCCTTTCTCGGGCGTGCGGAGACCGAGGTGGCGTGGGTGGGGCGGCGGGACTGGACCTATGAGACCGGCCTGGCGGCCCCTTCCCGTCATGAGCAGACCGACCTCGTCTTCGACGGGCTCGACACCGTCGCCGAGATCTCGCTCGACGGCCAACTCCTCGGCCGGGTACGGAACATGCACCGCTCGTACCGCTTCGACGTGACGGGGCTGAGCGGACGGCTCTCGGTGCGTTTCGCCTCCGCGTACGCCGAGGCGGAGGCGGTGCGCGGCAAGCTGGGCGAGCGGCCGGCCGCCTATGCCGAGCCCTACCAGTACCTCCGCAAGATGGCCTGCTCCTTCGGCTGGGACTGGGGGCCGACCCTGGTGACGGCCGGGATCTGGCGGCCGGTGCGGATCGAGCAGTGGTCAACGGCCCGGATCGCTCGCGTGCGGCCACTGGTGACCGTCGAAGAGGGCACGGGGCAGGTCGAGTTGGTGGTCGATGTCGAGCGGACCCGGGTCGAGGCGCCGCTCACCGTCGAGGCGACGGTCGGCGGGGTGCGGGCGGTGGCCGGGATCGAGGGGACGGGCGGGGTCGTACGGCTGTCCGTGCCGGACGTGGAGCTGTGGTGGCCGCGGGGCTACGGCGAACAGCCGCTGTACGACGTCGAGTTGACGCTGCTGCACGGCGAGGACGCGCTGGACGTGTGGCGGCGGCGGATCGGCTTCCGCACCGTCGAACTGGACCGTCGGCCCGACGCGCACGGCACCGGCTTCACCCTCGTCGTCAACGGCGAGCGGCTCTTCGCGCGGGGCGTCAACTGGATCCCGGACGACGTCTTCCCGTCCCGGGTGACGCGGGAGCGGTACCGCGGGCGGCTGGAGCAGGCGGCCGACGCGGGCGTGGACCTCGTACGGATCTGGGGTGGCGGGATCTACGAGAGCGAGGACTTCTACGACGCCTGTGACGAGCTGGGGCTGCTGGTCTGGCAGGACTTCCCGTTCGCCTGCGCGGCCTATCCGGAGGAGCAGCCGCTGCGCGGGGAGGTGGAGGCCGAGGCCCGGGAGAACGTCGTACGGCTGATGCCGCACCCCTCGCTGGTGCTGTGGAACGGCAACAACGAGAACCTGTGGGGGTTCCGGGACTGGGAGTGGGAGCCGCGGCTGGCCGGGGAGTCCTGGGGCGAGGGGTACTACCTGGGCGTGCTGCCGCGGGTGGTGGCCGAGCTGGATCCGACGCGGCCGTACACGGCGGGGAGTCCCTGGTCCGGCTCCTGGGACCACCACCCGAACGACCCGGCGCACGGCACGCATCACTCCTGGGAGGTGTGGAACCGGGAGGACTACGCCGACTACCGGCTGAGCGTGCCGCGCTTCGTGGCCGAGTTCGGCTGGCAGGCGCCGCCCGCGTACGCCACGCTGCGGCGCGCGCTGCCGGGCGAGGACCTCGCGCCGGACTCCCCCGGCATGCTGCACCACCAGAAGGCGGACGACGGGAACGGGAAGCTGAGGCGAGGCCTTGAGCGGCATTTCGGTTTTCCTGAAGGGGACTTCGACCGCTGGCACTACCTCACCCAGGTCAATCAGGCGCGGGCCGTCGCGGCCGGGATCGAACACTGGCGGTCGCACTGGCCGGTGTGCGCGGGCACCGTCGTATGGCAGCTGAACGACTGCTGGCCGGTGACGTCCTGGGCCGCGATCGACGGGGACGGGCGGGAGAAGCCGCTGTACCACGAGTTGCGGCGGCTGTACGCGGACCGGTTGCTGACGCTGCGAGTGCGCGAGGACGGGCTGGAGCTGGCCGTCGTCAACCAGACGGCGGCGGAGTGGGCTGGTGAGGTGCGGCTGCGGCGGATGTCGGTCGAGGGGGTGGCGGTCGGCGAGGCGAGCGTGGGGTTCGCCGCCGGGGCGCGGGCGGTGGCCCGGGTGAAGGTGCCGAGGGAGCTGGAGCCGGGCGGGCCGAAGGAGTTCCTGGTCGCGGACGTGGACGGGCTGCGGGCCGTGCACTTTCCCGCGCCGGACCGCGAAGTACCCTACCCCCGGCCGGAGTTCGACGTGGCGCTCGTGCCGGGCGGGGTCACGGTGACGGCCCGCACCCTCGTCCGCGATCTGCTCCTCCAGGCCGACCGGCTGGATCCGGACGCGGTGGCCGACCGGGGACTGGTCACGTTGCTGCCCGGGGAACGGGTGACCATCGGTGTGCGTCACTGGGAGACTCCTGACGCCGAGGCCGCACGATCGGCCCTGTACTGCATGGAGCCCAGCCGATGACGGCAACGCCGACCCCCCGCGTCACCATCAAGGACGTCGCCGCGCGCGCCGGTGTGTCCAAAGGAGCCGTGTCCCTCGCCTTCAACCACAAGCCGGGACTGTCGGAGGCGACCCGGGACCGCATCTTCCGGGCCGCGCGGGAACTGGGCTGGGCGCCCAACCTCACCGCGCGGACACTCGCCGGGTCGCGGGTCGACGTGGTGGGTCTCGCGATCTGCCGGCCGGCCCGGATGCTCGGTCTCGAACCGTTCTACATGGAGTTCATCTCGGGCGTGGAGAGCGTCCTGACCGAGCACTCCTGCTCGCTGCTGCTGCGGTTGGTGCGGACCGTGGAGGAGGAGAGCGGGCTCCAGGAGTCGTGGTGGCGGGGTCGGCAGATCGGCGGGTCGATCCTGGTCGACTTCCGCGCGGACGACCCGCGCGTGGCCATGGCGCGGCGGCTCGGGATGCCGGTCGTCGCGGTCGGGCACCCGTCGCTGACGGGCGGGCTGACCTCGGTGTGGACCGACGACGCCACCGCCGTGACGGAGGCGGTGCGGTATCTGGCCGCGCTGGGGCATCGACGGATCGCCCGGGTGGGCGGCGCGGCGGCCCTCGGTCACACATCCATCCGTACGGCTGCGTTCGACGAGGCGGCGCAGGCGCTGGCCCTGGCCGGGACGTGGCAGGTCGCGACCGACTTCTCCGGGGACGCGGGCGCACGGGCGACACGGTCCGTGCTCTCGGCTGCGCCTCCTGATCGGCCGACGGCGATCGTCTACGACAACGACATCATGGCCGTGGCGGGGTTGTCGGTGGCGGCGGAGATGGGGTTGCGGGTGCCGGAGGACGTGTCGTTGCTGGCGTGGGACGACTCGCAGTTGTGCCGGTTGACGCATCCGACGTTGTCGGCGATGAGTCATGACGTGCACGGGTTCGGGGCGGAGGTGGCTCGGACGTTGTTCGGGGAGATCATGGGGGGTGGGGCGGGGTCGCATCCGGTGCCTACTCCTGTGCTGACTCCTCGGGGGTCCACAGCGCCGCCGCGGTGAGGTCTCGTGTGGGTCCGCGGGTGCGTTGTGGCTGGTCGCGCAGTTCCCCGCGCCCCTGAAGGGGCGCTCCTCGCCACCGGGATCCATATGTGACCTTCGCCGCTCCCGCCACCGGGACTGGGCAGCTACGTTACTCATAAGTAGCATGGCCATGAGCAAGCGCTCAGCGTCCCGCACCTCTGGAGGAGAGCCATCGTGCCTCGTACCGTCAGGGACGTCGTCTTCGTCGACGGCGTCCGCACCCCGTTCGGCAAGGCGGGCCCGAAGGGCATCTACCACGAGACCCGGGCCGACGACCTCGTCGTGAAGGCGATCCGGGAGCTGCTGCGCCGCAACCCGGGTCTGGACCCGAAGCAGATCGACGAGGTCGCCATCGCCGCGACCACGCAGATCGGTGACCAGGGCCTCACCATCGGTCGCACGGCCGGCATCCTCGCCGGTCTCCCCCAGTCGGTGCCCGGCTACTCCATCGACCGTATGTGCGCCGGCGCCCTGACCGCCGTCACCACCGTCGCCGGCTCCATCGCCTTCGGTGCCTACGACGCCGTCATCGCCGGTGGTGTCGAGCACATGGGCCGCCACCCGATGGGCGAGGGCGTGGACCCGAACCCGCGGTTCGTCAGCGAGAAGCTGGTCGACGAGTCGGCGCTGTTCATGGGCATGACCGCCGAGAACCTGCACGACCGCTACCCGCACATCACCAAGCAGCGCGCCGACGAATACGCCGTGCGCTCGCAGGAGAAGGCCGCCAAGGCGTACGCCAACGGCAAGATCCAGGCCGACCTGGTGCCGGTCTCGGTGCGGCG
Source organism: Streptomyces sp. NPDC028907 (assembly GCF_055564995.1). NCBI lineage: Bacteria > Bacillati > Actinomycetota > Actinomycetes > Kitasatosporales > Streptomycetaceae > Streptomyces > Streptomyces sp. NPDC028907. The sequence continues at coordinate 174,342 of NZ_JBVHVE010000013.1, forward strand.
GACCAACCCGGAGGCCGGTGAGACCGGCTGGGGCCTGGTCACCGCCGACGAGCCGATGCGCCCGGGTACGACGCTGGAGAACCTCCAGGGCCTGAAGACCCCCTTCCGCGTCCACGGCCGGGTCACCGCCGGTAACGCGGCCGGTCTGAACGACGGTGCCACCGCCTCGATCATCGCCTCCGAGGAGTTCGCCCGGGAGAACGACCTCCCGGTGAAGATGCGCCTGGTCTCCTACGCATTCGCGGGCGTCGAGCCCGAGGTCATGGGCTACGGCCCGATCCCGGCCACGGAGAAGGCCCTCGCCAAGGCGGGCCTGTCGATCGAGGACATCAACCTCTTCGAGATCAACGAGGCCTTCGCCGTCCAGGTCCTGGCCTTCCTGGACCACTACGGCATCGCGGACGACGACGAGCGCGTCAACCAGTACGGCGGCGCGATCGCCTTCGGCCACCCGCTCGCCTCCTCCGGCGTCCGTCTGATGACGCAACTGGCCCGCCAGTTCGAGGAGCAGCGACACGTCCGCTACGGCCTCACCACCATGTGCGTCGGCTTCGGCATGGGCGCGACGGTCATCTGGGAGAACCCGCACTTCGACGGAGGCAGCAAGTGAGCACCACCGCTGAGCTTTTGAAGGGTGCAGCCGAGCTGTTCCCCGACGAGGTCGTGACGTCCGCGCACGTACGTCATCTGGACCTGCCGTACGGCGCCGGGCGCTTCGCGCTCATCACCCTGGACAACGGCTTCGACCACACCAAGCCGACCACCTTCGGCCCGCAGTCGCTGGCGAACCTCGACAAGGCCATCGACCAGGTCGAGGCCGAGGCCACCGCCGGTGACATCGTCGGGGTCGGCATCACCGGCAAGCCGTTCATCTTCGCCGTCGGCGCCGACCTCAAGGGCGTCGAGCTGCTGAAGGAGCACAAGGACGCGCTGGCCATCGGCAAGGGCGGCCACGAGGTCTTCAAGCGCCTCGCGGGCCTGGCCGTGCCGACCTTCGCGTACTACAACGGTGCCGCGATGGGCGGTGGCGTCGAGGTCGGTCTGCACTGCAAGTACCGGACCGTCAGCAAGGCGCTGCCCGCCTTCTCGCTCCCCGAGGTCTTCCTCGGCCTGGTTCCCGGCTGGGGCGGCTGCACGATCCTGCCGAACCTGATCGGCGCCGACAAGGCCGTCTCGGTGATCATCGAGAACAGCCTCAACCAGAACAAGCAGCTCAAGGGCCAGCAGGTCTTCGACCTCGGCATCGCCGACGCCATCTTCGAGGGCGCGGACTTCCTGGAGCAGTCGCTGATCTGGACCGCCCAGGTGCTGAAGGGTGACGTCGAGGTCGACCGTCCGGTGATCGACCGCGGTGAGGGCTGGGACCAGGCCGTCGCCAAGGGCCGTTTCATCGCGGACTCGAAGGTGCACGGGGCCGCTCCGGCCGCCTACCGGGCCCTGGACATCATCGCGGCCGCCAAGAACGGCGACCTGCAGCAGGGCTACGACGCCGAGGACAAGGCGCTCGCCGACCTGATCATGGGTGGCGAACTGCGGTCCGGCATCTACGCGTTCAACCTGGTGCAGAAGCGCGGCAAGCGTCCGGCCGGCGCGCCGGACAAGAACCTGGCGCGCCCGGTCACCAAGGTCGGTGTCGTCGGCGCCGGTCTGATGGCCTCCCAGCTCGCGCTGCTCTTCCTGCGCCGCCTGGAGGTGCCGGTCGTCCTGACCGACATCGACCAGGAGCGCGTCGACAAGGGTGTGGGCTACGTCCACGCCGAGATCGACAAGCTGCTCGGCAAGGGCCGTATCAACCAGGACAAGGCCAACCGCCTCAAGGCCCTGGTCACCGGTGTGCTGGACAAGGCCGAGGGCTTCTCCGACGCCGACTTCGTCATCGAGGCCGTCTTCGAGGAGATCGGCGTCAAGCAGCAGGTGTTCGCGGAGGTCGAGGCGGTCGCCCCGGCGCACGCCATCTTCGCGACGAACACCTCCTCCCTCTCGGTCTCCGAGATGGCGTCGAAGCTGAAGAACCCCGAGCGGGTCGTCGGCTTCCACTTCTTCAACCCGGTGGCCGTCCTGCCGCTGCTGGAGATCGTCCGCGGCGAGAAGACGGACGACGCCTCGCTGGCCACGGCGTTCGCCGTCGCCAAGAAGCTGAAGAAGACCGCGGTGCTGACGAAGGACGCCCCGGCGTTCGTCGTGAACCGCATCCTCACCCGCTTCATGGGCGAGATCCAGAACGTCATCGACGAGGGCACGCCGGTCGAGGTGGCGGAGAAGGCGGTGGAGCCCCTGGGCCTGCCGATGTCTCCCCTCGTCCTCCTGGAGCTGGTCGGTCCCGCGATCGGTCTGCACGTCTCGGAGACCCTCAACCGGGCCTTCCCGGACCGCTTCAAGGTCTCCCCGAACCTCGCGGCCGTCGTCAAGGCGGGCAAGCGCGGCTTCTACGTCTACGACTCCGGGAAGCCGGAGCTGGACCCGGAGGTCGCCGCGCTGCTGAAGCAGGGCGATGTCGTCCTGACCGAGGAGCAGGTCCGCGACCGCGTCCTGGACGCGGTGGCCCAGGAGATCGGCCTGATGCTCGACGAGGGCGTCGTCGCCGAGGCCCAGGACATCGACCTCTGCCTGATCACGGGCGCCGGCTGGCCCTTCCACCTGGGCGGCATCACGCCGTACCTGGACCGCGAGGGTGTCTCCGAGCGCGTGAACGGCAAGAAGTTCCTGGCGCCGGGCGTGGCTTCGGTCCCGGCGTAAGCGCTCCGCTGTGAACGCCGGTGCCCCGCATACCTGGTCGGTGTGCGGGGCACCGGCGTTCCCCGAGGGGCGCGGGGCTGTGTCGATGTGCGGCTCCGCCGCGTGGGCGCGAGCAACCACGGACGAGCCGCGGCCGCCCTACAAGAACCAGCCCCACCCCCTCAGGCGTCTCAGACCCCCCGCCACGCCTCCAGCGCCAGCCCCGGTTCCTCCTTGCGCCCGGTGATCAGCAGTTGGCCCGTCGACGGTGACATCGTGGCCGCCACCACCCGCTCGTCCTCGTCCACCGCCAGCGCCACCACCGCGTCGGCGGGCAACTGCGGGCCGGACTCGGTCCACCACGCGCCCGCCGACTCCTGCTCCGTCGGATACGCGGCGAAGGCCACGCGGCCGCTCGCCGAGCGCTGGGCGAGCAACGTGCAGTCGTGGCCGTCGAGTTCGCAGCGGATCGCGGAGACCGGGCCGGGGCCCGCTGAGGCCAGCAGGGTGACCGGTTTGGTGCCGGGGCGCCAGGCGCGCAGGTCGCCGGAGTCGTCGGCGAAGAAGAGGGTGGTGTGCTCCGCGGAGGTGGCCAGGGCGTGCAGGGTGCCCGGACGGACCGGGGTCTCCATCGCCTCCTCCAGGACCGGGACGGCGCCCGGCTTCTCCTGCTGCCAGTGCAACAGGGCGCCGGGGACCGAGGCATACAGCTCCACGAGCCCGGACTCGCCGGTCACGGCGGCCAAGTCGTCCTGTACGTCACGGCCCTTGAGGTCACGCCAAGGGCCCCAGCCGCCGGTCTCCTTCTGGCCGCGCATGCTGACGCCGCCGCCCCTGTTCCGGACGAAGACATGGGCCCGCCCCTGCGCGTCGACCGTGACGGCGGGGGTGCCGGTGCGGTCGCCCGTCTGGTCCGGGTGGCCGATGGGGATCCAGTCCAGGGCGGCCAGGCGGGGACGGAAGTGCGTGGAGTGGACGAGGCCCGCCTCACCGGCCTTGGTGGGACGCCAGGCGGCCAGATGGGCGTAGGCGTCCGCGCCCTGACCGACCGCGGGGCCGGGGCGCAGCTTCTGGTCGCCGCCGACCTTGCGCGGGGGTTCCCAGGGGCCGCCGGGGCCGAGTTGCGCCCGGCACAAAACGGCCTCGTCGGTCGGCAGATAGACGCTGAGGCGGCCGTCGCGGCCGCGGATGAGCCAGTCGCCGTTCACCGGATCACCATATGCAAGGCGGTCGACGTGTCGCGTGCCGCCCCCTGCCCGAAGTCACTCACGACGTGCGTTCGTCGGCGGCTGACGCAGGGCATACGGAATCCGCCTCACACGTGTGACCATGATCTTGGTCACATGAGTGGTGGCAACGTCCGTACGAGAACAGGAAGTCGACGTCATGACCGACAAGCTCACCGTGAGCGTCCTGGGCACCGGCATCATGGGCGCCGCGATGGCCCGCAACCTCGCCAGGGCGGGGCACACCGTCCGCGTCTGGAACCGCACCCGGGCCAAGGCCGAGCCGCTGGCCGCCGACGGAGCCTTCGTCGCCGCCACGCCGGCCGAGGCGGTCCGGGGCGCCGACATCGTCCTGACCATGCTGCACGACGGTCCCGCGACCCTGGACGTCATGCGCGAGGCGGCGCCCGCCCTGCGCTCGGGTGCCGCGTGGGTGCAGTCGACGACCGCCGGTATCGAGGGCATCGCCGACCTGGCCGACTTCGCGCGCGAGCACGGCCTCGTCTTCTACGACGCCCCGATGCTCGGCACCCGCCAGCCCGCCGAGGCCGGGCAGCTGACCGTGCTGGCGGCGGGGCCCATCGAGGGCCGGCCGACGGTGACGCCGGTGTTCGACGCCGTGGGTGCCCGCACCGTGTGGACCGGGGAGGACGGCGGGGCGGGCACCGCGACCCGCCTGAAGCTGGTCGCCAACAGCTGGGTGCTGGCGGTGACGAACGCGGCCGGTGAGGTGCTGGCGCTGTCCAAGGCCCTGGACGTGGATCCCCAGCGGTTCTTCGAGGTGATCGACGGCGGCCCGCTGGACATGGGGTATCTGCGGGCCAAGACCGGGCTGGTGCTGAACGACGGGCTGTCCCCGGCCGCCTTCGCGGTGCGCACGGCGGCGAAGGACGCGCGGCTGATCGTGGAGGCGGGCGAGCGGTACGGAGCCCGCCTGGACGTGGCCGCGGCGAGCGCGGAGCGGTTCGAACGCGCGGATGCGCAGGGGCACGGGGACGAGGACATGGCCGCGGCGTACTTCGCGAGCTTCGAGGAGGGGAGGTAGGCCCCGGCCGCCGTGCGACCCTTGCCCCCATGGATGAGGACGCACCCCTGCTCGTGATCGTCGACGCCGCGAATGTCGTCGGGTCGGTGCCGGACGGCTGGTGGCGGGACCGACGGGGGGCCGCGGAGCGGCTGCGGGACCGGCTGGCCGCGGACGGGGTGCCGGGGCGTGCGGGGCCCGTGGAGATCCTGCTCGTGGTGGAGGGGGCGGCTCGGGGCGTGGAGTCCGTGCCGGGCGTGCGGGTCGAGTCCGCCGCCGGGAGCGGGGACGACCACATGGTCGAGCTGGTGGAGCGGGCGGCCGGGCGGGCCTGTCTGGTGGTGACCGCGGATCGGGAACTGCGGCGCAGGGTGACGGAGTTGGGGGCGGACGTGGCGGGGCCGCGTACGGTTCGGCCGTAGTCGGCTGCCGTACGCGGCCCCTGAGCGTCGGGGTCGGTTACGCGCTGCTCCCGGGCTCGCCCTTCTCCACCTCGGCCACCGTCGTCTCCTCGTGCCGTCCGAGACGGCTGTGGGAGCGGCCGTAGAGGAAGTACACGACGAAGCCGGCGGCCATCCAGATGCCGAAGCGGACCCATGTCTCGGCGGGCAGGTTGATCATCAGCCACAGCGAGGCGCACACCGACAGGATCGGGATGACCGGCACCCACGGGGTGCGGAAGGCCCGGTGCAGGTCGGGGCGGCTCCTGCGGAGGATGATCACGCCGATGGCGACGACCACGAAGGCGAACAGGGTGCCGATGTTCACCAGGGCGGCGAGTTCGTTCAGCGGGGTGAAGCCGGCGAGGATCGCGATGACCACGCCGAGCAGGATGGTCGGGCGGTGCGGGGTCTTGAACCGCGGGTGGACGTGGGAGAAGAACCGGGGCAGCAGTCCGTCCCGGCTCATCGCGAAGAAGACGCGGGTCTGGCCGAGGAGCAGGATCATGCAGACCGTCGTCAGGCCGACCGCCGCTCCGAAGCTGATGAAGCCCGCGAACCACGGATGCCCGGTGGCCTTGAAGGCGTCGGCGAGCGGGGCGTCCACGGACAACTGGCTGTAGTGCTGCATGCCGGTGACGACGATCGACACGGCGACGTAGAGCGTGGTGCAGATGATGAGGGAACCGATGATGCCGCGCGGCATGTCGCGTTGCGGGTTCTTGGTCTCCTCGGCGGCGGTCGCCACGACGTCGAAGCCGATGAAGGCGAAGAACACGACCGAGGCGGCGGTGAAGATGCCCATCACGCCGTAGTTGGAGGGCGCCCAGCCGAACATGAGCTGGATCAGCGGGGCGTCGAGACTGCTGCCGGCGTCCACCGTCTGGGTCTTCGGGATGAACGGGTCGTAGTTGTCACCGTCGATCAGGAACGCACCCGCGATGATCACGACGAGGACGACGGTCACCTTGATGGCGACGACCAGGGACGTGATCCGCGCGGACAGCTTCATGCCGACGACGAGGATGCAGGTGAGGATGAGGACGAGGACGGCGGCGAGGATGTCGAAGCCGAAGGTGTCGGCGCCCTCCCGGCTGCCCAGGGCCTCGGGCATCGCCCAGCCGGCGGTGTCCATCAGCGACTGGATGTAGCCGGACCAGCCGACGGCCACCACCGCCGTCCCGAGCGCGAACTCCAGGACCAGGTCCCAGCCGATGATCCAGGCGGGCAGTTCGCCCAGCGAGGCGTACGAGAAGGTGTACGCGGACCCGGCGACCGGGACCGTGGAGGCGAACTCCGCATAACAGAGGGCGGCCAGCGCGCAGGCGACACCGGCCGCGACGAACGCCAGGGCCACCGCGGGCCCGGCGTTGTTCTTCGCGACGGTGCCGGTGAGCACGAAGATGCCGGTGCCGATGATGACGCCGACGCCGAAGACGGTCAGATCCAGCGCGGACAAGGACTTCTTGAGCGCGTGCTCTGGCTCCTCGGTATCGAGGATGGACTGCTCGACTCTCTTCGTCCGGAAGAGTGTGCTGCTCACGGTCATACCTCCCACGCTTGTCGTCCTCGACATGATCGAGAGGGGGCGTCGTACGCATGCCCCGACGCGGGTGGATTCACACAGATGGGCCGGTTTCACCACCCTTCACGGTGGTGAAACCGGCCCCTGCGGCCCTGTGAGTGGACGTCAGTCGCGGGCGGGCTCCACCGAGTCGACCTCGGCCGCCGTACGGTCGAACCGGCCGTCCAGCTTGGACACCAGTCCGGTGACCTGGCGGGCGATGTCCGGGGCGGTGAGGCCGATCTCCGCCATGACCTCGGCGCGGGAGGCGTGGTCGAGGAAGCGCGGCGGGATGCCGAAGTCACGCAGCGGGAGGTCGACGCCCGCGTCGCGCAGGGCCTGGGCGACCGCCGAGCCGACGCCGCCGACCCGGGAGTTGTCCTCGACGGTGACGACCACGCGGTGCCGCTCGGCGAGCGGGGCCATGGCCTCGTCGACGGGCTTGACCCAGCGCGGGTCGACGACTGTCGTGGTGATGCCCTGCTTGTCGAGCAGGGCGGCGATCTCCAGGCACATGGGGGCGAGGGCGCCGACGGAGACGAGCAGCACGTCGGGCGTGTCGGTGCCCGGCTCGCGCAGGACGTCCATGCCGCCCACCCGGCCCACGGCGGGCACGGCGGGGCCGACGGCGCCCTTGGAGAAGCGGACGACGGTCGGGGCGTCCTTGACCTGGACGGCCTCGCGCAGCTGGGCGCGGACCTGGTCGGCGTCGCGCGGGGCGGCGAGCCTGAGGCCGGGGACGACCTGGAGGATCGACATGTCCCACATGCCGTTGTGGGAGGCGCCGTCGGTGCCGGTGACGCCGGCCCGGTCGAGGACGAAGGTGACGCCGCACTTGTGCAGCGCCACGTCCATGAGGACCTGGTCGAAGGCGCGGTTGAGGAAGGTGGCGTAGACGGCGAAGACGGGGTGCAGTCCGCCGGTGGCGAGGCCCGCCGCGGACACGGCGCCGTGCTGCTCGGCGATGCCGACGTCGTAGATCCGGTCCGGGAAGGTGTCCGCGAACTTCTTCAGGCCGACCGGCTGGAGCATCGCCGCGGTGATCGCCACGATGTCCTCGCGCTCCTTGCCGAGCTCGACCATCTCGTCGCCGAAGACGGAGGTCCAGTCGGCGCCGGAGGCCTTGATCGGCAGGCCGGTGTCGGGGTGGATGGGGCCGATGCCGTGGAAGCGGTCGGCCTCGTCCTGGAGGGCGGGCTGGTAGCCGCGGCCCTTCTCGGTGAGGCAGTGCACGATGACCGGGCCGCCGAACCGCTTGGCCCGCGCGAGGGCCGACTCCAGGGCCTCGATGTCGTGTCCGTCGATCGGGCCGACGTACTTCAGGCCGAGGTCCTCGAACATGCCCTGCGGCGCGATGAAGTCCTTCAGGCCCTTCTTGGCCCCGTGCAGGGTCTCGTAGAGGGGCCTGCCGACGACGGGCGTGCGGTCGAGGATCTCCTTCGTCCGGGTGAGGAAGCGCTCGTAGCCGTCCGTCGTCCGCAGCGTCGCGAGGTGGTTGGCGAGACCGCCGATGGTGGGCGCGTACGACCGCTCGTTGTCGTTGACGACGATGACGAGGGGGCGGTCCTTGGCCTCGGCGATGTTGTTCAGCGCCTCCCAGGCCATGCCGCCGGTCAGCGCGCCGTCACCGATGACGGCGACGACGTGGTCGTCGCGTTTGCGCAGCTGGTTGGCTTTCGCGAGGCCGTCGGCCCAGCCGAGGACGGTCGAGGCGTGGCTGTTCTCGATGACGTCGTGCTCGGACTCGGCCTGCGAGGGATAGCCGGACAGGCCGCCCTTCATCTTGAGCTTGCTGAAGTCCTGGCGGCCGGTGAGCAGCTTGTGCACGTAGGACTGGTGCCCTGTGTCCCACAGCACCTTGTCCCTGGGCGAGTCGAAGACCCGGTGCAGGGCGATGGTCAGCTCCACGACACCGAGGTTGGGGCCGAGGTGGCCGCCGGTCTTGGAAACCGCCTCGACGAGGAAGGTGCGGATCTCCTCTGCCAGCTGGTCCAGCTGCTCAGGGCTGAGCCGGTCCAGATCGCGCGGTCCCGTGATGCGGGTCAGCAGCGGCACCCGTGCCTCCTTGCAGTAGAGCTTTTCGAGCTGTTGCCGGGCTCGTCGAGTCTAATGTTCCGCCCAGCCGGAAGGTTCCCGGCCCACCTCTCCATGGTCACGCAAACGGCCCTACCCAATAACGCCCTGCGCCACCAACGCCGCAAAGGGGCGCGGGGAGCTGCGCGACCAGCCACAACGGACCGGCACCCGCAATCTCACCCACGCCCCTGCGGCGCCACGGCGTTCCGCGCTACGCGCGCCCGGCGGTCTTCTGCGTCTTACGGGTGATCGAGTCGATCACGACCGTGGTCAACAGCACACCCGCGGTGATCATGTACTTCACCGGCTCAGCGATCGACTCCAGCTGGAGCCCGTACTGGATCGACACGATCACCAGCACACCGAGCAGCGCGTTCCACGTCCGCCCACGCCCACCGAACAGCGACGTGCCACCGATGACCGCCGCGGCGATCGCGTTCATCAGCAGGTCACCGGTACCGGCACTCTGGTTGGCCGACGCGATCTTCGAGGCCAGGAACAGGCCACCGATCGCGGCGAAGCCACCCGAGATGGCGAACACGGAGATCCGGACCGCGGTGACGTTGATACCCGCCCGGCGCGAGGCCTCGACACTGCCGCCGAGCGCGAAGACCTTGCGGCCGTACGACGTCCTGCGCAGCAGGAAGTCCGTGCCGACCAGGAACACCAGGAAGATCACCGTGGCCAGCGGCAGGCCCTTGTACTGGTTGTACATGATCGCCGCGGCGAAGGAGACCACGCCCAGCAGGACCGTCCGCAGGATCGTGTCGGTCAGCGGCCGGAACGGGATCCCCGCTGCCTCGCGGCGGCGGTTGCCGAGGAACGACGTGACGAAGAACAGCGCGGTCACCACGGCCGCCAGGCCGTACGCGGCCGCCACGTCCGTGAAGAAGTACGTCGTCAGCTTGCCGATCAGCCCGTCGCTGTCGAGGTTGATCGTGCCGTTCTCACCCAGCGTCTGGAGCATGAAGCCGAGCCAGAACAGCAGACCGGCCAGCGTCACCGCGAAGGCGGGGGCGCCCAGCACCGCGAAGAAGAACCCGTGCGCGGCGCCGATGACGGCACCGGCCGCGATGGCGAAGAGCACGGCCGCCCACTCGGGCCAGCCCTGGTTGACCGCGAGGACGGCGGCGATGGCGCTGGACGCGCCGCTGACCGAGCCGACGGACAGGTCGATCTCGCCGAGCAGCAGGACGAAGACGATACCGACGGAGATCATGCCCGTGCCGACCATCGTGACGGTGATGTCATTGATGTTCTGCGCGGACAGGAACGCGGAGTTCAGGCTCTGGAAGATGACGCAGATGGCGACCAGGCCGAGGATGACCGGCAGGGAGCCGAGCTCACCGGCCTTGATCTTGCGCCGGAACTCGGTCACATAGCCGGCCAGGCCCTGCTCCTGCACCAGCAGGCGGGGGTCGACCGCGGTCACCGCGGCCGCGGCGGCCTCGGTGTTGAGGACCTCGTGCTCGTCCTGCGGCGTCGTGGAGGTCTTGTCGATGCTCACTTGGAAACCTCCCCGTTCGTGCGCGCCGCACGGCGGGTCACGGCGTTGTCGGTGGCGCCGGTGATGGCGGAGATGATCTCCTCCTGCGAGGTCGTCTTGACCTCGAAGACGCCGTTGTTGCGGCCGAGGCGCAGCACGGCGACCTTGTCCGCCACGGCCTTGACGTCGGCCATGTTGTGGCTGATGAGGATCACGGCGTGGCCGCGCTCGCGCAGCCGCTCGACCAGGTCGAGGACCTGGGCGGTCTGCTCGACGCCGAGGGCGGCGGTGGGCTCGTCGAGGATGACCAGCTTGGGCTCGCCGAGCATGGAACGGGCGATGGCCACGGTCTGGCGCTGACCGCCGGAGAGCGAGGCGATCGGGATGCGCACGCTGGGGATGCGGATCGACAGCGTCTGGAGCAGCTCGCGCGAGCGGCGCTCCATCTCGACCTCGTCGAGGACACCCCACTTGCGGACCTCACGGCCCAGGTACAGGTTGCCGACGACGTCGATGTTGTCGCACAGGGCGAGGTCCTGGTAGACCGTCGCGATGCCCAGGCTCTGGGCGTCGTGCGGCCGGTTGATCGAAACGGCCTTGCCCTCCCACTCGATGACGCCCTCATCGATGGGATGCACGCCGGCGATCGTCTTGACCAGCGTGGACTTTCCGGCGCCGTTGTCGCCCACCAGGGCGACCACTTCACCGGCGTGGACCTCAAGCTCGACGTCGGTGAGCGCCTGGACGGCACCGAATCGCTTGGAGACCCCGCGCAACGCCAGCACGGGCGTAGCGGACACGTGAACCATCTCCTTCGCCGCCTGACCCGGCGGAAGGTAGTGCAGAAGAGTTAGGGGGTCCGTCCGGCGCCCCGCGCCGAGCTTGCGGGGCTGACGTATGCGCGGGGCGCCGGAGGAGTCTTGTGCAGTCATGTCCCGTGCGGGAATCCAAGGACGAATTCCCGCACCTGGAAAGGGACCGGGACTGCTACTTGATGCCGAGCTTGTCGCAGGCGGCCTTGTACTTGCCGGTGCAGATCTCGGCGGCCGTGTAGACGCCGTCCTTGATGACGGTGTCGTTGATGTTGTCCTTGGTCAGCGAGGTGACCGGCACCAGCACGGAGGGGATGCCCTTCTCGCTGCCGCTGTCGACCTTGTCCTTGGCGACGGAGTCGAGCGACTTGCCCTGGGCGAGCGCGACGGCCATCTCGGCGGCGGCGGTGGCCTCGGGGGCGTACGGCTTGTAGACGCTCATGTACTGCTCACCGGCGACGATGCGCTGCACAGCGGCGAGTTCCGCGTCCTGACCGGTGACCGGGACGTTGATGCCGGCCGCCTTCAGGGCGGTGATGATGCCACCCGCCATGCCGTCGTTGGCGGAGTAGACGCCGACGATCTTGTCCTTGCCGAGCGCCGAGATCGCCGCCTCCATGTTGGCGTTGGCGTTCTCCGGCTTCCACTCCTTGGTGTCGTACTCCTTGCCGACCTTCACCTTGCCGTCGAGGGCGGCGTGCGCGCCCTCCTTGAACTGGGCGGCGTTCGGGTCGGTGACGGAGCCGTTCATCATGACGATCTGGCCGTCCTTGGCCTTGTCGCCCAGCGCCGTCAGCAGGGCCTCGCCCTGGGTCTTGCCGACCGAGACGTTGTCGAAGGACGTGTAGGCGCTGATCGGGCCCTCGGCCAGGCGGTCGTAGGCGACGACCTTGATGCCCTGGTCCACGGCCTTCTGGACGGAGTTCTTGATCGCCTTGGCGTCGACGGCGTCCAGGATGAGGACGTCCACCTTGTTGGTGATCATGGTGTCGACCTGCTGCGCCTGCAGGTTGGCGTCCTGCTTGGCGTTGTTGTAGTCGACCGTCGCCTTGCCGTTCGTCAGCTCCTTGATCTTCTCCTCGATCAACGGCCGGTCGAACTTCTCGTAGCGAGCGGTCTGGTTCTCCGGGAGCAGGAGACCGACCTTGATGTCGTCGCCCTTGGCGGCGGAAGCAGTGGAGTCGTTGCCGCCGCCCGCTTCCTCGGCGCTGCCACAGGCAGCCAGCGAGACGGCCATGGCACCAGCGGCAACGGCAACAGCGGCACGACGCATACGCGTGTTCACTTCAGAAACCTCCCTGACGAGGCCGCGTCGTTGCGGCCGAGGTGGCTGGAAGTCAACTCGGCCACACGTGCGACGTCAAGAAGTAAATCCTTAACGGGTTGGCAACGGTGCCATCCGTTCTCTAAGTGAAGGCAGGCGCGGCCGCATGCAGCGTGCTGTCCAAAAGGGTTGAATCACCCATCTCGCTGAGCGCGAGGGCGAGGGCTCCGAGCACCTCCGCACGACCGCCAAGTGCCCCGGGGAGAACGGACAGTTGGCGCGCCGCGCTGGGGATGGCGTAGCGGCCGACGGACTCCCGGATCGGCCCGAGGACCAGCTCACCGGCCTCGGCGAGATCACCGCCGAGGACCACGCGGCTCGGGTTCAGGAGATTGCAGAGGTTCGCGACTCCACTGCCGATGTGGCGGCCGACGTCGGCGATCACCCGACGACAGCCCGGGTCTCCGTCCCTGGCCAGCCGCACGACACCCTCCATGGTCAGATCCGTGCCGTGACTGGACTGGAGGAGCGGCAGCACATAGCGCGCGGCCGCGAAGGTCTCCAGGCAGCCCCGGTTTCCGCAGCGGCAGACCGGGCCGGATTCATCAAGGGTAATATGCCCGATTTCTCCCGCCGTGCCGCCGGGCCCCCGGTAGATCTTGCCGCTGATCACCAGACCGGCGCCGACACCGCTGGCGACCTTGATGTACGCCAGGTCCCGTACGCCCCGCCCGCTGCCCCAGACGAGCTCGCCCAGGGCGCCCAGGTTGGCGTCGTTGTCCACGTGCACGGGCACCCCGAGCCGGCCGCGCAGCTCCTCGGCGGGCTTGGTGCCGGTCCAGCCGGGCAGGATGGCGGTCGAGCCGAGGGTGCCGGACTCGACGTCGATCGGGCCGGGGACGCCGAGGCCGACCCCGGCGATCTTGGACCGGTCGACTCCGGTCGCCTCGATCAGCCGGTTGACCAGCTCCTCGGCCCGGTCGAAGCCCTGCGTGGAGGAGGCGTCCACGTCCAGCGGTTCGGACTCCTCGGCGAGCACCTGGTGGGCGAGGTTCCCGACCGCGACGCGCAAATGCGTATGGCCGAAGTCGACCCCTATGACAATGCCGGCGTCCCCGCTCAGCGAGACGCTGCGGGCCCGGCGGCCACCCGCCGATGTGGGCGTGACCTCGACCGTTCCGCCGTCCTTGAGTTCCCGGACGATGTTGGAGACCGTCGCCGCGGACAGTCCCGTGGTCCTGGCGATCTCCGCCTGGGTGAGCGATCCGGCCAGCCGGACGGCCCGCACCACCCGCTCCAGGTTGGCTCGGTGCAGCGACGACTGCGACCCCGGAGTCTCCACGACGACCTCCTGCGCGCGGGGCCGCTTCGGTGAGGCCCCGTTACGTGTCCAACTAGTGAACTCTAAGCTGAGCCGTTCGGGTTGCCTCCCGTCAAGAGGTTGAACCGGATCCGGGGATGTGTGCGCGCACACGTGAGCCACCCCGGTATGGGGCGGCTCAGGTGTGACGTGGGGTGATCCGGCGCTCACCGTGGAGCGAACAGAGAGCGTTTACTTAAGCGCACCGGCCGTCAGGCCCGCCTGCACCTGCCGTTGGAAGATGAAGTAGACGATCAGCACCGGCAGCATCGCGATCATCATGCCGGCCATCAGGGCGCCCCAGTCGTTCTCGTAGCCCTGCTGGAGGGCGATCATCGCCAGGCCCTGGGTGAGCACGTACTTGTCCTCGTTCTGGTTGAGGACCATCGGCAGCAGGTACTGGTTCCACTGCCCCAGGAAGTTGAAGATGCCGATGCTGATCAGGCCCGGCTTGGCCATCGGCAGCATTACCTGGAAGAACGTTCGCGTATGCGACGCCCCGTCGATCAGCGCGGCTTCCGCCACCGAGGTCGGCAGCGTGCGGAAGAAGGCGGTCATGAAGAAGACCGTGAACGGCAGCGAATAGGCGATGTAGACCAGGATCAGCCCCTGGTACGTCGCCAGCAGGGAACTGCCCGGGAAGTCCCGCAGCACGAAGAACAGCGGGATGACCAGCATGAAGACCGGGAAGGACATGCCGGCCACGAACATGAAGTAGATGAACCGGTTGCCCGGGAAGGTGAACCGGGCCAGCACATAGGCGGCCATCGAGCCCAGCACCATGGTGCCGATCACCGAACCGCCCACCACGATCGCGGTGTTGAGGAAGTACTGGCCCATGTTCGCCTTGTTCCAGGCGTTGGCCCAGTTCTCGAAGTGCAGCGAGGTCGGCAGCCCCCACGGGTCGGAGAGGATGCCGTTGCTCGTCTTGAAGGAGCTCCACAGCACCCACAGCAGCGGCACGCCCACCATCAGCGCCCACAGGACGAGCATGCCGTGCGAGAAGACGTGCAGGACGCCGCCCTCGGAGCTGCGGCCGTCCGTGGCGCCGAGCTTCTTGCTGAGGCTCGGACGGTCCGCCCCGTCCGTCTTGGTGACCGTGCCGGTGTTCGTCGTGTCCGTCGTCATGTCGCCCGTAACCCCTAGAACTCGATCCGCTCACGCCGCGCGAAGCGCAGGGTGAGCACTGCGAACGTCATGGTGACGATGAGCATCGCGACGCCCATCGCGGACGCGTAGCCGAACTGGCTGTCGCGGAACGCCGTCAGGTACAGGCGCAGCGGCATGACGTCCGTGGCACCGTTGGGGCCGCCCATGTTGACCGACATGATCTGCACCAGGGCGAAGCCGTCCAGGGCGATGATGCCCATGTACACCCAGCCGGTCTGCACGGTGTCCCACAGCAGCGGCAGGGTGATCCGGAAGAACGTGGGGAAGCGGCCCGCGCCGTCCAGCAGCGCCGCCTCGTAGATGTCCCGCGGGATGGAGGCCATCGCCGCCGAGAACAGCACGACGTAGAAGCCGACGTGGGACCAGATCATCACCGCCATGATGCACAGCAGGGCGAGGCTCTTCTCGCCCAGCCAGGCGTTCTGCCAGCCGTCCAGACCGATCGCGCCCAGCAGGGAGTTGAGCATGCCGTCCTGCGGGTCCGGATTGTAGATGTTGAACCAGATGACGGCGATGATGGTGATGGAGATGACCTGCGGGAAGAAGAAGACGAAGCGGTAGAACTTCGAACCCGCGACCCCGGTGATGACTTCGTTCTTACGTCGCTTTCCGCCGACATTGAGCATGAAGGCGAAGAACAGGCCGAGTCCCAGCGTCACGATCGGCACCGCGATCAGCATCCAGACGTTGTGCCGCAGCGCGTTCCAGAAGTCCTCGTTGTGCCAGAGCTTTTCGAAGTTCTCGAATCCGACGAACTTCGCCGTGCCGACAAGCCCCGACCAGTCGGTCATCGAGATCTGGAACGCCTGGACGAACGGCGAGATCACAAAGACCGCGTAGACGATGACGGGCAGGGCCAGGAAGCCCACGATGAATCGGTATTTGCCGTGTTGCATGGTGCTTCCCGGCCCTTCCCCTTGAGTGCCGTTGTGCCGGACCGGACGCCTACTTCTCGCGCTTGAACTTCTTCACGGAGTCGTCCTTCGCCACGGCGTCGGCGTACTGCTGCGTCTTCTTGATCCAGTCGGCCGCGCTCATCTCACCGGTGAGGAGCTGCCCGGTGAGACCGCCGATCTTCTCGTCGGTGAGCGAGGGGTACCACTCCTGGAGCTGGAGGCTGATGATGTTGTCTCCGGCGTCCTTGAACGCCTTGCTCGCCGACGCCAGACCCGGCGAGAGAGTCATGCCCTCGGTGGCGTCGACCACACAGGTGAGCGACTTGACCTTGGTGGCGAAGTTCTGCGCGTGCTTCTTGGAGAGCATGATCCGCAGCAGTTCCATGCCGCCGGCCGGGTTCTTGCCCTTGGCGGACACGATGTAGGGCTCGCTGGGCTCGGCGCGCAGCGTGCCGTGCGGCAGCTTGTCGCCGCTGGAGCCGTCGAAGAGGGCGCCGACGGACATCTGGAAGTCCTTGGGCGTGGTCGGGGCGGCCTCGTTCTCCACCCAGGAGCCGTTGGGGATGAAGACTGCCTTGCCCTTGTTCCAGGCGGTCTGCGACTGAATGTGCGTCAGGCCCTGGCTGCCTTCGAGGAAGTACTTCTTGGCGGCCAGCTCCTCGTAGTGCTCGACGACCTGCTTGACGGCGTCGTTGCCGGTCCAGGCGTTCGGCTCCAGGTTGTCGATGGCGATCCAGCCGTCCATGCCGCCGATCTTGGCGATCTGGGCGAACAGGTTGAAGTGGACGTAGTACGGATACTTTCCGGCGTACGTCCAGGGCGCGATGCCCTTCTTCTTGATCTCGCCGCAGAGCTTGACCATGTCGTCGAGGGTCTTGGGGTATTCCCAGCCGTTGTCGTCGAGGGCCTTCTGCGAGTACCAGGTGCCGTAGATGGTGAAGGCGTAGTAGAGCACGTCGAAGGTGTCGCCGTGCTTGCCCTTCTCGATGGTGCTCGGGTGGATGACGTCCGAGATCTTCTTGCCGGCGTCGTCCAGCGAGGGCGCGTCCAGCAGCGCCTTGAGGTCCTGGAGCTGCCCCTGCGTGGACAGCTTGTTCATGTCCAGGTGGTCGGCGCCGGAGTTGTCGATGACGTCCGGCGGGTTGCCGCCGGCGAAGCGCGGGGTGAGCTTCGGGCCGACCTGCTGGGTGCCGGTGTGCTTGACCTCGGCCTTGTACTTCGCCTTGTAGTCGGCCTCGGCGTCCTTGGCGTACTGGTCGCCCAGGCCGCCCTTGAAGATGAACGCCTCCAGCGCGGCGCCCTCCTTGACCCCGAGCGGGTTGGTGGCGGACTTCGCGCCACCGGGCGCCTTGCTCTCGTCGTCGCTGCCGCCGCCACCGCCGGTGGCACACGCGGACAGGAAGGCCATGGTCGGGACGGAGATCAGACCGAGCGCGGCGGACCGCCTGATCAGATCGCGGCGCCCCACACCTGCGGAGCCGTTGTTCTCAGGGTTCTCGGCGGAAGTGGATCCCATGCTCAAGTCCTCGCCTTCTCCAGGACTCAGGCGGTGAACCGGATCCTCCCGGCACCGCGGTCGGGTCGAGCTGGTCGTGCAGGCTGGGTCGTGCAGGAAGTGCGAATCGTGTGAATCGCCGACAGGTATAGTCCACTTCCCGCCAACGGAGCAAGATCGAATGCAAGGTTCCCCAGTGGTCTTTTCCGAGTTGAGACCTGCCGGAAATATGAGCGGCCTGTGTGTTCCTTGGCGCAAAAATCCCTGTCATTGCCCTCGAATGGCACATCCAACACCCTTGACACGACAGAGCACTTGAGCCACAACTGTTCCTTGCGCAGCGATGTTGACAACGTTGTCCCGTGCGCAGGGAGGGTACCCGCTTATGCAGCAGAGAGCTCGGCACAGATGGGGTGGACCGGCGGTCGTGTCGGCGGCCGCCTTCGCTTTGACCGTGGGCTCACAGGGCGCGGCGGTCGCCCTGCCCGCCGCCCCCGCGGCGGCCGACCGGAGTTTCACGTCCTCCTTCGAGGCGGACGATCCCGCACCCGACTGGCTCAACACCGTCGACACCGCGCCGGACGGCACCAAGCGCGCCTCGGGCGTCGACGGCGGCTACAGCAGTGGCATTCCGGGCAATGTGACCGACCATGTCACGGACGTACGGGCGAGCGGCGAGAACACCGGCGGCGGTGAGGTGAAGGAGAACCTCACCGACGGCGAGCCGAGCAGCAAATGGCTGGTCTTCGAGCCCACCGGATGGGTCGAGTTCGACCTGGACAAACCGGTGAGAATAGCGAAATACGCGCTCACCTCGGCCAACGACTACGCCGAACGTGACCCGCGCGACTGGACCCTGAAGGGCTCCACGGACGGCAAGGACTGGAAGACCCTGGACACCCGCTCGGGTGAGACGTTCGCCGAACGGTTCCAGACAAAGACGTACGACCTCGCCGAACCCGCCGAGTACCAGCACTTCCGGCTGGAGGTCAGCGGGAACAACGGCGCCGACGGCATCCTCCAGCTCGCCGACGTCCAGTTCTCCACGGGCGGCGGCGACGGCCCGGTCCCGCAGGACATGCTCTCCCTCGTCGACCGCGGGCCCAGCGGATCGCCGACCGCGAAGGCGGGCGCCGGCTTCACCGGCAAGCGGGCGCTGCGCTACGCCGGCCGGCACACGGCGGACGGGAGGGCGTACTCGTACAACAAGGTCTACGACGTGAACGTGGCCGTCGGCCGCGACACGCGCCTCTCCTACCGGATCTTCCCGTCGATGGCGGACGGCGACCGCGACTACGACGCCACGAACGTCTCCGTCGACCTCGCCTTCACCGACGGCACCCAGCTGAGCGACCTCGGCGCCACCGACCAGCACGGCTTCCCGCTGTCGCCGCGCGGGCAGGGCGAGGCGAAGGTGCTCTACGTCAACCAGTGGAACAACGTCGCCTCGCGGATCGGCTCGGTCGCGGCCGGCAAGACCGTCGACCGGATCCTCGTGGGGTACGACTCCCCCAAGGGCCCGGCGAAGTTCCGGGGCTGGCTGGACGACATCGCGCTGAAGTCCGTAGCGCCGGAGAAGCCGAAGGCGCACCCGTCCGACTACGCGCTCACCACCCGCGGCACCCTCTCCAGCGGCGGTTTCTCGCGCGGCAACAACTTCCCGGCGACCGCCGTGCCGCACGGCTTCAACTTCTGGACGCCGGTGACGAACGCGGGCTCGCTGAGCTGGCTGTACGACTACGCCCGCGCCAACAACGACGACAACCTGCCGACGGTCCAGGCGTTCAGCGCCAGCCACGAGCCCAGCCCCTGGATGGGTGACCGGCAGACCTTCCAGGTGATGCCGTCGGCCGCCGCCGGAACCCCGGACACCGGGCGTGAGGCGCGCGAGCTGGCCTTCCGGCACGAGAACGAGACCGCGCGGCCGTACTACTACGGGGTGCGGTTCGAGAACGGGCTGAAGGCGGAGATGGCGCCGACCGACCACGCGGCGGTGCTGCGCTTCACCTACCCGGGTGACGACGCGAGCGTGGTCTTCGACAACGTGACGGACCAGGCGGGGCTCACGCTCGACAAGGACAGCGGGACGTTCACCGGCTACTCGGACGTGAAGTCCGGACTGTCGACGGGGGCGACCCGCCTCTTCATCTACGGCGAGTTCGACAAGCCCGTCACCGACGGCTCCTCCAGCGGAGTCAAGGGCCACCTGCGCTTCGACGCCGGCGACGACCGGACCGTCACGCTCCGCCTCGCCACCTCCCTCATCGGCGTCGACCAGGCGAAGGACAACCTGCGCCAGGAGGTCGACGGCGCCTCCTTCGAGACGGTGAAGTCACGCGCCCAGCGCCAGTGGGACCGCATCCTCGGCAAGGTCGAGGTGGAGGGCGCGACGCCGGACCAGCTGACGACGCTGTACTCCAGCCTGTACCGGCTGTACCTGTACCCGAACTCGGGCTTCGAGAAGGTCGACGGGAAGTACCGGTACGCGTCCCCGTTCTCGCCGATGCCGGGTCCGGACACGCCGACGCACACGGGCGCGAAGATCGTGGACGGCAAGGTGTACGTCAACAACGGCTTCTGGGACACCTACCGGACCACCTGGCCGGCGTACTCGCTGCTCACGCCGAGCCAGGCGGGCGAGATGGTCGACGGCTTCGTGCAGCAGTACAAGGACGGCGGCTGGACCTCCCGCTGGTCCTCCCCCGGCTACGCCGATCTGATGACCGGCACGTCCTCGGACGTCGCCTTCGCCGACGCGTACGTCAAGGGCGTCGACTTCGACGCGAAGTCGGCGTACGACGCGGCCGTGAAGAACGCGACCGTGGTGCCCCCGTCGTCCGGAGTGGGCCGCAAGGGCATGGAGACCTCGCCCTTCCTCGGCTACACGAGCACCGAGACGCACGAGGGCCTGTCGTGGGCGCTGGAGGGCTATCTCAACGACTACGGCATCGCGAGGATGGGCCAGGCCCTGTACAAGAAGACCGGCGACAAGCGGTACAAGGAGGAGTCCGCGTACTTCCTCAACCGCGCCCAGGACTACGTCAACCTCTTCGACTCCGAGGCGGGCTTCTTCCAGGGCCGGGACGCGAAGGGTGACTGGCGCGTGGAGTCCTCGAAGTACGACCCGCGCGTGTGGGGCTACGACTACACGGAGACCAACGGCTGGGGCTACGCCTTCACCGCCCCGCAGGACAGCCGGGGTCTGGCCAACCTCTACGGCGGCCGCGGCGGACTCGCCGACAAGCTCGACGAGTACTTCGCCACCCCGGAGACGGCCTCGCCCGACTTCGTCGGCTCCTACGGCGGTGTGATCCACGAGATGACGGAGGCGCGGGACGTCCGGATGGGCATGTACGGCCACTCCAACCAGGTCGCCCACCACGCGAACTACATGTACAACGCCGCCGGGCAGCCCTGGAAGGCGCAGAAGAACGTCCGTGAGGTGCTGGCGCGGCTGTACGTCGGCAGCGAGATCGGGCAGGGCTACCACGGCGACGAGGACAACGGCGAGCAGTCGGCCTGGTACCTGTTCTCGGCGCTGGGCTTCTATCCGCTGGTGATGGGCAGTGGCGAGTACGCGATCGGCTCGCCCCTGTTCAAGAAGGCGACGGTCCAGCTGGAGAACGGCCGGAAGCTGGTCGTGAAGGCGCCGAGGAACAGTGCCCGCAACGTGTACGTCCAGGGCCTGAAGGTCAACGGCGTTCCGTGGAGGTCGACTTCGCTGCCCCACTCGCTGATCGCGAAGGGCGGGGTCCTGGAGTTCGACATGGGGTCGAAGCCCTCGTCCTGGGGCACCGGCAGGAACGCGGCGCCGGTCTCCATCACCCAGGACGACGAGGTGCCGACGCCGCGTGCGGATGTGCTGAAGGGTGACGGGTCGCTGTTCGACAACACCTCGGGGACGGAGGCGGGCGTCACCTCGGTGGAGCTGCCGGTGTCCGAGGGCGGTGCCAGGGCGGTGCAGTACACGCTGACGTCGCCGAAGGACCGGACGAAGGCGCCGACCGGCTGGACCCTCCAGGGGTCGAAGGACGACGGGACGACGTGGCGGACCCTCGACCAGCGCTCCGGGGAATCCTTCACCTGGGACCGGCAGACACGGGCGTTCTCCGTGGGGTCGCCGGGTACGTACGGGAAGTACCGCCTGGTGCTCGACGGCGAGGCGGTGCTGGCGGAAGTCGAACTGCTCGGCTGAGCAAGGGAGTTGGGGTCTCATGCGGGGTGTCGATCAGGGTGTCGATCCGGCCTGGCTGCCGGACCGGGCGTTCCGGCCGATCGGCACCCGGCGGACCTTGATCCGTGGCGCGGGTCCACTGGTGGACACCGTGCACCGGGAAGTGGCAGGGGCCTGTGAACAGTTCGGGGGCCGCGTCGAGCGCGACGCGGCCCCCGGGCCGTTCGACCTCGTCCTGGAGCTGACCGGCACCGGCGAGGACTTCGAGGACTTCTCGGAGGCTTTCACCTACGAGCGGGCGGGCGGCCGTACGACGGTCGCCGCGTCCGGCGGCACCGGCCTGCTCCACGGCCTCTTCCACGTCGTACGGCTCGGAGAGGCGGCGTTCCAGGGCTCGTCCGCCCGCTCGACCCACCGCCCCGGCCTGGCGCTGCGGATGCTCGACCACTGGGACAACGTCGCCGTGCATCCGGTGATGGGGCAGGTGGAGCGCGGATACGCCGGCGGGTCGCTGTTCTGGGAGGACGGCCGGGCGCGCGGCGAGCTGCTGGGGCGGGTGCGGGCGTACGCGCGGCTGCTGGCGGCGTGCGGGATCAACGCGATCACCGTGAACAACGTCAACGTGCACGAGACCGAGGCGCACCTGCTGACCGACCGGATCGGTGAAGTCGCCGCCATCGCGGGCGCTTTGCGGCCGTACGGCATCCGCACCCATCTGTCGGTCACGTTCGCCGCGCCGACGGTGCTGGGCGGGCTGCCGACGGCCGATCCGCTGGACGAGGGCGTGCGCGGCTGGTGGGCGGAGACGACCTCGCGCGTGTACGAGGCGATCCCCGACTTCGGCGGGTACGTCGTCAAGGCCGACTCCGAGGGGCAGCCGGGGCCGTTCGCCTACGGCCGCAGTCACGCGGACGGCGCGAACATGCTGGCCGCCGCCCTGGAGCCGTTCGGCGGCACGGTGCACTGGCGGGCCTTCGTCTACGACCACCGCCAGGACTGGCGGGACCGGACGACGGACCGGGCGCGTGCCGCCTACGACCATTTCGTGCCGCTGGACGGGCAGTTCGCCGGGAACGCCGTGCTCCAGGTGAAGCACGGGCCGATGGACTTCCAGGTGCGGGAGCCCGTCTCGCCGCTCATCGGTGCCATGCCGCACACCCGGCTCGCGGTGGAGGTGCAGGCCACGCAGGAGTACACCGGGCAGCAGCGGCATGTGTGCTGGCTGGGGCCGATGTGGAGCGAGGCGCTGCGGTTCCGGCCCGAAGAGGGCCGTTCCGTGGGTGAGTTGGCGAGTGGCGGACTCGTCGCCGTGTCGAACGTCGGCGACGACCCGTTCTGGACCGGGCATCCGCTGGCCCAGGCCAACCTGTACACCTTCGGGCGGCTCGCCTGGCAGCCGGACGCGGATGCGGGCCGCGTCCTCGACGAATGGATCGGCCTCACCTTCGAGCCCACCGCGGCGGCGGGAGTGCGTGCGGTGCTCGACGGTTCGTGGCGGACGTACGAGAAGTACACCGCGCCGCTCGGCGTGGGCTGGATGGTGCAGCCCGGCCACCACTACGGGCCGAGCGTGGACGGCTACGAGTACAGCCCCTGGGGCACCTACCACTTCGCCGACCGCGACGGCATCGGCGTCGACCGGAGCGTGGCGACCGGCACCGGGTACGCCGGTCAGTACGCCAAGCCGTGGGCCGAGGTGTACGAATCGCCCACCACCTGCCCCGACGAGCTGTTGCTGTTCTTCCACCACGTGTCGTACGACCACGTGCTCCACAGCGGGAAGACGGTGATCCAGCACATGTACGACACGCACTTCGAAGGCGTGGAGGAGGTGGAGGAGGCCCGCGCGGCGTGGGCCTCACTGGCCGGGCTCGTGGACCCGGCGCGCCACGCGCGGGTGACGGAGCGGTTCGAGGAGCAGCTCCGCAGTGCCCGCGAGTGGCGCGATCAGGTCAACAGCTACTTCTTCCGTAAGTCAGGTGTGGCCGACGCACATGGGCGCCGCATCTACTGACTGCGAAGGATCAGTGTGCCGAGCGGGTCGAGGGTCAGTGGCTCGCCCTCCTCGACCCGCTTGCCGGTCAGCAGGTCGGTCGCGGTGGTGTGGGCGGTGAGGTGGGCCGGCTCCGGGGCGTGGTTGAGCAGGAAGTGGAGGCGGGCGCCGTCCGGGGCGACCCGGGTCGCGGTCTCCAGGGCGGGGTGGTCGGCGTAGGGGCCGAGCAGGTCGTGGCGGGTCAGGACGCGACGGACGACCCGGTCGACGCCGGGCTGGTCCAGGGCCGTGGCGACGTACCAGCCCTCGCCTCCCGCGTCCCCGAACCGGTGGCGTGTCACGGCCGGGGTGCCGGCGTAGAAGTCGGCGCCGTACGTCCCGACCGGCTCGGCGCCGCGTGGCAGCACGATCTCGAAGACCAGGCGGGCCTCGCAGGTGAGCTCTCCCAGCTGGACGGGCTGTACGACCTCCGGTGGCCGCGCGTCCCATTCGTCGACGCGGACGCCCATGAGCGGGGCGAGCGGGCCGGGCACATCGGTGAGGAACGCGCGGTCGTGCTCGTCGACGCGGCCGGAGAGGAAGGTCGTCAGGACGGTTCCGCCGCGTGCGGCGACGGCTTCCAGGCGCCGTGCCAGGTCGCCCTTGACCATGTGCAGGACCGGCGCGAGGACCACGTCGTACGCCGTGAGGTCGGCCGTGACCGGGACGACGTCCACGTCGGCGCCGGCCTCGCGGGCGGCACGGTAGTAGGTGTGGACCACCTCCTGGTACCTGACCAGTCGGGACGGGCCGTCGGAGATCTCCAGGGCCCACCAGCTGTCCCAGTCGAAGAGCAGGGCGACGCGGGCCGGGGTGCGGGCGCCGAGAGTCGCGTCGCCCAAGTCCCCCAGCTCCCGCCCCAGTTCGGCCACTTCGCGGAAGACCCGGGTGTCCCCCCGGCCCGCGTGGCCGATCACCGCGCCGTGGTACTTCTCGCAGGCGCCGCGAGAGGCGCGCATCTGGAAGTAGAGGGCGGCGTCGGCACCATGGGCGACGGCCTGGAAGGTGGCCAGCCGCAACTCCCCCGGCCGACGCAGCGGGTTGACGTCACGGCAGGCCGTGGTGGACGGGGTCTGCTCCATCAGCCAGAAGGGGGCGCCGTCCTTCAGGCCACGCATCAGGTCGTGGGCGAGGGCGGACCAGGTCGGCGGGGCGTCGAGGGGCGGGTAGCTGTCCCAGGAGGCGAAGTCGAGGTGGGGTGCCCAGCGGTGGTAGTCGAGGGGGCGAAACATGCCCATGAAGTTGGTGGTGACGGGTGTGTCCTGGTCGTGGGCGCGGATCACCTCCTTCTCGGCGAGGAAGCAGCCGAGCAGGGCGTCGGTGGTGAAGCGGAAGTAGTCGAGGGTGATGCCCTGGAAGGCGGTGTGGTCGGAGCCGCGCCAGTGCTCGGTGAGGGCGCTCGGGGGCTCGATCTCGGCGAAGTCGGTGAAGCGGTGGGACCAGAAGGTCGCCCACCAGGCGTCGTTGAGGGCGTCGAGGGTGCCGTACCTGCGCCGCAGCCACTCCCGGAACGCCTCGGCGCACAGGTCGCAGTAGCAGGTGCCGCCGTACTCGTTGTTGATGTGCCAGGCCAGCAACGCCGGGTGGTCCGCGTAGCGTTCGGCGAGGCGGGCCGCCATGGCGGTGGCGTGGTCGCGGTAGGCCGGTGCGCTGGGGCAGAAGTTGTGGCGTTGGCCGTAGCGGTGGCGGCGGCCCTCGAAGTCGGTGCGGTTGACCTCGGGGTGCCGCCTGGCGAGCCAGGGCGGCAGGGCGGCGGTGCCGGTGGCCAGGCAGACCTGGCGGTGCTCGGCGGCGGCGCGGTCCAGGACGCGGTCGAGGACCGTGAAGTCGTAGGTGTCGGGGGCGGGTTGGGTGAGGGACCAGGAGAAGACGCCGACCGTCAGGGTGTCGATGCCGGCCTGCGTGAACAGGCGGTGGTCGTCGTCCCGGACCGGCTCGGGCCACTGCTCGGGGTTGTAGTCGCCGCCGTACGGGATCTTCGGGGTGCGCGGCGCTGTCATGCGGTGAAGTCCTCCTGGGTCTCGGCGATCACCGGGCGGCCGCTGTGCAGCAGGGAGAGCAGCAGCGGGGCGGCCAGCAGAGCGGGCAGGGCCTCGGTCAGCAGGGCGGTCGACGCGGCCACCAGGACGAGCAGGGAGGCGGCGGCGAGGGTGGTGCGGGCGTGCCGGACCAGGAAGTAGGCGGCGAGGCGGGCGGTGTCGCGGGCGCGGAAGGCGAACAGGGAGGTGAGGAGCAGCGCGTGCGCGCCCCACAGCAGGGAGCCGGCGCCGATCACGCCGAGCAGGACGGCCCACCAGCCGGGCAGGCCGGTGGCGGAGAAGTGGGTGAGGGTGAAGGCGATGACCGTCAGCCAGGTGAGAAGGGGCGTCCAGAGCTTGAGCGCGGGGAGGGCGTTGAGGCGCCAGCCGCGTGCGTAGGTCCGGGCCGGGTGCAGTTCGGTGAGGTCGCGGCTGCGGTGGTGCAGGGCGTACAGCGCGGCGGACAGGGCCGGGCCGAGCGGCAGCAGGCATACGGCGGCCAGGGGCAGGTTGGCCGGGTCGGGGCCGAGCAGGAGCAGGCCGGCGAGTCCGGGTGCGGCGGCGAGGAGCAGCAGGACCTCGACGGTGACCAGGGTGTGGATCAGGGCGGCGGCGCGGGAGAGGGCTCCGGTGCCGAAGTCGGCCGTGGGGGCGCCGCTGCTCACCCGTTGTCCTTCTTGAAGCGTTCGTACGCCGTGTTGTGCAGGTCGACGAACCTCTCCATGTTCTTCGCCTTCAGCTCGGCGACGTACGCGTCCCATTCGGACATCGGGCGTTTGCCGAGGACGAACTTGAGGGTGTTCTGGGTGACGTGGTCCCTGAGCGGGGTCTCCCACAGGGACGCCTGTTCCTGTTCGAAGGACTGGAGCGGGTGGGCCGGGGCGATCGGCGTCTGTTCGCGCTGGGACATGGCGTCCTGGAACTTCTTCTCGTCGGCGCTGAACATGGAGGAGACGAGTTCCCAGCTGCCGCCGTAGGCGAAGACGCCGTTGTAGAAGCCGTAGTCCTTCTGCATGTCCTTCGGGGCGTCCGGGTCGGAGCCCATGAGGCTGATGCCGGGCTTGGGCTGGTACTGGCCGCCGGAGCGGGTGTAGGTGACGCCCTCGATGCCCCAGCGCGCGAACCGCTGGCCCTCGTCGGAGTACCACAGCCAGTCCACGAACTGCATCATCGCGACGAAGCTGTCGCTCTTCAGCGCCTTGCTGGAGACCATGACGCCGTTCTCCAGCCGGACGCCGCCCAGGACCACGGGACCGGCGGGCCCGAGCGGCACCGGGATCATCTCGATCTTCGCGCCCTTGACCTGCTTCTCCAGGTTGAAGCGGTACTCCTGCACCAGTACCTGCGGGTTGGCGCTGATCGCGAAGGACTTCTCGCCCAGCAGTTTCTGCGCGGCCTCGTCGTCGGTCTGGGTGAAGCTCTCCGGGTCCACCAGCTTCTCGGCGACCAGCTTGCGCACGTACTCGATCAGCTGCCGGAAGGCGTCCGTCGCCCCGGTGAAGACGAACTTCCCCGCGCCCGCGTCCCAGTCGATGTTGTCGTACGTCCATCCGGCGCGGACGCCGTACGCCTGGCCCAGGTAGCTGAAGAGGGCGGCGGCCGGGTAGGGCGTGTTCTTGCTCCAGCGGTCGGAGAACGGGTAGCGGTCCGGGTACTCCTCCTTGATCGCCTTGAAGACCTCGTACACCTCGTCCCAGGTGGTGGGCAGGCTCAGTCCGAGGCGGTCGAGGACGTCGGTGCGCAGCGCCAGCGAGTAGCCGGATCTGGGCTTCTCGTGCATGCCGGGCAGCAGATAGAACTTGCCGTCGGACTGCCGGATCGAGTCGAGTTCCGGCTCCAGCTTCCAGCGCTTGACCTTGTCCTGGAAGTTGGGCATGAGGTGCACGTAGTCGCTGACCGGGAGGATCGCGCCCGACGACACGAACGCGACCTCGGAGGGGTGGTACGTCTTGGGGATCAGGAACGGCGCGTCGCCCGAGCCGATGAGGACACTGCGCTTCTTCTCGTAGTCGACCAGGGGGACGGCGACGGGCTCGAAGGTGACGCCGGTGCGCTTGGTGAGCTCCTTCCAGAACAGCCAGCCGTCCTTCATCGGGTAGACCGGGTTGTTGTTGTGCAGGACCGTGAAGGAGAGCGCTGCGGTCGCCTTGAACTGCTGACCGACGCGGTACTCCTTCATCGCCCCGTCTCTCTTCTTCGACAGGTCCTTGGAGTCGCCGCCGTCGTCGCCGCTGCCGCAGCCGGTGAGGGTGGCGAGGCCGATGAATCCGGCGGCGGCGAGGATCTGACGCCGTGACAGCTGGCTTGCGTTGTTCGCGGATGACACGGTTACTCCCTTGTTAGCCCTGGACCGTCAGCCCTTGACCGCGCCGAGCATCACGCCCGACACGAAGTAGCGCTGGACGAACGGATAGACACAGAGGATGGGCAGCGAGGTCAGCACGATCGTGACCGCCTGGATGTTGGCGCCGACCTGGCTGAGCTGGGCGTCGGCGGCGCCCGCGTTGCCGCCCGTGGTCGCGCCGGAGATGAGGTTGCGCAGATAGACGGTGACCGGCATCAACTCGGACTTGTCCATGTAGAGGAAGGCGCTGAACCAGGAGTTCCAGAAGGACACCGAGTAGAAGAGCACCATCGTCGCGACGACCGCTTTCGACAGCGGCAGCACGATCCGCAGCAGGATGCCGTAGGTGCTCAGGCCGTCGATCTGCGCGGCCTCCTCCAGTTCGGTCGGCAGGCTCTCGAAGAAGGCCTTCATCACCAGCAGGTTGAACACGCTGATGGCGTTGGGCAGCGCGATGGCCCAGACGCTGTTCTTCAGGCCGAGGCTGGTGACGAGGACGTAGTTGGGGATCAGGCCGCCGGTGAAGAACATGGTGAAGACGGCGACCCCGACCAGGACGCCGCGTCCCTTGAGGTGCTTCTTCGACAGTACGTAGGCGTAACAGGTGGTCAGGACCATGGCGACGGCGGTGGCGACCACCGTGTACAGCACGGTGTTGCCGTAGTTCCGCCAGAACATCGAGTCCTGGAACACGATCTTGTACGTGGTGAGGTTGAAGCCCTTGGGCCACAGCGTCACCTCACCGGCCCTGATCTGCCGCTCCGCACTGAACGAGCGGGCGACGATGTTGGCGAACGGGTACAGGGTGACGATCACGACCAGCGTGAGGACCACGCCGTTGACGCCCTGGAAGGCGCGGTAGGAGCGGCTCGGCTTCACCACAGGCTGGTCCCCACTGTGCGGCGCGAGAGCTGGTTGGCCGACGTGATCAGCACCAGGCCGATGATCGCCTCGAACAGGCCGATGGCGGCGGCGTAGCTGAAGCTGTTGGACTCCACGCCCGCGCGGTAGAGGTAGGTCGAGATCACGTCGGCCTTGGGATAGGTCAGCGGGTTGTACAGCAGCAGGACCTTCTCGAAGCCGACGGCCAGGAAGGTGCCGACGTTGAGGATCAGCAGCGTGATCATGGTGGGGCGGATACCGGGCAGCGTGACATGCCAGATCTGCTGCCAGCGGTTGGCGCCGTCGATGCGAGCGGCCTCGTAGAGGTCCTCGTCGATGGTGGTGAGCGCGGCGAGGTAGAGGATCGTGCCCCAGCCTGCGGTCTGCCAGATCTCGGAGCCGACGTAGATGGTGCGGAACCACTCGGGTTCCTGGATGAACCGGATCGGGTCGTGCCCGAACCAGCCCAGGACGTGGTTGATCGGGCCGTCCGTGGCGAGCATCTGGAGCGTGATGCCCGCGACGATGACGATCGACAGGAAGTGCGGCAGATACGACACCGACTGCACGAACCGTTTCAGCGAACGTCTGCGCACCTCGTTGAGCAGCAGGGCGAGCACGATCGGGATCGGGAAGCAGAAGACGAGCGTGAGTCCGCCGAGCCACAGGGTGTTGCGGAACACCTGCCAGAAGGTGGGGTCGCTCAGGAACATCTCGACATAGCGCAGGCCCACCCACTGCTCGCCGAAGATCGAGCCGCCCGGTTCGAAGCGCCGGAAGGCGATCACGTTGCCGAGCATCGGCAGATAGCGGAAGACCAGGAAGAACAGCAGCGGCAGCACGGCGAGCGAATACAACTGCCAGTCCCGGCGCAGCGCCCGGCGCCAGCCGACGCGCGTCGTCCGTCGCCCGCGGCGAGGTGGGGCCTTGGCCGGCGGTGGCTCCTTTGTGCCGGGCGGTGGAGCCGAGCTGGTGGAGGTGCTCATGCAGGTGGCCTCCCGGTGGCACCGAAAGTTTCGGAGTCGGACCGGCAACTTTGCGGCGAGGTTAGGGGCGGGTGTAATGGCTGTCAATGGGACTGACAGGGAAGGCCAGTTGAGGAGGGCAGGACCGGGACGAGCTGGAGGTTACGAAACATTCTGACGGCGAAACGCAACAATCGGAGGCCATGTTGCCCGCGTTCGACCTGCCGTTGACGGACCTGGAGCGCTACCGGCCGGACCTCCAGGAGCCCGCCGACTTCGACGAGTTCTGGCACGACACCCTCAAGAAGGCGGACCGGCACGAGGTGTTGGTGGCGTGCGAACCGGTGGAGACGGGTCTGCGGCTCACCGAGACCTGGGACGTGACCTTCCGGGGGTTCGCCGGCGACCCGGTGCGGGCCTGGTTCAGCAGACCGGCCGGGGTGCGCGAACCCCTGCCGGCCGTCGTCGAGTACGCCGGCTACGGCCGGGGCCGCGGCCTCCCGCACGAGCGGCTGACCTGGGTGAACGCCGGGTACGCGCATCTGCTGATGGACAACCGGGGCCAGGGCGACCAGTACGGCAACGGCGGCGCCACCCCCGACCCGCACGCCACGGCACCTGGCGGCCCCGGCCCGGCGGTGCGCGGCCTGCTCTCACCCCGGGACCACCACTACCGGCGTCTCATCACGGACGCGGTGCGCGCGGTCGACGCGCTACGCGCCCTTCCGGGCGTCGACGGCACCCGCGTCGCGGCCGTCGGCAACAGCCAGGGCGGCGGACTCGCGCTCGCCGTCGCCGGACTCGTGCCCGGCCTCGCCGCGCTCCTGGCCACCGCCCCGTTCCTGTGCGGCATCCGCCGTGCCCTCGACCTCACCGACGCCTCGCCGTACGGCGAGATCGCCGCGTACCTCTCGGTGCACCGGGACGCCGAGCGGGCCGCGTACACCACGCTCTCCTACCTGGAGGGGATCTCCTTCGCCCGCCGCGCCCACGCCCCGGCCCACTTCGGCGTCGGCCTGCGCGACACGGTGTGCCCGCCGAGCGGGGCCTACGGCGCTTTCAACCGCTACGCGGAACTGTCGGACGCCGAGCCGCGCAAGGAGATCCACCCCTATCGGTTCAACGGCCACGAGGGCGGCGACGCGGTGCACGTACGCCGCCAACTGGACTGGCTGGTAGGGCAACTGGCTTGACGTCGTTCTCCGTTGAGGCGATAGAGTCATGCACAGACCATTCGACAACGTTGTCGCACAGCTTGGTTCTCGCACCAGCCACGCACCATCCGGACGGTCCCACTTCCCCCCTCGGGCCCGTCCGGCTCGCGGACCCGGTGGACGGCGACTCATCGCCCACCGGGTCCGCCCCGAGCCGCGGTTCAGCCCACCCGGCAGGGCAGGCCGGTCGCACTGTCTCCGCCGGAGCCGGAGACGACGTAGCCGAAGGTGGTGCTCTCACCTGGATCGAGGGAGCCGTTCCAGTCGGCGTTGTGGACCATCACGTCCTGACCTGTGTAGGTCGCGTTGCCGCTCCACAGGCTCTCGACCTTCTGCCCGGCGGGAAGCGTCCAGTCGACCATCCAGCCGAGCATCGGGACGTCGCCGGAGTTGG
The DNA here is from genome assembly GCF_055564995.1 of Streptomyces sp. NPDC028907. Lineage (NCBI taxonomy): Bacteria > Bacillati > Actinomycetota > Actinomycetes > Kitasatosporales > Streptomycetaceae > Streptomyces > Streptomyces sp. NPDC028907. The sequence goes on from NZ_JBVHVE010000013.1 coordinate 205,893, forward strand.
TGACGGTCACCTCGGACTGGTAGCCGCCGGACCAGGTACCGGTCGTGCGGCGGGTGGCGGAGCACTCGCCGGGCACCGGGTCGGTCGGGTTGCCGGGCTCCTTGACGCCGGTGACCTCGCCGTTGCCGCCGTCGAAGACGATGTCGGAGCAGGAGTAGAAGGTCTCCGCGCTGTCCGAGCGCTGCCAGACCATGTAGACGATGTGGCGGCCCGACTTGTTCGCCGGGAGCTGCCCGGACCAGGAGTAGTTGGCCTCGACCGTGCCCGGGGAGCCGTTGAGCGGCGGGTGGTCGACCGAGAGGAAGGGCTGCTCCTCCATGTCGTCCCAGGTGAGGGTCTGCTTGGGGTCGAAGCCGTCCTTGGTGATGTAGACGTGGAACCAACCCGGGTGCGCGGCCCAGGCGTTGTAGGAGAAGTCGACGGTCGCACCCGAGGTGAGATGGGTGAGCGGCCAGTCGTCGCGCGGGGTGTTGAAGCCGGTGAAGTTGGTGTTGCCGCCGCTGCACAGCTCGCCGTCGGGCACGAAGCCGCGGGTGCGGCCGGCGCCGTCGGAGCGGAGCACCGAGAACCAGTTGTAGAACGGCGTGGTGCCGCTGACCTGTTGGGCGGCCCTGCAGGCCGGGTTGACGGGCTTGATCTCACCGGTGTCGGTGAGGCCGTCCTGCCAGCACAGGAAGGTGCGGCTGCCCGGCTTCATGGGGGTGCCGTGGGCCTCCGCCTCACCGCCGGTGCTCATGACGAGGGCCACGGCGGGGATGGTCGCGAGCAGGGAGACCAGGACGAGGAAGAGGGCTCTGGCGCGGGTGGGGAGGGTTAATCGGCGGGGCGGGGTGGTCCCGGTCGCCCCTTGTTTTGTCAGGATCATGACAGTCGAGTCCGTTCCGTCAGGCACGGGCCGTGCGGGTCCTTGTGTGGGTGTGCGTGCGGATGCGCGGGGCGGGAACGGTCCGGGGCGGCGGGTTCCGGTCCGCCACTATGGGAGCGCTCCCACCCCGTCTGTTGCGGAAGGTAGCGTCGAGGGGCGTGGTTGTAAACGCCTGACGCACAAAGGCGTCGCGGGAAGGGCGGGCCCGGTCGTCGCGGACGCGTACTACACACCGGTTGCCCCTGGCCTGGCGGTCGAGCGGGCTCAGAAGCCGATGTCACTGGTGATCACGGCCGGGCAGCGCGGTGACTCCCCACAGTTCCAGGTGGTTCTGGGGGCGTATCCGGGTGCCCCGGCTCGGGCCGGGCCGTCCGCGCACCCGGCCGGACAAGGTGCGTGCCGACAAGGCGTACGGCTCTCGCGCGAACCGCGCTTACCTGCGCAAGCGAGGTATCCGCTGCACGATCCCGGAGAAGCGCGATCAGATCGCCAACCGCAAGAAACGCGGCTCCCACGGTGGCCGGCCGCCGAAGTTCGACAAGGCCGACTACCAAGAGCGCCACGCGGTGGAGTGCGGAATCAGTCGCCTCAAGCGCCACCGCGAGGTCGCCACGAGATACGACAAGCTCGCCGTCCGCTACGAGGCGACCGTGCTGGTCGCAGCCATCAACGAGTGGCTGCGACCAGCACTTTCGAAACGCGCCCCAAGTTGCGCTGACCCAAACCGCATCGCCATTGCGGCCGGCCTCACCGCGCCGGAAACGGGTCCGTCGGCGAGCCCGGCCCTCCGTACCGGCCCTGGCTGAGAACGGTGTTTCGGACAGGGGCGAAAGGTCTTGTTGGTTGGTTGATCTCATTCCTACGTTGCCGGACATGAACAAGACAATGAAGCGTGCGGTGCTGGCCAGTACGGTGACCGCTCTCGCCTTCACCGCCACCACGGCCGCGGCCGCGGCTGACTCGCGCAGCGACCGCGACAGGTTCATTACGCAGTCCCAGGAGCAGGGCGGCCTGAGCGAGCGGGAGGCCGTAGCCCAACCAGGACCGCATCGAACGGCAGCTGGCGGGCTGGACGATCCCGGCAACGCAGACCAACTGGAAAACCGTGAAGGCCGATGACGGCTCGGGCACGCTCCACTACAGCTACCTCGGGCAGAAACAGCACGGAAGCCAAACGGGAGCTGCGACTACACGGACCCGTGTCCGTGGGCCGGGGACAACTAAGACCACGACTGGCTGGACCTCGGCAAGTGCAGCTTCCAGAAGCTCCGCTGGTTCAACTTCACCGACCGGCTGTCCTCGTACAGGAAATTCCAGACCGAGGGCACCGCCGCGCATTTCTACTACTGGGACGGCGAACGCCGGTCGTGGCCTTCCCCTCCACGGCACCAGCCAAGAACCCGGACCTTGAGGGCTCCGGATACGACAACCGCATCGACGCCATCCAAGTCTGCTGACCGCACCGAAGAGGGAGAGCACAGTGACACTGAAGACACGCACCAAGCACATCCTCGCGGCGCCCGCGGCTCTGGCGATCGCCGCCAGCGGCCTCGTCGTGGGCACCGCCACCCCGGCCGCCGCCGACACCTGCACGCCGGTCGTCGGCTGCGGCGAGCTCTACAACAACTCCAAGGAGACCATCTCGGCCGCCGGGGGCAGCAAGGACGACACGAGCGGCTGGTGCTGGAACGGTAACGCGCCCCGCTACTCCAGTCCCGGAACCAACCCGTTCAACTGCAAAGTGAACGTCGACAAGGTGAAGCCCGGCGAGGACACCTACAACGACCACTTCCTCGACGCCGACTCCTTCCGCGTCGACGCCGGATGCAAGGTCACCTTCACCCGCAGCCAGGGAAGCCCGCTCGGCTCCGATGCCTGGCCCGCCCCCGCGTCCCATGAGTATGTGGAGGACCGACGCGGCAAGGCCAATGACAAGTGGATCAAGATCCGCGACAACGACACGATCACCATCGAGTCCCAGACCTGTAAGGGAACTCCGGAAAAGTACTACGTCGACACCTGGCGCGAGGGCAACGGCTACCAGGACCCCTACTGCAAGGGGGACGGAGAGGACTGGCCCCGCTGCAAGAGCGACGGCGACCTGTATGTGGCCCGGAACTACTTCTTCTGCAAGCAGCTCGGCGAGAGCATCGGCACCACGTTCGAGTACAACCACTGGTGGCTCCTCACGGACCTCGACAAGGTCCACGACGGACGTGACGGCCGGGCCTGGGTCCCCGCCTACAACCTCACCGGCGACGGCAACGCCGACAACAACACCGCGAACTACTACGACAAGGACGCGGGGAAGTGGAAGGAGATCCCCGACTGCTGAGTCCGCCCCGCGACGAGAGAGGTGAGAAGCCCATGAAGCGGAACCAATGGCCGCTGCCGGCCATGCTGGTGGCCCTGATGGCGGTCCTGAGTCTGTCCGGCACCGCCACAGCATCCACACCCGGCACGAATTCGGGAACCGGGACGGAACGCAGCCCGGACCCCGACGACTCCGACTGCGACGTTTACCTTGGCGACATCAAGTCACCCGACAAGATCTTTCCGGGCGACGAGCGCTTCAACCCCGTTATGAACGGCGAACAGGCCCAGTTGTGGCAGTACCACACGACGAACGAGGACACCTTCGGCGTCATGTTCCTCTGGCCCTGGCAGGACACGCAGATCAGCGACATCTACATCCATGACAAGAACAGCGGCCAGTACTGCTGGAGCGAGCGCAGCACGGTCGGTGACAACGGACTGATCAAGCTGGAAACGGGCGTCCTGAACAACCTGAGCACGTCGATCGAGCTGTGCATCGTGCCCAGGGTAGGCCCGAACGTCAGGTGCAGCAGCGAGTGGTACCGCGAGGACGCCGGTGGACACCGCCAGGTCGGCCGCAACGGTCTGAGGGCCAACGGGATCCTCGACAAGGACCCGCAGGAGAACCTGGGCTCCATGCTGGCGCACGACTACAACGAGAACCGCAACGACCACTTCATCCGCCCGGGCAAGGGTGTGTATGTCCATCACAGCCCGGCCATCTCCACCAGCGTGGAGATGAACTACGACGCGTTCAACTGGTTCTGGGCCCAGGAAACCTACGCGGTCATGGAGTCGGACTCGTCCGAGCAGATGGTGTCGGTGCAGAGCGACAAGTACGGACAGGGCAAGTGGTACAAGGGCAAATGGAAGGACGGCAAATACCGGGCGGAGACGGGGATCTACTACAACGAGGAAGACCGCCTGAGGGTGTGTACGAAGAACGAGGATGAACTCAACAGCCAGGCCAAGTGCGGCGACTGGAACATGGGCCACTCCTGAACCTCCCGGCCCTCGATGGGAGACGACCCCGCACCCCCTGTCGGGGTGCGGGGCCAGGACGCGGCGGACTCCCACAGTCACGGGGAGGAACTTGGGATGCGGCGCGTCACGATGCCTGACCCCCGACGGGGGATGCCCCGAGAAGAAGATCGTCGATGACGAGGACGAGCTGCTGGCGTTCTACGACTTCCCCGCCGAACACTGGATCCACCTGCGGACCACGAACCCGATCGAGTCGACGTTCGCGACCGTGCGCCTGCGCACGAAGGTCACCAAGGGCGCCGGAAGCAGGGCGGCCGCGCACGAAGGTCACCAAGGGCGCCGGAAGCAGGGCGGCCGCCCTCGCGATGGTGTTCAAACTCGTCGAGTCAGCCCAGCAACGACGGCTGGCCGTGAACGCACCCCATCTCGTCGCCCTCGTCCGCGCAGGAGCCCGCTTCGAACGCGGCCACCTCGTCGAACGCTCCGAGACTCACGCAGCTTGACGCGCATCAAGTGATCCACAGGCCTTGACTATTACTCCCCCCCGGGGGCTCCGCGTGCTGTTGATAGCGCTGCCTGGTGGGTGATCTGCCCGATCGATCCCGCCCGTTGCCGCCTGCACCGCAGCGGGAACTGCACGGCCTTGGTCTAAAGGCCCTGATCGGCGGGGACGGCCGCGTCCAGTGGCACGGCGGAGAGGGTGAAGGGGAGCACCTCGGGCGGGAGTCCGTTGATCCAGCGGCTGTACTGGCTGTTGACGACCAACGCCCGGTCGCGGGCGAGGGAGATGGAGCTGGGGTGGTGGAAGCCGCCAGGTGCGAGAAGCCGGCTCGTGTAGCGACCTTGGGACAGATCGGGGGACATGGCGATGACGGTCACCTGGGGGGTGAGGCCCGGGACATCGTTGATATTGCCCTGGACCACGTACAGCAGCCCGTCGCGAAAGGCCAGCCCGTCGCCGTTGGGCAACTGGTGGCCGCCGAGGTCGACCCGGAGCACCTGCCGCGTGTACCGATCGATGCGCCACAGCTGCCCGGTGGAGCTGTTGACGGTCAGCAGATGGCCTCCGACGCAGGTGATGCCGTTGAGATTGTGACGACCGTCGATCCACTCGATGGGTGTGGCGGTGACGTCGAGCCAGCGTTCGAGGCGCCAACCGCTGCCGGAATCGGCAAGTCGATAGACGACGGGCCGGAAGGAGTCGGTGGCGTACGTGCTGCCGTCCGGCGCGACGGCGATCTCGTTGACGAAACCGCCGTCCACGCCGCGCAGCAGGGCCAGCAGTGCGCCGCGTTCGGTGTCGTACACCCGCAAGGTGCCGGTATCCGCGCCCCCGACCATGAGCCGTCCGGCGGAGTCGATCGCCATCCCGGACGTGGTGCTGCGGCCATCGGCGCCGTCGGCCGACCACGAGCGCACCGCGGACTTGGTCAGATGGCCACGGTAGAGGGTGCCGTCCGCGGCGCTGCCGACATAGATATGGCCGGTGCGCGGGTCATACGCGTGCCCGCTGGGGAAGGCCCGGTCTCCGGGGACGATGTACTCCGCCGGCAGCCGGCCGGCACCGGGCAGCACGCTGCCGCCGGCCTGCGCGGTGGCCAACGTCGGCCGGGTCCAGGCCGCCGTGGCCACCACGGCGGCAGTGCCGGCGGCGGCGGTCAGCATCCTCCGCCGCGACACGGGCTGTTGTCCCATCACATGCTCCATCTCGTCGGGGCCGGGCACGGTCGGGGCCGGCCGGTGCGGGCCGGGGCCATGATGGCCCGGCATGTGGCAGGCTCCCGTCGCTTTGCCGTTTCAGGGGACTGCCAGGACCACCCACACGGCAGCCGCATCGACGATGATGTGGCCATGCCTCGGCGGGCAGATCTCGGAGAGTTCATCCTGCGTCTGGAGCCTTGGCCGGGCCGGTACCTGCGCCCGTGGCGGTGATTGCGGCGCCGACCTCGTCCAGGTCGGCGGCGGTCAGCTCCAGATCTCCTGCACCGATCCAGCCGTCGATCTGGGAGGCCCTGCGGGCGCCCACGATGGCGCCGCTCATGCCCGGCCAGGCCAGCACCCAGGCGATGGCCACCTCGGCCACGCTCGCCCCGTGTCGCGCGGCGATCGGCTTCAGCGCGTCGGCGAGCTGGAGGTTGGCGGCCAGCCCGGTGGTGAAGTCGGCATGCGCGGACCGCCAGTCGTCGGCGCCCAGCGACGCCGCCCGCTCGGCGGTGAACGCGCCGGTCAGCAGTCCGGACTGCATCGGCGAGTAGGCGATCACGCCGGTGCCGTTGGCGGCCGCCCACGCGACCTCGGCCGCGGCAGACCGGTTGATCGCCGAGAACGGCGGCTGGATCGCGTCCACGTGCGCAATCTTCTCGGCCGCCTCCAACTGCGTCAGGTCATGGTTGGACAGCCCGATCGCACCGACCTTGCCCTCGGCCTTCAGATCGGCCATGACCTGCCAATACTCCTCCAGCGGCGTGGCGTTGGGCGATACCGTGCCGAAGCCGCCACCGGCGTACTCCAGAGACTCGCCGGTGTCGGGCCAGTGCACCTGATAAAGGTCGATCCGCTCCACGCCCAGCCGCCGCAGCGAGTCCTCGACCTCGCGGCGCACGCCGGCGGGCTTCATGATCCGCCGAGGCGCGGCCGATGGGTTGTCCCGGTCCCACACCAGGCCGGCCTTGGTGAAGACGTACGGCTTCTCGGAAAGATTCGCGATCGCCTTCCCGACCAGTTCCTCCGAGTGGCCAAGGCCGTACACAGCTGCGGTGTCGATCCAGTTCACGCCCGACGCGATCGCGTGCCGGACAGCGGAGATCGACTCGGCGTCGTCGGTGTTGCCCCAGCTGAACATCCAACCGGACCCGGCCACTACCCAGGATCCGAACCCCACCCGGGTGATCTCCATCCCGGTACGGCCCAGCGGTTGCTTAGCAAGCATGGCTCTCTCTTTCCATGGCAATGGATGGCGGTGTGAGGTTCCCCGGCACACCGGACGGCTTCCAGTCGGATCCGCCGCGGGGCCCAGCGCGCGTCCTCGCGCTGCCTGCCGGATGACACGTGGTTCCACCCCGGTCACGGCAAGGACTCCACCCTCGGCGCCGAGCGCCCGCACCTGGCCGAGTGGAAGGCGCCGCTGTCGGCGCTCAGGTCGAAGCTCATCTCGCCGACCACATAGCTGCCCTTGAAGGCCGCCCGGGTGCCGTTGAGGTCCTCCTCGAAGGTGCCGTCGCGGTTGAGCCGCAAGACGAGGTCGCCGTCCTTGCTGGCCCAGGTGCCGACGAGCATGGCGGGAGAGGCCTCGGTCCCCGGCGTGCCCGAGGTGCTCTGCGTGGGCGTGCCCGCTCGCGCCGGGGTCGTGTGGCCGCGCCCATCGGGGTCCCGGCCTCGGCGGTACAGGCCGTGAGGGTGATGAAGGCGACGATCACGAGGGCTGTGTGCTTCATGCCGACCACTGTCGGCCGGGCCGCGCGAGCCTTACCAGGGCAGGTCCATCCTGGGGAAAAGCTCCCCACCCTGACGGGGTGGTGTCCTGCCCATAATGGGTGGTGTGGATCGACGGACAGAGTTGAGCATGTTCCTGCGTTCGCGGCGGGACCGGGTGACACCGCAGGAGGTCGGGCTGGCCACGCACGGCCGGCGCCGGGTGCCGGGGTTGCGCAGGGAGGAGCTCGCCCAGCTCGCAGGGGTGAGCATCGATCACTATGTACGGCTGGAGCAGGGACGTAATCCTCACGTGTCCGAGCAGGTGCTCGACGCGATCGCCCGGGCCCTGCGGCTCAGTGCCGACGAGGCCCGCCACTTGCGCAACCTGGCCCGTCCTGAGTCCAGCCGCTTCCAGCAGGAGCCGGTGGCCAACGTGCGTGCCTCGCTGCGGATGCTGCTGGACACCCTCGCGGGACCGGCCTACATAGTGGGACCGTGCGCGGAGTTCCTCGCCTGGAACGACCTGGCCAGGGGCGTGTTCGCCGACTTCCCCACGCTGTCGGTGGCCGAACGCAACGCCGCCCGGCTGGTCTTCTTCGACCAGACCTTTCGCGAGCTGTTCGGGCAGAGCCTGCCGGGCAAGTGTGCCGACACCGTCGCCTACCTGCGCCTGAACGCCGGTCGGCACGCCGACGACCCGCGACTCATCGAGCTCATCGGCACGTTGTCCATGCGCAGCCAGGAGTTCCGCCGGTTATGGGCGCAGCAGGACGTCAACGACAAGTCGCACGGCCGCTACCGGCTCAACCACCCGCTGGTAGGACCGCTCGACCTGCACTACGAGGCCGTGGATGTGGCCGGGGCGGGCAACTGGAAGCTGATCGCCTACTCGGCCCAGCCCGGCACCCCGTCGGCCGACGCGCTGCGGCTGATCGGCAGCTGGATCTCCAGCTGATCCGGCTCGCTCACCCGAGCCAGGCGAGATCCTGACCGCACACTGGTGAAATTGCAGCTCTGAGGTCCCCCTCCTCTTGGAACCCCGGGCTCGGGTCGGGGATCCGAGTCAGCCGTTCCGGGCGTACGCGACGAAGGCAGCCCAGCAACGATGGCGGGCCGTGAACGCACCCCACCTCGTCGCGGTCGGCAGGATCGTGCTTGGTGACCTGGTAGACGTATGGCGGCACGTCACTGCCCGCCGGAGGTCGAAGGCGCTGCTGCTGGGGGCCTAGTGGCGTTCAAGGACGCGGTACACCGTGGCAACGAGATGAAACTCCATCCTCGTGGTTCTGTGACCTGCCAGGCTTCGAACGATGCGTCGGCCGAACACGTCAGATGCGTGCCACTGTCGAACACCATCCGCAGGACGCCGGACTTGCACCCCACAGAAGAACCCCGCACCTGGTACCAGGTGCGGGGTTCTTCGTCGTCGTAGGATGCGCAGCTCCGCTCCGGGAACGGATCGCCTGCGATCATGGTCACAGGCGGCGTCTTCCGCACCTTCGAGCGCGAGTGCCCCGCCCCTCCGCGCGAGATGCAGGGGCAGGGCGCTCGTTCACATCAGGTCAAGAACCGGCAAGTTGGCGCAGCACGTAGTGCATGATGCCGCCGTTGCGGTAGTAGTCGGCCTCACCGGGGGTGTCGATGCGGACGACCGCGTCGAACTCGACGCCCGTGTCGGTGGTGACCTTGACCGTGCTCGGGGTGGTGCCGTTGTTCAGCTCGGTCACGCCGGTGATGGAGAAGGTCTCCTCGCCGGTCAGGCCGAGCGAGTCGGCCGACTGGCCCGCCGGGAACTGCAGCGGCAGGACGCCCATGCCGATGAGGTTCGAGCGGTGGATGCGCTCGTACGACTCGGTGATGACGGCCTTGACGCCGAGGAGGGCCGTGCCCTTGGCCGCCCAGTCGCGGGACGAGCCGGAGCCGTACTCCTTGCCGCCCAGGATGACCAGCGGGGTGCCGGCGGCCTGGTAGTTCTGCGACGCGTCGTAGATGAAGGAGACCGGGCCGCCCTCCTGCGTGAAGTCGCGGGTGTAGCCGCCCTCGGTGCCCGGCGCGATCTGGTTGCGCAGGCGGATGTTGGCGAACGTACCGCGGATCATGACCTCGTGGTTGCCTCGGCGGGAGCCGTAGGAGTTGAAGTCACGACGCTCCACACCGTGCTCGGTGAGGTACTTGCCGGCCGGGGTGTCGGCCTTGATGGCGCCGGCGGGCGAGATGTGGTCGGTGGTGACCGAGTCGCCGAGCTTGGCGAGGACGCGGGCGCCGGAGATGTCGGAGACCGGGGTGGTCTCCATCGTCATGCCCTCGAAGTACGGGGGCTTGCGGACGTAGGTCGACTCGGCGTCCCACTCGAAGGTGTCGCCGGTCGGGATCGACAGCGCCTGCCACTGGGCGTCACCGGCGAACACGTCCTCGTACGACTTGGAGAACATGTCCTCGCCGATGGCGTTGGCGACGACGTCGTTGACCTCGGCCTCGGAGGGCCAGATGTCCTTCAGGTAGACCGGGTTGCCGTCCTGGTCGGCGCCCAGGGCGTCACGCGTGATGTCCACCTTCATGGAGCCCGCGATGGCGTACGCGACGACCAGCGGCGGGGAGGCCAGGTAGTTCATCTTGACGTCGGGGTTGATCCGGCCCTCGAAGTTCCGGTTGCCGGAGAGGACCGAGGTGACCGCGAGGTCGTGGTCGTTGACGGCCTTGGAGACCTCCTCCGGCAGCGGGCCGGAGTTGCCGATGCAGGTGGTGCAGCCGTAGCCGACGAGGTTGAAGCCGACCTTGTCCAGGTACGGGGTGAGCCCGGCCTTGTCGAAGTAGTCGGTGACGACCTTCGAACCCGGGGCGAGAGTGGTCTTGACCCACGGCTTGCGGGTCAGGCCCTTCTCCACGGCCTTCTTCGCGACGAGCGCGGCGGCGACCATGACGTACGGGTTGGAGGTGTTGGTGCAGGAAGTGATGGCCGCGACGGTCACGGCGCCGTGGTCGATCGTGTACGTCGAGCCGTCGGGGGCGGTCACGGTGACCGGGTTGGACGGGGCGCCGTTCGGGGCGACGGCCGGGGCGTCGGAGGCCGGGAAGGACTCCTGGCCCGCCTCGTCCACGGAGTCCACGTAGTTGCGTACGTCCAGCTTGAACTGCTCGGCGGCGTTCGCGAGGACGATGCGGTCCTGCGGACGCTTCGGGCCGGCGATGGAGGGCACGACCGTGGAGAGGTCGAGCTCCAGCTTCTCGGAGAAGTCCGGCTCGGCCTTCGGGTCCAGCCAGAGGCCCTGCTCCTTGGCGTACGCCTCGACGAGCGCGAGCTGCTGCTCGGAGCGGCCGGTGAGCTTCAGGTACTTGATGGTCTCGTCGTCGATCGGGAAGATCGCGGCGGTCGAGCCGAACTCCGGCGACATGTTGCCGATGGTGGCGCGGTTCGCGAGGGAGGTGGCGGCGACGCCCTCGCCGTAGAACTCGACGAACTTGCCGACGACACCGTGCTTGCGGAGCATCTCGGTGATGGTCAGCACGAGGTCGGTGGCGGTGGTGCCGGGGGTGAGCTCGCCGGTCAGCTTGAAGCCGACGACGCGCGGGATGAGCATCGAGACCGGCTGGCCGAGCATCGCGGCCTCGGCCTCGATGCCGCCGACGCCCCAGCCGAGGACGCCGAGGCCGTTGACCATGGTGGTGTGCGAGTCGGTGCCGACGAGGGTGTCGGGGTAGGCCTGGCCGTTACGCACCATGACCGTGCGCGCCAGGTGCTCGATGTTCACCTGGTGGACGATGCCGGTGCCCGGCGGGACGACCTTGAAGTCGTCGAAGGCGGTCTGGCCCCAGCGCAGGAACTGGTAGCGCTCCTTGTTGCGGCCGTACTCCAGGTCGACGTTCTGCTTGAAGGCGTCCGACGTGCCGAACTTGTCGGCGATGACGGAGTGGTCGATGACCATCTCGGCCGGCGAGAGCGGGTTGACCTTGGCGGGGTCGCCGCCGAGGGCCTTGACGGCCTCACGCATGGTGGCGAGGTCGACGACACAGGGCACGCCCGTGAAGTCCTGCATGATCACGCGGGCCGGCGTGAACTGGATCTCCTGCGACGGCTGGGCCTGGGAGTCCCAGCCGCCGAGGGCGCGGATATGGTCGGCGGTGATGTTCGCGCCGTCCTCGGTGCGGAGGAGGTTCTCCAGCAGCACCTTCAGGCTGTAGGGGAGGCGCGCGGCGCCCTCGACCTTGTCCAGCCGGAAGATCTCGTACGACTCGTCACCCACGCTCAGCGTGCTGCGGGCGTCGAAGCTGTTCGCCGACACGACAGTCTCCTTCATTTCTGTGCGCTTACCACCGCATCCTGCCGCCACACCGTCTTGGCCGATCCGCTAAGGTAAGGCTAAGTTAGGTATGCCTTACCGAGGTGGGCGACTGCGGTACGCCTCGGCAGATATCTCGATGTCGAGATAACTCTAGTACATGGGGCCGGGATGGTCATGTCCCGGGGCTTCGACATGCGCCCTTTGCATGACCATGCGCCTTCATGCATACTCTTCCTATGTCCAAGGTCCTCACCTCCCTGCCCACCGGCGAGCGCGTCGGCATCGCCTTCTCGGGCGGTCTCGACACCTCGGTCGCGGTCGCCTGGATGCGCGACAAGGGCGCCGTCCCGTGCACCTACACCGCTGACATCGGCCAGTACGACGAGCCCGACATCGCCTCGGTGCCCGGCCGCGCCAAGACCTACGGCGCCGAGGTCGCGCGCCTGGTCGACTGCCGCGCGGCGCTGGTCGAGGAGGGCCTGGCCGCGCTGACGTGCGGCGCGTTCCACATCCGTTCCGGCGGGCGCGCCTACTTCAACACCACGCCGCTGGGCCGTGCCGTCACCGGCACGCTGCTGGTGCGGGCGATGCTGGAGGACAACGTCCAGATCTGGGGCGACGGCTCGACCTACAAGGGCAACGACATCGAGCGGTTCTACCGCTACGGCCTGCTCGCCAATCCCCACCTGCGGATCTACAAGCCGTGGCTGGACGCCAACTTCGTGACGGAGCTCGGCGGCCGCAAGGAGATGTCGGAGTGGCTGGTCGCCCATGGCCTGCCCTACCGGGACGCCACGGAGAAGGCGTACTCCACCGACGCCAACATCTGGGGCGCCACCCACGAGGCCAAGACCCTGGAGCACCTGGACACCGGCATCGAGACCGTCGAGCCGATCATGGGCGTCCGGTTCTGGGACCCGTTGGTCGAGATCGCCGCCGAGGACGTGACGATCGGCTTCGAGCAGGGCCGCCCGGTCACCATCAACGGCAAGGAGTTCGCCTCCCCCGTCGACCTGGTGATGGAGGCCAACGCCATCGGCGGCCGGCACGGCCTCGGCATGTCGGACCAGATCGAGAACCGGATCATCGAGGCCAAGAGCCGCGGCATCTACGAGGCGCCCGGCATGGCCCTGCTGCACGCGGCGTACGAGCGCCTGGTGAACGCGATCCACAACGAGGACACCCTCGCCCAGTACCACAACGAGGGCCGGCGCCTCGGCCGTCTGATGTACGAGGGCCGCTGGCTGGACCCGCAGGCGCTGATGATCCGCGAGTCGCTCCAGCGCTGGGTCGGCGCCGCGATCACCGGCGAGGTCACCCTGCGGCTGCGGCGCGGCGAGGACTACTCGATCCTCGACACCACGGGCCCGGCGTTCAGCTACCACCCGGACAAGCTCTCCATGGAGCGCACCGAGGACTCGGCCTTCGGCCCGGTCGACCGGATCGGCCAGCTCACCATGCGCAACCTCGACATCGCCGACTCGCGTGCCAAGCTGGAGCAGTACGCGGGCCTCGGCCTGATCGGCACCGGCAGCCCCACCATCGGCGCCTCCCAGGCCGCCGCCACCGGCCTGATCGGCACCATGCCGGAACTCCCCGAGGGCGGCGCCGAGGCCATCGCCTCCCGCGGCGAGGTCTCCGAGGAGGACGCGCTGCTGGACCGCGCGGCGATGGAGTCCGGCACGGACTGACCCGCCGGGACGGAGCACTGGACAGGCCGGTTCGACGTTATGGACGTCGGACCGGCCTTTTCAGGCCAGCTCCCACCCGCGTCCGGTCCGCACCACTAGTCTCACCGGATGATCATCTGGCTGAACGGAACCTTCGGCGCGGGCAAGACCACCACCGCCGGTGAGTTGGTCGACCTCGTGCCGGACGCGACGATCTTCGACGCCGAGTACGTCGGCTACATGCTGCAACACGTCGAGAAGCTCCCCCAGCTGGGTGACTTCCAGCACTGGCCGCCGTGGCGCCACCTGGTGGTGGAGACGGCCACCCAGCTGCTCGGCTACCTGGGCGGGGCGCTCGTCGTGCCGCAGACGGTTCTCGTCGAGCGGTACTGGACCGAGATCCGCACCGGCCTGGAGAAGGAGGGCGTCGCGGTCCATCACTTCGTGCTCCACTCCGACCCGGACACGCTCACCCGCCGGATCGAGACGGACGACGCGACCAACGCCCAGTTCCCGAAGGCCCGCCAGTGGCGCCTCGACCATCGCACCGCCTACCGCGACGCCCTGCCCTGGCTCAGTCGAGAGGCAGAGGTCATCGACACCGCCCCGCTCTCCCCCCAGCAGGTCGCCCGGCTGGTCGCCGAAGCCGTTTCCGCGGACACTCCGTGACGAGCTGCCATCAGTTCGGCAAGTCGGGGTAACCGAGAGGTACGTACCCGACCTCGGAGGGAGGCATCCGTGCCCCTCACATTCCGCAAGAGCTTTCGGATCCTGCCCGGAGTGCGGCTGAACATCAACCGGCACTCCTGGTCCATCACCACTGGTGGCAGGCACGGACCACGGCGCACGCACAGCAGCACCGGACGTCGTACGACATCGATGGATTTGCCCGGACCTTTCGGGTGGCGTCGTACCCGTGCCGCCAGGCGGCGTTGACGACCCGTCACCCGAATGGCCCCCTCGGGAATGTGCCATCTCATATCTGAGATAACCTCAATCCCATGGCAGACGATTACCTCGTACGCATCGGCAAGCTCATCCGTGACGCCCGGCAACACCGTGGCTGGACACAGACGCAGCTGGCCGAGGCGCTCGGCACCTCCCAGAGCGCCGTCAACCGCATCGAGCGCGGCAACCAGAACATCAGCCTTGAGATGATCGCCCGTATCGGCGAAGCCCTGGACAGCGAGATCGTGTCCCTCGGCTACGCCGGTCCGATGCATCTGCGTGTTGTCGGCGGACGTCGGCTGTCCGGTTCCATCGATGTCAAGACCAGCAAGAACGCCTGTGTGGCCCTGCTGTGCGCCTCGCTGCTCAACAAGGGGCGCACGGTGCTGCGCCGGGTCGCCCGCATCGAGGAGGTCTACCGCCTCCTGGAGGTGCTCAACTCCATCGGCGTGCGCACCCGTTGGATCAACGACGGCGTCGACCTGGAGATCGTGCCGCCGGCCGAGCTGAACATGGCGGCGATCGACGCGGAGGCCGCCGTCCGCACCCGCTCGATCATCATGTTCCTCGGGCCGCTGCTGCACCGTATGGACCACTTCAAGCTGCCCTACGCCGGCGGCTGCGACCTCGGCACCCGGACCATCGAGCCGCACATGATCGCCCTGCGCCGCTTCGGCCTGGACGTCGCGGCGACGGAGGGCCAGTACCACGCGGTGGTCGACCGCGCCATCTGCCCCGACCGCCCGATCGTGCTGACCGAGCGCGGCGACACGGTCACCGAGAACGCGCTGCTGGCCGCCGCGCGGCACGACGGCGTCACCGTCATCCGCAACGCCTCCTCCAACTACATGGTCCAGGACCTCTGCTTCTTCCTGGAGACGCTCGGCGTCCGCGTCGAGGGCATCGGCACGACGACGCTCACCGTCCACGGCGTACCGGACATCGACGTGGACGTCGACTACTCCCCCTCCGAGGACCCGGTCGAGGCGATGAGCCTGCTGGCCGCCGCGGTGGTGACGGAGTCGGAACTGACGGTGCGTCGCGTCCCCATCGAGTTCCTGGAGATCGAGCTGGCGGTCCTGGAGGAGATGGGCCTCGACCACGACCGTACGCCCGAGTACTTCGCGGACAACGGCCGTACGCGCCTGGTCGACCTGACGGTCCGCCCCTCCAAGCTGGAGGCGCCGATCGACAAGATCCATCCCATGCCCTTCCCGGGCCTGAACATCGACAACGTCCCGTTCTTCGCCGCCATCGCGGCCGTCGCCTCCGGCAAGACCCTCATCCACGACTGGGTCTACGACAACCGGGCCATCTACCTCACCGACCTCAACCGCCTCGGCGGCCGCCTCCAGTTGCTGGACCCGCACCGCGTCCTGGTCGAGGGCCCCACCCGCTGGCGCGCCGCCGAGATGATGTGCCCACCGGCACTGCGGCCCGCCGTGGTCGTCCTGCTGGCGATGATGGCGGCGGAGGGGACGTCCGTGCTCCGCAACGTGTATGTCATCAACCGGGGTTACGAGGACCTGGCCGAGCGGCTGAACTCTATCGGGGCGCAGATCGAGATCTTCCGGGACATCTGAATGACGGATGCCGCCACACCCTGCCTGACCTGCACTGATGCTGGTCTGGAGGGGGTGCGGCGGCACCTCTGGGACTTCCCTGGGACTTTGGACCAGGACCGGGTTTCTGCCGGTCGTCCGGGCTACCCGAAGACCGCGTCGATGGCGGCACTGCCGCGTGCACCCGCGCGGGGCAGGAAGTGCGCGTATTTCCGGAGCGTGAACCCGGGGTCCGAGTGGCCGAGCCACCGGGCCAGGGAGACCACCGACTCGCCGGCCTCCTACAGGCCGGGTCGGGGTGTGACGATCTCGGTTTCCGGTCAGGTGCAGGACCTGCCACTTCGTCGTGGAAGGAGTCCTGTGATGGCCAGGCCGGTACGGGCCCGTCGGCTGACGGACGAGGAGGGCCGCACCCGGATTCACAGGTGACCGGGATCGCGTCGCAGCCATGGGGGCCAGCGGTGCCAGTGCTATCGAAGTGTCCTCGGACGACAGTCCCGGCCGGTGGTCATGCCGATTTCGGACATCAACGACATGGCCGAGCTCTGCGGCGACCGGGTCCGGCTCGTTGCGGTTCCTGTTCGCTGATCGGTGTCGGGGGTGCAGCCAGATAACTGACTACCCATTAGTATCTGACGGGCCATCAGCTCCAAAACGCGTGGCGTGCGCCGAATCTGCTCGTCCCGATCGCACACCCCCCCGATCGCACAGAGGAGCCTCCCCCCATGACGCACACCGTTATCGGCGTCAGCCCGTTGGGTGCACCGGACCCCCGCCTCGTCGCCGCCGTCTGCCGGGCCGGTGGGTCCGGTGTCCTCGACCTCGGCCCGGGCGCCCGCGCCGCCCGCGAGGCCCTGACCCTCTTGCGGCAGTGGGCCCCCGGCCGCCACGGCGTGCGGGTCCCCGCCGACTGTGCGCTGCGCCCCGGAGAGCTGTGGGCCCCGGCGCCTGCCGGAACGCGTCGCACCGCGGACCCGGCCGCAGCCGGACCGTGCACCGTGCTCCTCGCCCCCGACGCGCCCTGGACCGTCGCCGGGGTCCGGGCCGCCGCCCGCGCCGCCGCCGCGGACCCCGCCGTGCTCGCCGAGGTCCGCGGCACCGACGAGGCCGTCCGGGCCGTGGCCGACGGTGTCACCGGGCTCGTCGTGCGCGGCGAGGAGTCCGGCGGCCCCTGCGGCGAACACTCCACCTTCGTGCTGCTCCAGCGCGTACTCGGCGCTGTACCGGCCGACCTGCCCGTGTGGGCCTGCGGGGGCATCGGGCCGCACACCGCGGCCGCCGCCGTACTCGCGGGCGCCCGCGGAGTCGTACTGGACATCCAGCTCGCACTGCTCGACGAGGCCGGTACGGCCCCCGCGGCCGCCGGTCTGCTGCGCGCCGCCGACGGCACCGAGACCGTCGTCGTCGACGGCTGCCGGGTGCTCGACCGGAGCCGCCCCGGCCTCCCGGCCGTCCTGCGCGACCGGCCCCTGCCGCTGGGCCAGGATGCCTTTCTCGCCGCCCGGTTCGCCGAGCGGTACGGCACCGTGGACCGCGCCCTCGCCGCCGTCACGGAGGGCATCGACGCCGCCGTGGCGGACGACGGCGCCGTGCTGCGCGGCGGCTCGCCGATGTGCCGGGCGCTCGGCACCGCGCTGCCGGTCGTCCAGGGCCCGATGACCCGGGTCAGCGACCAGGCGCGGTTCGCGGCGGCCGTCGCGGACGGCGGCGGACTGCCGTTCGTCGCGCTCGCCCTGGCCGGGCCCGAGCAGACCCGCACCCTGCTCGAGCAGACCAAGTCCGCGCTCGGCGACCGCTCCTGGGGCGTCGGCATCCTCGGCTTCGTTCCGGAAGAGATACGCACCGCCCAACTGGAGGCCGTCCGTGAGCTGCGCCCCAGCCACGCCGTCATCGCGGGCGGCCGTCCCTCCCAGGCGGCCGCTCTGGAGGCCGAGAGCATCCGTACCTTTCTGCACGTGCCGTCGCCCGGGCTGCTCGGCCAGTTCCTGGCGGCCGGCGTCCGGCGCTTCGTCTTCGAGGGCGCCGAGTGCGGGGGGCACATCGGGCCGCGCAACAGCTTCCCGCTCTGGGAGGCGCAACTGGCCGTCCTGGAGGACTTCCTCGACGCGGCGGCCGACGACGGTCACACCGATGGCGGTGACGCCGCCGACCCACAGGACGTACAGGTGCTGTTCGCGGGCGGCATCCACGACGAGCGCTCCGCCGCCATGGTCGCCGCGCTCGCCGCTCCGCTCACCACCCGCGGTGCCGTCGTCGGCGTTCTGATGGGCACCGGCTACCTCTTCACCGAGGAGGCCGTCGAGTGCGGCGCCATCCGGCCGCTGTTCCAGCGCGCGGCCTTGGACGCCAGGTCGACCACGCTCCTGCACACCGCGCCCGGCCACACCATCCGCTGCCTGCCCAGCGCGTTCAGCCACACGTACCAGGGGGTCAAGGACGAGCTGCGGACTCAGGGGATACCCGAGCGGCAGGTCTGGCAGGAGCTGGAGCGGCTCAACGTCGGCCGCCTGCGCATCGCCAGCAAGGGCGTCGAGCGGGTCAGCGACGAGCTACTCGACGTCGACGAGGAGCGCCAGCGCGAAGCGGGCATGTTCATGGCCGGCGAGGTCGCCGTGCTCCGCTCCGCCGTCACCACCGTCGCCGCCCTGCACCACGCGGTCACCGACGGGGCCGCCGACTTCTACGGGCGCCGCACCGCCGAACTCGCCGCTGACGTCCGCGACGCGGACGGTACGGTACCCGCGCGGAACCCAGCCCCCGCTCCCGAACCGCTCGACATCGCCGTCGTCGGCATGGCCGGCATGTTCCCCGGCGCCGCCGACCTGCCCGCCTACTGGGCCCAGGTGCTCGCCGGGGCCGACGCGATCACCGAGGTCCCGGACACCCGCTGGGATCCCGCGCTGCACTTCGGCGCGGACGCCGAGGCGGACGACGTGTCCGCGTCCAAGTGGGGCGGTTTCCTGCCTCCGATCCCCTTCGACCCGCTGGCCTACGGAATCCCGCCCGCCTCCCTGGCCGCCATCGAACCCGTCCAGCTCCTCGCCCTGGAGGCGGCCAGGCGGGCGCTCGCCGACGCCGGGCTCGACCGCCGGGCCTTCCCGCGCGAGCGCACCTGCGTCGTCTTCGGTGCCGAGGCGGGCAGCGACATCTCCGGCGCCGCGACGCTGCGCAGCGTCCTGCCCTCGTACGTCGGCCGCCTTCCCGAGGACCTGGAGGAGCAGCTCCCGAAACTCACCGAGGACTCCTTCCCCGGCATGCTCGCCAACGTCATCGCCGGCCGGATCGCCAACCGGCTCGACCTCGGCGGCGCCAACTACACCGTCGACGCCGCCTGCGCCTCCTCCCTGGCCGCCGTCGACGCAGCCTGCAAGGAACTGGCCTGCGGTGCCGCCGACGTGGCCCTGTGCGGCGGCGCCGACCTGCACAACGGCATCAACGACTACCTGCTCTTCTCCTCCGCGCACGCGCTGTCGCCCACCGGCCGCTGCCGCACGTTCGACGCGGCCGCCGACGGCATCGCACTCGGCGAGGGCGTCGCCTGTCTCGTACTCAAGCGCCGCGCCGACGCCGAGCGGGACGGCGACCGGATCTACGCCGTCATCGAGGGCGTCGGCAGCGCCAGCGACGGCCGCTCCCTCGGCCTGACCGCGCCCCGCCCCGAGGGCCAGCGCGCCGCCCTGGAACGCGCCTACGCGCAGGCCCGCGTCTCGCCCGCCGAGGTCGGCCTGATCGAGGCCCACGGCACCGGCACCGTCGTCGGCGACCGCACCGAACTCAGCACGCTCACCCGGCTGTTCGAGGAGGCCGGGGCCGCGCCCGGCGGCTGCGTCGTGGGCTCCGTCAAGTCCCAGATCGGGCACACCAAGTGCGCCGCCGGTCTCGCCGGACTGATCAAGACCGCGCTCGCCCTGCATACCGGGGTGCGCCCGCCCACCCTGCACATCGACGTGCCCAACCCCGTCTGGACCGGCCCGGACAGCCCATTCGTCTTCCACAGCGAGGCCCGGCCCTGGGCCGAGCCCGCCGCCCGCCGCGTCGCCGGGGTGAGCGCCTTCGGATTCGGCGGCACCAACTTCCACGTGGTGCTGCGGGCCCACGCCGACGCCGGAGCGCCGCCGCGCCAGAGCCACGACGTCTGGCCCGCCGAGTTGTTCGTCTTCCGCACCCGCGCAGCGGCCGAGGAACTCGCCGGCCTCGCGGCGAGCGGCCACTGGCGGCTGCGGGACCTGGCGCGTACCGCCGCACAGCGCGCGGAGACCGGACCGGGCCCGCTCCTCGGTGCCGTGGTCGCCGAGTCCGTCACCGAACTCCCGCACCTGATACGGGACCTACTCGACGGCACGCCCGGGAGAAGCGGAGTGTTCCCGGCCAAAGGCGCCCCCGCCGGGGCGGCCGACGGCGACGGCGAAAGCAACGACGGTGGCAAGGTGGCGTTCCTCTTCCCCGGCCAGGGCAGCCAGCGCCCCGGCATGTTCGCCGAGCTGTTCACCGCCTTCCCCGAACTCGGCCGCCACCTGTACCACGCCCCGGCCGCCGCCCTCTTCCCGCCCGCCGCCTTCGACGCCGCCGAACGCGCCGCACAGGTCGCCCGGCTCACC
The DNA here is from genome assembly GCF_055564995.1 of Streptomyces sp. NPDC028907. Taxonomy (NCBI): domain Bacteria; kingdom Bacillati; phylum Actinomycetota; class Actinomycetes; order Kitasatosporales; family Streptomycetaceae; genus Streptomyces; species Streptomyces sp. NPDC028907. Next base: position 226,530 of record NZ_JBVHVE010000013.1, read on the forward strand.
GACACCCGCCACGCCCAGCCCGCGCTCGGGGCGGTCGGCCTCGCCGCGTACGACACCCTCATCGCGGTCGGTGTCCGCCCCGACATGGCCGCAGGGCACTCCTACGGCGAACTCGTCGCGCTCTGCGCCGCGGGCGCCCTCGACCCCGACACGCTCGGTGGCCTCAGCCGGGAGCGGGCCGAGGCGATCCTCGCCGCGACCCGCGCACAGGGGCCCGATCCGGGCACCATGGCCGCCGCCGTGGCCTCCGCCGAGCAGGTGACCCGGGTGCTCGCCGGGGCAGGCCTGGCCGAGCGGGTCGTCGTCGCCAACCACAACGCGCCCGCGCAGAGCGTGCTCTCGGGCCCGAGGGACGCCGTCGCCGAAGCCGTCGACGCGCTCACCGGCGCCGGGTTCGCCGTCCGCCCGCTGCCCGTCGCCTGCGCCTTCCACAGCCCGCTGGTCGCCGGGGCCGTGTCCCGCTTCGCCGAGATCCTGACGGCGTACGCCGTGCGCGGCCCCGAGTTCCCGGTCTGGGCCAATCTCACCGGCACCCGCTATGCCGGGGACCCCGCCCAGGTACGGGCCGGCCTCGCCGAGCAGATCGCCGCCCCCGTCCGTTTCGCCGACCAGATCGAGGCGATGTACGACGCCGGGGCGCGGATCTTCGTCGAGTGCGGGCCCGGCACCGTGCTCACCGGTCTGGTCGGCCAGATCCTCGGCGACCGGCCGCACGTCGCCGTCCCGTTCGAACCCCGCCCCGACGCGGGCCTGCGCGGCCACCTCGAGGCCCTGGCCCGGCTCGCCGCGGCCGGTGTCCCGGTGGCGCCCGCACGGCTCTTCAGCGGACGCGACACGGCACTCGCCGACCCGGCCGCCGTGCCGGAGCGGCCCGGCTGGACGGTCGACGGCCACCTCGTACGCACGGCGGACGGCCGGCCGGTGCCGGGAGCGCTGCGCCCGGCCCGGCGCATCTCGGGCATCCCGCGGACCAGAGAGCGGACCAGTGAGGCGACGACGATGGGCGAACGGGAAGAACTGCTCCGGGAGTTCCTGCGCAACAGCCGGGAGATGCTGGCCGCACAACGGGACGTGCTCCTCGGCTACTTCGGGGCTCCGTCCGCGCCGCAGGCGGCTCCGCCGACCCTCGAACCCCTTCCGGCCCCGGCTCCGGCCGCTCTCGCTGCGGCTCCGGCCCCCGCTCCCGCTCCGGTGGGGGTGGATGTGCTGGCCGAGGTGCTGGCGGTGATCGCTGAACGTACGGGATATCCGGTGGAGATGGTGGGGGCGGAGTCGGATCTGGAGGCGGATCTGAGTGTGGATTCGATCAAGCGGACGGAGATCGCCGGGGAGCTGGGACGGCGGCTGCTGGGCTCGGGTGCGGATCTGCGGTCGTTGCCGGACGAGGACCTGGAGGAGCTGACCCGGGAGCGCACCGCCGCCGGGATCGCCGACTGGCTGCGGGCCCGCGCGAAGGCGCTCGCCGACCCGGACCCGGCACCCGCCCTCGCCACCTCGGCCCCCGTGGCCGAGGAGTCCCCCGCCCCGCTCACCGGCCAGGTTCCCCGCCGCTATCTGCTGCGGCCCGCCCCGCTCGACCCGGCGCCCGTGCCCGGCGCCGAAGGCGCGGTACAGCTGCGCGGGAAGCGGTTCCTGATCGTCGCGGACGACACGCCACTCGCACGGGCACTCGTCACCCGGCTCACCGCACTCGGCGCGCTCGCCGCCCGTGGCGGCCCGGACACCGCACAGCTCGCCGGGCACACCGGCCCGGTCGACGGAGTGCTGCACCTGGGCGCTCTCGCGGGTGCGGAACAGCAACTGCTGCCCGCCAAGCTCACCGTGCTCCAGGAACTGCTGCTGCGCGGCCCGCGCCGGCTGCTCTGCCCGCGCCTCCCCGACGACACCAGCGGCATCGACGGCTTCGTGCGCACCGCGGCCCGCGAATACCCCGACACCGTGGTCCGCACCGTGGAGCTCGACCCCGACGAGCCCGCCACCGAGCAGGCCGAGGCGCTCGTCGGGGAACTGCTGGCGCCCGACCGGGAGCCCGTCGTGCTGCGCACCTGCGGCGTCCGCCGCGCCCCAGTACCGTACGAGAGCCCTCTGGGCCCGCCCGTCTCCTCCGGCGCCGGGCCCGCCTCCTCCGGCGCCGCCGCAGCCGCGGCACTCGGGCTCGGCCCGGAGTCGGTCGTCGTCCTCGCGGGCGGCGCACGCGGCATCACAGCCCGGTTCACCCTCGCCCTTGCCGCCGCCGCACGCTGCCGGGTCGAACTGCTCGGGCGTACGCCGCTCGACGACGGCACGGGCGGGCACCACGAGCTGGCCCACGCCACCGACCTGCCCGCGCTGCGTGCGGCGCTCGCCGCCCGGGGCGGTCTGAGCACCGCCGAGATCGACCGCGAAGCGGGCCGCGTCCTGGCCCGCCGCGAGATCGCCGCGACCCTGGCCGAGGTACACGACGCGGGCGGCCGGGCCAGGTACCGGGCACTCGACCTGCGGGACGCGGAGGCCGTGCAGCAGGCGGTCAAGGAGACGTACGCGACGTACGGCCGGATCGACGGGGTCGTACACGCCGCCGGAGTGATCGAGGACCGGCTGCTCGCCGAGAAGGACCCCGTCTCCTTCGAACGGGTCTACGGCACCAAGGTGGACGGCGCCCGCGCACTGCTCTCGGCTCTCCGGCGACTTCCCCAACTGCCCGCCTTCACCGTCATGTTCGGCTCCGTCGCGGCGGTGTACGGCAACCGCGGCCAGGCCGACTACGCCGCCGCCAACGACGCACTCGCCCGCCTCGGCCGCCTCTGGCGCGCCGGCACCGGCAGCCGTACCGTCACCGTGCACTGGGGCCCGTGGGCGCCGGCCGGGGCGCACGGCGGCATGGTCGGCCCTGAGCTGGGCCGGGAGTACGCGCGCCGGGGCATCGAGCTGATCGACCCGGAGGAGGGCGTGCTCGCGCTGCTGCGGGAGCTGGCCTGGGGCGAGCCGGAGACCGACGAGGTCGTCCTGACGGCGTCGGGCCGGTGAGCCCCACGATGCGACCGACCGCCCCGCAGCACCGGCAGCCCGTCGCCATCGTCGGCATGGCGGTGACCCTGCCCGGCGCCTGTGACCTGGCCGCGTTCTGGCACAACCTCGTCACCGGCGCTGACGCCATCTCCGAGGTGCCCAAGGCCCGCTGGGACGCGGACACCTACTACGACCCGGACGGACGGCGCGGCCTCGATGGCGTCTACTGCCGCCGCGGCGGCTTCGTCGACGGGCTCGACGCGCTCGCCGCCTTCGACCCGACCGTCTTCGGACTCATGCCGGACTCCGTGCCCGGCACCGAACCCGACCAGCTGATCGCACTGCGCACCGCCGCGGCCGCGCTCGCCGACGCGGGGGAGGCCGCACTGCCCGAAGACCGCTCCCGGGTCGGTGTCGTGCTCGGTCGCGGCGGTTATCTGAGCGACGGGCTCGCCCGACTCGACCAGCGGATGCGTACGTCCGCCCAACTGGTGCGCACCCTGCACGAGTTACTGCCCGAGCTGGACGGCGAGCGGCTCGAAGCGGTACGGATGGCGTTCACGGCCGCGCTCGGCGGGGAGCAGAGCCCCGAGTCGGTGATCGGCCTCGTGCCCAACTTCGCGGCGTCCCGGGTCGCCAACCGGCTCGATCTGCGTGGCCCCGCCTACACCGTGGACGCGGCCTGCGCCTCCTCGCTCGTCGCACTCGACCAGGCCGTCGGCGCGCTCGCCGCGGGCAGCTGCGACGTGATGCTCGCGGGCGGCGTACACCACTGCCACGACATCACGCTCTGGTCCGTCTTCAGCCGGCTGCGGGCGCTGTCGCCGTCCCAGCGGATCCGCCCGTTCCACCGGGACGCGGACGGCGTGCTGATGGGCGAGGGCACCGGCGTGGTCGTACTCAAACGGCTCGCGGACGCGCGGCGCGACGGCGACCGGATCTACGCCGTCGTCCGCGGCGTCGGCGTGGCCGGCGACGGCCGGGCCGGCTCCCTGGTCAACCCGGACCCCGGCGGCCAGGCCCGCGCCGTCCGGCTCGCCTGGGCGGCGGCGGGGCTCGACCCGGCGGCACCGGGGTCGCTCGGCCTCCTGGAGGCGCACGGCACCGGAACCCCCGGCGGCGACCGGGCCGAACTGGCCGCGCTGGCCGAGGTGTTCGGGCCGCCGGACCCGGTCGCCGGGCCCGACGCCGTGATCGGCTCCGTGAAGTCGATGATCGGCCACACGATGCCGGCGGCGGGTGTGGCGGGCCTCGTCAAGGCGGCCCTGGCGGTGCACCACGGCACGCTCCTGCCGACCCTGCACTGCGACGACCCGCACCCGGCGCTCCGCGTCACCCGCTTCGCTCCGGCCCAGCAGGCCCGGCCCTGGGACGGGGACGTCCGACGTGCCGCGGTCAGCGCCTTCGGCTTCGGCGGGATCAACGCCCACGTCGTCCTGGAGTCGGTACCGGAGCCCGTACCTGCACCCGCATGGGCGCCTGCCCCGGCGTCGGCTCCCGCACCGGCATCGGCCCTGGCCATCGCGGCTGCGGCCCCGGCACCCGGCGGCCCGGGCGCTGGGCCTGCTGCCTGCGCGGACCGTGCCGAAGTGGCCGAGCCGCCCCGGCTGTTGCGGCTCGCCGCCGCGACCCCGCAGGACCTCGCCGAACTGCTCGACGCCGACGACACCGAGCTGCGCGCGGCCGCCGCCGAGGGCGGAGCGAGGGGAGCCGGGGGCGCCCGCGTCGCCGTCCTGGACCCCACCGACCGCCGCCTCGCCCTGGCCCGCAAGGCAGTCGCCCGCGCCCGGACATGGGGCGGCCGGAGCGACGTCTGGTGCGCGCCGCGGCCGGTGCTCGGCACGGGCGGCGGGAAGATCGCCTTCCTCTGCCCAGGGCTGGAGGCCGAGTTCGAGCCGCGGGCAAAGGACGTCGCCCGCCACTTCGGCCTGCCGGCGCCGCACTGGCCGGACGCCCGCGTGGGCGACGTCGCCCGGCACGGCGCGGCCGTCGTCGGCCTCGGCCGGCTGCTCGCCGGAGCGCTCGCCCGGATCGGCGTCCGGCCGGACGCGCTGGCCGGGCACAGTGTGGGGGAGTGGACGGCGATGGCGGTCGGCGGGATGTACGCGGACGCCGAGGTCGACGCCTTCCTGCGGGACTTCGACCCGGCCACGCTGCGCGTCCCAGGGCTCGCCTTCGCCGCGTTCGGCACCGGTGCGGACCAGGTGGATGCCGAGCTCGCGGCGTACCCGGACGTCGTCGTCTCGCACGACAACGCGCCCCACCAGACCGTCGTCTGCGGGCCTCACGACCAGGTCGAGGCGCTCACCGGGCGGCTGCGCGGCGCGGGAGTGCTCGGTCGGCTGCTGCCCTTCGAGTCCGGCTTCCACACGCCGATGCTCGCCCCGTACCTCACCTCCATCGAGAAGGCCGCGCGCGGCTTCACGCTGCACCCGCCCCGGGTGCCCGTCTGGTCCGCCACGACCGCCGCGCCCTTCCCGGCCGACGAGGCCGCGGCGCGCGCGCTCTTCCTGCGCCACCTGCTCGAACCGGTCCGCTTCCGGCAGCTCACCACGGCCCTGTACGACGCCGGGTTCCGGGCCTTCGTACAGCTGGGCCAGGGCCAGCTGCCGGCTCTCGTGGACGACACCCTCACCAGCCGCGCGTGCCTGACGCTCAGCGCCAACAGGCCCCGGCACAGCGGGCTTTCGCAGCTGTACCGGGTGGCGGCCGGACTCTGGTCGCACGGTGCCGAGCCGGACTTCGCGGCGCTGCGGGCGGGGGCCGCGCCTCGGTCGACGGCGGCACCTGCCCGTACGGCGGAGACCGACCCTACGGCGGAAACCGTCCGTACGGCCACGGAGAGCCCGCGAGCCGTCCCCGCCCCCGTCACCGTCCCCCTCACCCTCGGCTCAGGGCTCGTCTCGCTCGACGCCGCCACCCGGGACCGGCTCCGCCGCACCCTGCGCGAGGCACCCGCACCCGGGACGGACCGGCTCGCGGCCGTGGCCGCGCGGAGCCCCGTGGCGGCCGAACTGCGCTCGCTGCTCGGCGAGACGGCGGACACGGCAGCGGAACTGGCGGAACTGTTCGCCGCGGCAGCGGCCCCGCGCCGCACCGCGCCCGCGGCGCCGCCCCCCGCGCCCTCGGCGACCGGGGTGCGGCCGCCTGCCGCCACCCCCCGCGCCACCACCCTGCGCATCGCACTCGACACCATGCCGTACCTCGCCGACCACTGTTTCTTCCGGCAGCCCGCGCACTGGCCCGAGATCGCCGACCGCTGGCCCGTGGTGCCCGCCACCACCCTGGTGCAGCACATGATCGACGCCGTGCCCGGCCCAGGGAGGGCCGTGGCCGTGCACGACGCCCGGTTTCTGCAGTGGACCGTCGCCGCCCCGCCCACCGAGGCCACGGTCACGGCCCGGCCCGAGGGACAGGGGCGGTACGCCGTGGAGTTCGGGCGCCACGCCCGCGCCACGGTCGAGACCGCCCACGGGCACGACACCGCGCCCCGCCCACGGCCGTGGCGGGCGGACGCCCCGGAGAGCCGTCCGGCTGTGTCCGCGCGGCAGATGTACGACGACCACTGGATGTTCCACGGGCCGCGGTTCCGCGGCGTCACCGAGATCTGCGCGCTCGGCGAGCGGCACGTCCGCGGTGTCCTGACCACCCCGTCCGCGCCCGGCGCGCTTCTCGACAACGTCGGTCAGCTGCTCGGCTACTGGCTGATGGCCACGCACCCCGACCGCACCATCGTCTTCCCGACGGGCGTCGAGGAGATCCGTTTCCACGGCCCGCCCTCGCAACAGGGCACCGCACTCGACTGCCACATCAAGGTCACCAACCTGACGGACACCGCCCTGGTGGCTGACGCGCAGCTCGCCCGCGACGGCGAGGTCTGGGCCGAGATCCGCGGCTGGCGGGACCGGCGCTTCGACTCGCCGCCCGAGGTCGATCCGGTCAAACGATGGCCCGAGCACAACACTCTGTCGGTCACCCAGGAGGGCGGCTGGCAGTTGGTCTTCGAACGCTGGCCCGACCGCGCATCCCGCGAGATATACATGCGCAGCCAGCTCGCGGGCCCTGAGCGCGAGCAGTACGCCGAGCACCCCCCGCGCGGCCGGCGCCAGTGGCTGCTCGGCCGGATCGCCGCCAAGGACGCCGTACGCCGCCACCTGTGGGCGCACGGCGCGGGCCCCGTCTTCCCCGCCGAGATACGGGTCGCCAACGACCCTGGCGGCAGACCGCGCCCCGAGAGCGTACACGGCAGAGAACTCCCGCCTCTGGAACTGTCGCTGGCGCACTGCCGGGAGGCCGCCGTCGCACTCGTCCGCCCCGCCGCCGACAGCCCAGGCACCGGCACCGGCATCGACATCGAGGAGATCGTCGAGCGCCCCGAAACGACCTACGACGCCATCCTCGCCCCGGACGAGCGGGCGCTCTTCACCGGGCTCGGCGGCGGCCCCGGCCGGCTGACCCGGTTCTGGGCCGCCAAGGAAGCCGCGGCCAAGGCCGAGGGCACCGGACTGGGCGGCCGACCGCGGGACTTCACGGCGGTCGAGGTCGAAGACGGCGCCCGTGCCCTCACGGTCCGGGCACCCTCCGGCCGGCTGCGGCGCATCCGGCTCGCCGATGTGACCAACCCGCCGGGGCTGCCCACCCGTACCTACGCCGTCGCTTGGACCGAGGAGAGCCCATCATGACCAGCCCCGCCACCACCGACCCCGCGTACGCCGCCGTCCTCACCGAGGTCACCGACGCTCTGCACACGGTCCTCGACGACCTCGAACTGGACGACACCGCGATCACCCCCGGCACCCGCTTCGTGGAGGACCTCGACCTGGAGTCCATCGACCTGGTCACGCTCACCGCCGAGCTGGGCGGGCGCTACGGCGACCGGGTCGACTTCCCCACCTGGTTCGCCTCGCTCGAACTCTCCGACATCATCGGACTGACCGTCGGACAACTCGTCCAGTACATCGCGGGGTGCCTGCGGTGACCACGATCGAGGCGGGCGGGATCCGGCTGAACGTGGAGCGGCTGAGCGGCGCACCCACCCCGGCACCGGGCCCGCCCCAGACGGTCGTCCTCGTGCACGGCATCGCCACCGACAACCTGACCAGCTACTACTTCACCATCGCGCCCGCGCTCGCCGCAGCCGGACACGACGTCGTGATGTACGACCAGCGCGGCCACGGCCGCAGCTCCCGCCCGCCGCGCGGCTACGGTGTCGAGGACTTCAGCGGCGACCTGGACGCGCTACTCGACGCCCTCGCCCTGAAAGGACCCGTCCATCTGATCGGCAACTCCTTCGGCGGCACCGTCGCCCTCGCCTACGCACTGCGCCGCCCCGAGCGGGTCGCCGGCATCCTGATGCTCGAGTCCGAGCCGCCGACCGCCGCCTGGGCCAAGAAGATGAGCGGCATCCTGGCCGGCTCCGCCCACCAGCTCCACGACGAGCGCACCCTGCCGTGGATCGAGGAGACCTACGGCCGCCACGAGGCCCGCCTGGTGCGCTGGGCCACCCGGCTGCTGCACGGCACCTCCATCGCCGAGGACATCGCATCCTGCCCCGTCCCCGCCGAGGAGTCCTGGCAGAGCCTGCACGTGCCGGTCTGCGCGGTGTACGGCGCCACCTCCGACCTGGCCGACACGGCGCCCTGGCTGGAATCGCTGCTGCCCCGCTGCCGCACCGTGACGGTGCCCGGGCACGGGCACTCCGTGCTCGTCGGCACCCCCGAGACGGTCGTCCCGCTGCTGCTCGACTGGCTACGGGACGGCCACCGGGAGCTGGTCGCGCCGTGAGCCGCTTTCTGTTCGTCGTGCCGCCCCTGGTCGGGCACGTCAACCCGGCGGTCAGCGTGGCGGCCGAGCTGACCAGATGCGGGCACCGGGCCGCCTGGGCCGGACTGCCCGGGTTCGTCGGGGAACTGGCCGGGCCCGACGCCGAGGTGTACCCGTGCGACGTGCCCACGCTCCCGGAACGTCCGGCTGCCCTGCGCGGTGCCGCGGCCTTGCGCTTCCTGTGGGAGGAGTTCCTCGTGCCGCTCGCCGGGGCGATGGCGCCCGGTGTGCGCCGCGCGGTCGAGGGGTTCCGGCCCGATGTCGTCGTCGCCGACCAGCAGACCCTCGCCGGTGCCCTCGTCGCCGAGCGCCTCGGGGTGCCGTACGCCACCGCGTCGACCACCCCGGCGGAGTTCAGCGACGCCCTGGACGGCATGCCGAAGGTGGCTCAGTGGACCGCTGGGCTCGTCGCGGAGCTGCGCGCCCGCCTCGGCGACCCGGGGTGCACCCACGATCCGCGCTTCTCCCCCGACCTGGTGCTCTCCTTCACCACCCCCGAACTCGCGGGCCCGGGCCCTCGGCTGCCGCAGCTGCGGTACGTCGGTCCGGCGTTCACCCGGCGCCCGGCGGCCGACTTCCCCTGGGAGTGGCTCGACGAGCACCGGGCCACGGTCCTGGTCTCACTCGGCACTGCCAACACCGGCCTGGGGGCGCGTTTCCTCGCCGAGTGCGCGGCCGCCGCGCGGGAGCGCGGGCGGCGGCTGCAGGCGGTAGTCGCCGACCCCGGAGGGGTACTCGACCAAGGGTCCGACGCCGACCTCCTGGTGCTGCCCCGGATCCCCCAACTGCCGCTCCTGCGCCGGGCGTCCGCGATGGTCAGCCACGCCGGGCAGAACACCGTCGCCGAGTGCCTGTGGCACGGCGTACCGCTGGTGGTCGCGCCCATCCGGGACGACCAGCCACTGATCGCCGGCCAGGTCACCGGCGCCGGCGCCGGAGTGCGGGTGCGCTTCGGGCGCGCCGACCGCCGACGGATCGGTGCCGCCCTCGACGCCGTACTCGACGGGCCCGCCTACCGCGCGGCGGCCCGGCGCGTCGGGGACTCCTTCCGTGCGGCGGGCGGGGCGGCTGCCGCGGCGGCGTACCTGGAGAAGTTCGCGGCACAGAAGCCACGGGAGCCGCAGGAGTCACGCGGTGAGCGACCGACCGGCAGGGCGACCGCCGTGCCGAAGAGTGGAACGAGAGGAGACCACGGACATGGCCACCACGAACCAGCCCCCTGACACCCCCGACACACCCGCCCCACCGCCCCCTGCTTCCGACGCCGAACGCGTCGCCCGCCTGCGCCCCGCGTACCAGGCAGAGCTGGCCGACGGCATCGCCCGGTTCTTCGAGCCGCGCCGCACCGACTGCCCCTGGTGCGGCGCGCGGCAGCTGCGTCGCCGCCTGCGCACCAAGGACCACCTGCAGCGAAAGCCCGGCACCTTCACCCTGGACCAGTGCTGCGACTGCGGACACACCTTCCAGAACCCGCAGCTCAGCGCGGCCGGACTGGACTTCTACTACCGGGACTTCTACGACGGCCTGTACGCCGAGAAGATCGGCGGCGCCCTGGACAGCGACGCCGCGAGGAAACGCAACCGCGACCGGGCCGCGGCCATGCGGCGGCACGCCCGGCCGAAACGCTGGCTGGACGTCGGCACGGCGGGCGGTGACTTCTGCCTGGCGGCAAAGGAAGCACTGCCCGGCACCGCCTTCGACGGGCTCGACATCGGCGCCCATGTGCTCGGGGCGCAGCAGTCGGGGCGCATCGAGCGGGCCTACCAGGGCTTTCTGCCCGACCTCGCGGACGAACTCGCCGGCCAGTACGACGCGGTGAGCATGTTCCACTGCCTGGAGCACACCACGGACCCGCAGGCCCAACTGGCCGCGGTTCACACCGTGCTCCGCCCCGGCGGCCACCTGATCATCGAGGTACCCAACCCGGAGTCGCCCTTCGGCCGCCTCTTCGGCCGGTACTGGCTGCCGTGGTTCCAGCCTCAGCACCAGCACTTCGTGACCATGAGGAACCTGCGCCGGGCCCTCACCGAGCTGGGCTTCACGGTGGTGGCGACGGACCGCGAGGAGTCCCATATCCCCGTGGACTTCACCGCGCTCGTAGGGCTGTACGTGCTGCGGCTGCTGCCGTTCCGCGACGAGCCCTGGCTGCCCCGGCCCCCGGGCCGTCTCGGCACCGCGGTCACCAAGACGGTCTTCTGGGCGGGCATACCGCTCTGCTTCCCGATGTACGCCCTGGACCGGCTCCTCGCCCCGCTGATCCGCCGCAGCCGCTTCTCCAACGCCTTCCGGGTGATCGCCCGCCGCGAGGAGTGACCAGCCCAGCACGAGCTGGGACTGGAGAAGATGAAAGACGCCATGTGGAAGGTGGACCCTTCCTACGGCGTCCGCCACCGCGACCCCAGGGACACCCGACAGCAGATGCTGAATCTCGTATTCGAACCTGATACGGGTCCGCTGCTACGCATCCTGCGCGACTTCATCTGCGAAGCTCCCGACGGGCGAACCATCCCAGAACTCAAGCGATACGCCCTCTTGGAAACCGTCTACCAGCCCGGCAAGGTGATCGATGCCGTCCGACAGCTACGCAACGCGGGTGCCGTAACGACGGAACCTCGTGCCATCAGCACCAAGACGCGCGTGCACCTGGCCGCGACACCTCCGACGCCCAGCCCGTCAGCCGAGCAGGGCGCCCTCTGGTGAGCGGGCCCCAAGGGCACATCCAGGGCATGCGAGCCAGGAAACGGCGGTGGAATTCTTCTGGGACTTTTCTGGGACTTCCGGCTGCATCAACAGGCATGAGCGTGAAACAGCCGAAAGAACCTCAAGGCAGGTCAGCAGCTCGGAGCCACCCATCGCGGCAGGTCACGAAGTTCACTGGTCTCTTCCGGGACATCTGAGTCGCGGATGCCGCCGCCCCCTTGCCGACCTGCACGAATGCAAGGTTGGGGGGCGGCGGCATCTCCTCGGCTCAGACCCGGGTCGCGTTCCGGTCGAGGATGGCCCGCAACCGGTCGGCATCCGCCGGGGTGGCGGTGCCGCGCTTGGGGAGGACGACGATGCCGACGCTGTGCCTGTCGGGTGTCATCAGCACGAAGAGGGCGTCTGTCTCCGCGTAACGGGTGATCATCGGCCACCGGTGCGTCGTATCGCTGTCCCGCGAGGTCAGCCGCACCCCGGTGTCGTCCACAACAGCCCGGAACTCCCCCTGCAGGGCGACCATCCGGTGCACCTGCCGCCCCTGCAGGGCGGGGACCAGTACGTACACACCCACGCACAGGGCCAGCGCGGCGAGGCAGAGAACCGTCGACCTGAGGCTCGGCCCCCTCGGTCCGGTGAAGTTCATGACGAGAGCACCCGACACGACGACAGCGCTTGCGAGGATGACCCCGCCCTGCAGCCGCCCCGCCGGTGTGGCCCGCATCCGCTCGCGCAGTGCTCCCGTCGCGTCCGCCGTCGTCGGCAGGTAGACCAGTTCCACCGTGCTCGTTTCCTGCACGATCCCTCCCCAGAAGGTCGCGTTGATCAATTTCAGGGCAAGAATTCCCAGAACGGGCCGTCAGGCGCACGGTCGCGAGCACACAACGTCACGTCCCTCCCTTTGAGATAAGCCAGCAACCAATCGCTGAACGTCATCTCGTAAAGAGTCCAGGACGGGCTGTCGAACTCCTGGACCACGACGCGCCAGGGCGACGAGGAGGCGTCGGGAACACACAGGAAAACCGCCTCGCCCGTCGTAGCCGTCGCCACCGGCACCAGTTCGCCCGGGTTCGCCCCTACCGGACTCGGCAGAAATTCCACCATGTCCTCGTCACGCCAGAGGTCGAGATCCCCATTGATCATCGTCCCCAGGTCGTGAAGAAGATGGCCGGCGGGATGCTTCAGGTACAACTGCCCGTTGATCTCGATCGAACCGTACGCGTCCACGATCTCGCGGAAGTCCGCAGGGAATTCGATACCGAGTTCCTGCTCCAGTTCGACCCATGGCACCGGATCAGACCAGTTGAACCGGGGTTCACCCAGTAGGGCTTGGATCTCTTGAAGCGTTGCCACCGCTCTACCCCCCTTCCAGCCCGGCGAACGGCTGCCGGTCCTGGACACCGCTCACCGGGTTGCCGCCGGTGAGCGTAGCGGTCAGCACATCGTGTTGAAGCAGTGGGGGACGAGGTGATCTACGTCACCAAGATCTCGAACCGAGTGATGTTTCTCAGCCATGGCCCGCTGGGTGGAGCGGGCTACCTGTGTGTCGGGGGTGCCTCAGGTGACTTCTTCGTGGCCCTGCGCCTTCAGCGGCTCTGGGCCCTCTACTGGGGTGGGTTCGTCGTGAGTCGTCGTACGTCGCATGCGTACAGACCGTTGAGCTTGAAGCGCCGGGCGTGGCTGACGCTCGGTGCGGTGGTCCTGGGGGGCGCGGGAGTGGTGACCTACGCGGTCGCCAGCCCGTCCGGCGATCCGGGCGCGGAGGGCCGGGCGAAGCGGCCGGTGCGGGTCTACGACCTCGCCCTGAAGGGGGCTACGGGCGGCAAGCGGGAGCTGCCGCGCACGGACACCGAGCAGTTCTCCATGGTCGGCGTGTCCTGGGCGGGAGCCGTCAAGCGGCTCGACGGCACGGCGCAGGTGCGCACCCGTGACCTGGAGAGCGGCGCGTGGAGCGGCTGGCGGGACCTCGAGGTGAACATCGACCCGCCGGAGGACCCCGAGGCCGGGATGCGCGGCGCGTCCGAGCCGCTGTGGGTCGGCCCCTCCGACGGCGTCCAGGTCCAGGTCGTCCACGAGGACGGCACCACGGGCGCGCTGCCCAAGGGGCTTCAGGTCAACCTGGTCGATCCGGGAGTGGTGACCGACGCCGAGGCCGAGGCCACCGAGCCGGCGGCGTTCGTCGCCGCGGAGAGCGACCCGGCGGCAACGCCCACCGACTCCACGACGCCGACGGACGGTGCGACGCCGACGCAGACGCCGACGGACAGCCAGACCACCACGCCCCCGGCGCCCACCGACAGCACGGCCACGCCCACGTCGACGCCCACCGGCTCGGCGTCCGCGTCCGCCTCGACTTCGCCGACGCCGTCGGCCACCACGCCGTCCGCGCCGCCGTCCACCGTGCCCGAGCCGCCGGTGACCTCGCGGGCCGACTGGGGCGCCGACGAGTCGCTCAGCCCGGACCCGTCCGAGTACAACGCCGACGTCAAGGCCGTCTTCGTGCACCACACCGACGGTGCCAACGACTACTCCTGCGCCGATTCCGCCTCGATCGTGCGCGGCATCTACGCCTACCACACGCAGGTCAACGGCTGGAACGACATCGGCTACAACTTCCTCGTCGACAAGTGCGGCACCGTCTTCGAGGGCCGCAAGGGCGGCGTCGACCTGCCGGTGCTCGGCGCCCACACCTACGGCTGGAACCGGGAGTCCGCCGGCATCGCGGTGCTCGGCGAGTACACCTCCACCAGCGCCTCCAACGCCGCACTGACCTCCGTCGCCCGCGTGGCCGCCTGGAAGCTCGGCCAGTACCGCGCCGACCCGGCCGGAACCGTGCAGCTCACCGCGGGCGCGAGCCAGAAGAACTACTTCGGCACCGGCTTCACCGCCGGCGGCAAGTACACGTTCAACCGGATCTCCGCCCACCGCGACGGCTACAACACCCAGTGCCCCGGCAACTCCCTCTACGCACAGCTGCCGACCATCCGCACCCTGGCGGCCGGCCCGGTGCAGGGCCTGAAGGTCACCTCGCTCTCCGGCGCGGGCCTGTCCGGCTCGACGTACTACACCAAGGGCGCCGTCAGCGTGAAGTGGACGGCCACCACACCGTCCTCGCTCATCAAGAGCTTCCAGGTGCTGGTCGACGGCAAGACGGTCGCCACCACGTCCGGTACGGCCACCTCCGCGAGCACCACCCTGGCCCTGGGCAGCCACACCGTCGCGGTGCGTGCGGTGCACCAGTCCGGCAGGACCGTGACCACGGCCGCGCTGAACGTCGTCGCGGAGACGACCGCACCGACCTTCACCACCACACCGAAGCTCTCCCTGCGCACCGGCACCGTCAACACCGCCGCCGTTCCGGTCACCCTCGGCTGGAAGGCGACCGACAACGCCGCGCTGAGCTCCGTGAAGCTACTGGCCCCGACCACGGCCACGTACGGCCCGACCACCACCAGCTCGGCCAGGACCGCCAAGTCCGGTACGGCCACCACCTGGTCGATGCGTGCCTACGACTACGCCGGCAACTACCGCACCTCCTCCCCCGCCTACACCCCGGTGATCCTTCAGGAGACCTCGGCGGTGAAGTCCGGCAGCTGGACGACCCGCTCCTCCACCAGCTACCTGGGCGGCAAGTCGTACTCCAGCGGCTCCAAGGGCGCGAGCCTCACCTGGACCTTCACCGGCCGCTCCGCGTCCTGGGTGGTCTCGCGGGCCGCGAGCTCGGGTCAGGTCTACGTCTACGTCGACGGCGTCAAGGTCAGCACGGTCGACCTGAAGTCCTCCACCACCCTCTACCGGCAGGCGATCTGGACGAAGACCTGGTCCAGCAGCGCCAAGCACACCGTCAAGATCGTCGTGGTCGGCACCAGCGGCCGCCCCACCATCACCACCGACGGTCTCGTCTACATCAAGTAGCCCAACTCCTCGTCGGATGACGGGAGACACAGTGCGAATCCGGGCCACCGGGGCACGGCCGGGCGGGGCGTCACTCCGCCTCCGCCCCGGTGAACGCGGCGGAGGCGACGTACACCGCGAGGGTGGCCGTCAGTCCGCCGTACACGGTCCGCAGCGGGCCGGTGCGGTCGTACCGGCTCCAGAAGGGGGAGGGTCGGGCGGGGCCGGGAGGTCAGTCGTCGGGGATGCCGGCTCCGCTGAGGGCCGGGACCGTCTTCTCCGGGCGGACCAGGGAGCGGGCGCCGAGACGGAACTGGTCGAGCTTGTCGACGATTCGCTGCCCGACCGGGGTGTGGCCCCAGACGCTGATGCCCTGGTGGGTGCTGGGTTCCCAGGTGGTCTCGTCGATGACGACGGGGTTCCAGCCGACCTCCCACTCGAAGCCCGAGGGGGTGCGGGCGTAGTAGGAGAGTTCCTTGTCGTTGGTGTGCCGGCCGACGGACAGGGCCATGTCGAAGCCGAGTTCGTGCACCCGGTCGTAGCTGCGGGCGAGGTCGTCCAGGGTGGCGACCTGGATGTTGAGGTGCTGGACGCGGGTGCGGACCGGGTCGACGGGCAGGCCCCGGACGGCGGCTATCGCGATGGAGTGGTGGCGTTCGTTGACGCGCAGGAAGCGGATCTTCAGCTTGACGCCGCTGATCGTCTCGTCGATGTAGTCGGTGAGGCGGGCGTCGAAGACGGTGTTGAAGTAGCCGCGCATCAGGGTCGGTCTGGCCGAGGTGATCGCGACGTGGCCCATGCCGGAGTCGCCCGTGACCCAGCCGGAGGCGAGCATCCGCAGGGGCTGCGGAGAGAGGACCGGGGTGGTGTAGATCTCCTGGGTGATGCCCTTGGGGCCGGGGAAGCGCAGCAGGCGTTCGACGCCGCGCATCCTCGCCTCCTCGGCGGTGCCCTCGGCGACGGGGACGCCGTGGGCGCGGACGCGGGCCTCGATCTGCTCGAAGGTGGTGTGGTCGTCGAGGTGCCAGCCGATGGCGACGACGTCCTCGGCGGGTCCGCGCCGCAGCAGGAACCGGCACTCGTGGTCGTCGAGCCGGAAGCGCATCAGTCCGGTGTCGAGGTCGTCGTGGTGCATGCCGATGGCCTCGGTGCCGAAGCGGCGCCAGTCGGCGAAGCGGTTGGTCTCGACGACGATGTAGCCGAGGTGGACCGCGCCGAAGACGGACGGGGCGTCGTAGCCCTGGTAGCCGTGGTGTGTGGTCATCGGCGGCCGGCCAGGAAGTCGGCGCAGAGCCGGTTGAAGAGTTCGGCGCGTTCGAACTGCACCCAGTGCCCGGTGTTGGCGACCATGTAGAGGTCGCCGTTGGGGAGCCGGTCGGCGAGCATCCTGCCGCCGCTGGGCCGGTTGACCTTGTCGGCGGAGCCCCACAGCACCAGGGTCGGCACGGGCAGCCGGGCGAGGCGCCTGTCGCGGGTGAAGTCCATCTTCCACAGGGCGCCCAGCGACTTGGGACGCCGCAGCGGTGGGTCCGCCACGACCTCCGGGTCGAGGCTGTCCCGGTAGCGGGCGTCGATGACGCTGTCCGGTACGTCGGCGGCGTTGAAGACCAGGTGGTGGCGGATGAACTTCTCCAGTTTCGCCCGGGTGGGTCCCTCGCCGTTGTAGTAGTCCAGCAGGCAGTTCAGACCCGGGGTGGGCAGGGCGCGGGTGGTGCCGATGCCGCCGGGGCCCATGAGGACCATGCGTTCGACCCGGTCGGGGGTGTCCAGGGCCAGGCGCAGGGCGCAGGCACCGCCGTAGGAGTTGCCGACGAAGTGGGCCTTCTCCAGGCCGAGTCGGTCGAGCAGGCCACGGATGCCGACGGCCAGGGAGCCGAAGGGGTCGCTGAGGTCGAGGCCCTTGCTGCTGCGGCCGTATCCGGGCAGGTCGGGGACGATGACCCGGTACTCCTTGGCCAGTTCGGCGACGTTCCGGGTGTAGTTGGCGACACCGGAGGCACCGGGGCCGCCGCCGTGCAGCAGCAGGACGGGCGGGCCCTGGCCGGTCTCGGCGACGAAGACATGCCTGCCGCCGACGTCGATCGTGTACTCCTGCATCGCGGGCAGGTCGGTCTGCGTGATCATGGTGCGGTCCTCACGGGGCGGTGGTCGTGGTGGGGTGCGGTGCCGGGGTGAATCCGGCCGGGGGCGGCGGGAGTTGGCCGCCGGAGGGGGCGGCGGCGTAGACGTAGGCATCCGGGCGCAGGGCGACGGTGGTGGCGCGGTGCTCGGTCAGCCAGGGCAGCAGCACCCCGTCGTCGTCGACGACCGCGCCGGGCGCCGGACGTGCGCCGGCCGGCAGGACGGTCAGGGAGGGGACGCCGGAGCGGTCCCAGGCGGGCCGCGGGGTGTCCCGCGCGCCGTGCAGGAGCAGCCAGCGGCCGCCGAGTACGTCGTCCAGGCGGGCCCGGGTGCCGTCGGGGCCGGTCACCCAGGGCTGGGGGAGCTGGTGTCCGCTGGCCTTGGTGCGCGGACGGGCCTGGAAGCCCTCGGCGTAGTGGGCGGCGGGGATCCAGTGGGAGTCCTGCAGCCGGCGGGCGACGCCCGGTATGCGGGTCACGGCCGGGAGTACGGCGTCCCGGACCCGGGTGACGGCAAGCCGCCGGTCGGTGATGATCCGGCCGACGAACACGGCCCGCCTGGTGATCTCCTTGACGTGCGGTTTGCGCTCCGTCTCGTAGCTGTCGAGTACCGACTCGGGCAGTTCGCCGCGTACGACGGCGTCGAGCTTCCAGCACAGGTTGGCCACGTCGCGCACCCCGGCGGCCATGCCCTGGCCGATCCACGGGGGCATCGCGTGGGCGGCGTCGCCGGCGAGGAAGACGCGGCCGACGCGGAAGCGGGCGGCGAAGCGGACGTGGTGGCTGTAGACGGTGGCCCGCAGGATCTTGATCTGGTCCTGGCCGATGCCGTACCGGGACACCATCGCGTGGATCGCGTCGTCGGTGGTCAGGCGCTCCTCGTCGTCGCCCGGCAGGATCGGGAACTCCCACCGGTGGTGTCCCAGCGGGGTCGGGCAGTCCACCGCCGGGCGGGCCGGGTCGCAGCGGAAGCGCAGCCGGTCGTGGTCGGGCCACGGTTCGATCATCTTGGTGTCGATGACGACCCAGCGGTCCTCGTACGTCCGTCCCTCATAGCCGACGTTGAGCTGTGCGCGGGTGAGGCTGGAGCCGCCGTCGGCCGCGACGACGTACTTCGCGCGCAGCCGGCGTACGGAGTCGTCGCCGGTGCCCACCACGGTGAGCTCCGCCCCGTCGGCGTCCTGGCGCAGGCGCAGGCACTCGTGCCGCAGCAGCACCTCGACGTTCGGGTAGCGGTCGACGCCTTCGCGCAGGACCTGTTCCAGCGCGGGCTGGTAGATGAACATCTGCGGCGGATGGCCGTGGCCGCGCGGGGTGGGGTGCGCGCTGAGGATGGCGCGGCCGCGGGCGTCGACGAAGTCGAGGGGCCGGTCGGCCAGCATGTCCAACTTGAGCCGTTCGGCCAGGCCGACGCGCTGCCAGATCCGCAGGACCTCCTCGTCGGTGGAGATCGCCCGGGCCCGGGAGAAGACCTCGGCGTCGCGCTCCACGACGACGACTCTCAGGCCCGCCGCGCCCAGCAGGTTCGCGGCGGTCACCCCCGTGGGCCCGTAGCCGATCACCGCCACGTCGTACGCGCTGTCGTCGGCGCTGTCCTCGGCCCTGCCGCCGGCGCTGATCCCACTCACCAGGCCACCTCGCTGTCGTCCATGTCGCGGCACGGTCGTCCCGGTCGCGGCTCATTGCTGTAGCGTTCACTCCAATTGGAATGTCCGCTACGGTAAGCTCGACGTCAGGGACGGTCAAGTGCCGGTCGACGCCGCGGTCATCGAGCGCAGCTTCTCGGCGTACGGCTCCCCCCTGGGGCCGGGCCAACCGGTACTGCCCGGCGCCATGACCACCGCCCCTTTCGTCACCTCCGCCAAAGACCGAGACCTGCGTCTGCGACCTCGGCCCGGTGCCGGTGCCGGTGTCGGTGTCGGTGTCGGTGTCGGTGACGGGCGTATCCGATCTCCCCGACACGAGTGAGCCGAGAGGCCGCGAGGAAGCCGAGAGGCCGCACCATGAACAAGCCGTCCCGTCGGATCGACGTCCACCAGCACCTCGTTCCGCCCTTCTACCGCGATGGCCTGACCAAGGCCGGCATCGCGGAGGCGGGTGGCCGGGCGCTGCCCGAGTGGAGTGCCGGTGCGGCGCTGGAGGTGATGGACCTGCTGGGTACGGAGACGGCGATCCTCTCCGTGTCCACGCCGGGGACGGGCTTCCTGTCCGACCCGGACGAGGCCGTCGGCCTGGCCCGGCGGCTCAACGACCACTCCGCCGGCCTCACCGCCGAACACCCCGCCCGCTTCGGCTGGTTCGCCACGCTGCCCATGCCCGATGTCGTCGCGTCGGCCGCGGAGGCCGAGCGGGCGCTGGCCGAGCTGGGCGCCGACGGGGTCACGCTGCTCGCCAACAACCAGGGGCCCTACCTCGGCGCCGACGGCCAGGATCCCCTGTGGCGGGTCCTCGACGAGCACGGCGCCGTCGTGTTCGTCCACCCGGCCGACCTCCCGGCCGCCGCCGTCGACGGCATCCCGCCGTTCGCCGCCGACTTCCTTCTCGACACCGCGCGCGCCGCCTACCTCCTGGTACGCAACGGCGTCCCGCGCCGCTACCCGAACATCCGGTTCGTCCTCAGCCACGCGGGCGGCTTCCTGCCGTACGCCTCCCATCGCATGGCCGTCGCCCTCGCCGACGACACCGGGCGCAGTCCGCTCGACGTCCTGGACGACTTCCGCGGCTTCTACTTCGACACGGCGCTCTCCTCCAGCCCCGCCGCGCTGCCCACCCTGCTGGCCTTCGCCCGCCCCGGACACGTCCTGTTCGGCAGCGACTGGCCCTTCGCGCCCGCGGCCGCGGGCCAGTACTTCGCGAACGGCCTCGACAACGGCGTCGCCCCCGGCACCCTCGCGGCCGTCAACCGCGCCAACGCCGAAGCCCTCTTCCCCCGCCTGGCCGACGGCGCCCCCGCACCGGCCCCGTCCCGGCCGCTCCCGGTCCGGCTCCGGCAGTCGGCGCGGCGAGCCGGCGCGCGTCTCGTCTTCAAGCTCCTCCAGCCCTAGCCCGAAGCCCTGATCGCCCTGTGCCTCGTCGTCCTCGCCGTGGCGATCGGCTGCCTCTTCCGGGCCCCGAAGGCGCCGCCGACGTCGGACTGACGCGGGTCACACCTCGCCCGTCCACGGCGCCACTCGGCGACGCCGAAGCTCACCCCGGCTACTCGAAGACCGGCACCGGGAACCCCGCGGACTCGTTCAGTTCGGCCCAGACCGTCTTTCCGCGCCGGGCGTGGCGGGTTCCCCACCGGGTGGCGAGCTGGGCCACGAGGAGGAGGCCGCGGCCGCCCTCGTCGAAGACACGGGCCCGGCGCAGGTGCGGGGTGGTGCTGCCGGCGTCGGAGACCTCGCACAGGAGGGTGCGGTCATGGATGAGGCGCAGGCTGATGGGAGGCCGGCCGTAACGGATGGCGTTGGTGAGCAGTTCGCTGACGACCAGTTCCGCGGTGAAGCCGAGTTCCGCCAGGCCCCGGTCGGCCAGTTCCCGGGAGACGTCCGAGCGGGCCCGGGCCACGACCGCGGGGTCGGCGTCCAGGTGCCAGGTGGCGACCCGGTCGGCGCCGAGCACCCGGGTGCGGGCGAGGAGCAGGGCGATGTCGTCGCCCGGTCGCAGGCCTCCGGACGGCAGCAGGGCCTCCAGCACGTTGTCGCAGGCCGCGTCCAGCGAGGGCGCCGGCCGGGCCAGGGCCTGCCGCAGTGTCGCGAGGCCGGCGTCGACGTCATGGGAACGGGCCTCGATCAGGCCGTCCGTGTACAGGGCGATCAGACTGCCCTCGGGCAGTTCGACCTCCACCGTCTCGAAGGGCAGGCCGCCCAGGCCGAGCGGCGGGCCGGGCGGCAGCTCCAGGAGGTCCGCCGTGCCGTCCCGGATCACCACGGCGGGCGGCACATGGCCCGCGCGGGCCAGGGTGCAGCGGCGGGAGACGGGGTCGTAGACGGCGTACAGGCAGGTGGCGCCGATGTCTCCGCCGGTCTCGGCGTCGCAGTGAGGGTCCGGGGCGGGTCGGGCGTCGCCTTCGCCATCGGGATCGGCGGCGTCGGCGTCGGCGTCGGCGTCCGCGTCGGCGTCCGTGGACGCTTCGGCCGACAGGCGCAGGACGACATCGTCCAGGTGGGTGAGGAGTTCGTCGGGCGGCAGGTCGATGTCGGCCAGGGTCCGCACGGCGGTCCGCAGGCGGCCCATGGTCGCGGCGGCACGGATGCCGTGGCCGACCACGTCACCCACCACGAGGGCCACCCGTGCGCCGGACAGCGGGATGACGTCGTACCAGTCGCCGCCCACCCCGGCCTCGGATCCGGCCGGCAGATAGCGGTAGGCGACGTCCACGGCCGACTGCCGGGGCGCGTGCCGCGGGAGCAGGCTGCGCTGGAGGGTGAGGGCGGTGGCGCGGGCCTGCGTGTAGCGGCACGCGTTGTCGACGGCGACCGCCGCTCTCGCGGCGATCTCCTGCGCGAGGAGCAGATCCTCGTCGTCGTAGCGGGCGGAACGGCCGTACCGGTGGAACACGGCCACCCCCAACGTCGTCCCCCGCGCCCGCAACGGCACCACCAGCGTCGACTTGCTCCGCCCCGCATCCGAGGCCGCTCTGCCGTACTGGTGCCGGGAGGGCTGCCCGGTGGTCAGGGCGTACGCCGAGGGCGATCCGCGGGGGCAGGCGTGGAGCTCCTGCAGCGCGATGGCCGTGTCGGGCCAGGCCCCGGTCATCGTCTCCGGCCCCCCGGCGGCCCGGGGCGCCGGGCGGGGCCCGGCCGAGGCTTCCGATACGCCCCCGGCCTCCGGTGCCGAGCCGCCCTCGACCCCCGGTACCGAGCCGACCTCGGACGCCGCCTCCGCCCTGCCCTGCGGCACCGCCCCGCCCTCACTCCCCACCCCCCACGCCATCCGGCGCAGCACATGCGGCCCCTCCCCCGCGCCGTCCTCCCCCCGGAGCACGGAGTCGAGCAGATCGACGGTGACCAGGTCGGCGAAGTGTTCGGTGGCGAGCTCCGCCAGTTCCTGGGCGGTGCGGGCGATGTCCAGGGTGGTGCCGATGCGCATGCCCGCCTCGTTCACCATCGCCGAGCGCCGGCGCAGCCGCCGGTCCCGTTCCTCCTGGAAGGCGACGACGCCCTGCTCCGACACCCGGTCCACGTAGGTGGTCGACACGGCGATGAGCTCGCGTGCCGCCGCGCAGACCTGTTCGGGATCGTCGCTGAGCCGGGGCAGCTCCACGATCAGCCGGTCGATGACGAGCCCCTGGGCCAGCCGGAAGGCACGCAGCATGGTGCTCAGGGGGGTGCCGTGCCGGGCCAGTGTCCGGGCACGTTCCACGTCGGCGGGCGGGGGCTCGATCAGCTCCGGGTCGATGGCGTGTTCGATGCCGAACAGTGCGGCGCCGAGGTGCTCGGCGACGTTGTCCGAGGCCGTCCGGGCCACCTCCGGGTCCTCCCACAGCGCGGGGAGCTCACGCCGCAGGCACTGTTCCAGCTCGGCTCTGAGTTCGTCCGCTCGCGAGCCGAGCTCGTGCGCCGCACGCGACAGAAGACCGCGGGCCGTGGGCTCCACACTGACGACGTTACGCCGCCCGCGCCGGCGTCACCCGGCCCCGCGCAGGACCCGGGACAGCCCCAGTGCCGCCGTCCGTACGGCGGGTGCCAGCTGGGCGGGGCTGAAACGGGAGCGGGGCACCGCCACGGAGAGGGCGGCGACCGTGCTGCCGCCGGCGAAGACGGGGGCCGCGATACAGGCCACGCCGAGGGCTGCCTCCTGTTCCTCGTAGGCGAGGCCGGAGACCCGGATCTTCTCCAGGGCCATGCGCAGCCGGTTCGGGTCGGTGATCGAATGGGGCGTGAGGCTCGGCAGCGGCCGGGACAGCACCTCCTCGGTCAGCTCGGCGCCCGAGAACGCCAGCAGGGCCTTGCCTACGCCGGTGCAGGTCAGCGGCAGGCTGCCGCCGATACGGGAGGGCAGCTGGAGGGCCTCGTGACCGTGGATGCGTTCGAGGTAGACCACCTCCATGCCCTCCCGCACCCCGAGGTGGACGGTCTCCCGGGTGGCCTCGAACAGGTCCTGGAGGAACGGCAGGGCCGCCTCGCGCAGATCGAGCCGGTGCGGCACCAGCGAGCCGAGCTCGAACAGCTTCGCCCCGAGCCGGTACCGGTTGTCCGAGCGCTCCAGCCATCCCAGCCGGACGAGGTCCGCCGCCAGCCGGTGCACCGTGGGCTTCGGCAGACCGGTGTGCTCCGAAAGTTCCGACAGACGGTACGGACCACCGCTCGGACTGAAGCACTCCAGAATGCTCGCGGCCTTTTCCAGCATGTTGCCGCCTGCGCCGTTCCGTGTCACGGAACAAAGTTTGTCGCTTGGCGAAGGTCCTGTCTATATCGATGTACCGATCGATGTCAGCCCCGCCGCTTCGCCTTCCTCGGAGGTATCCCGTGTCGACCGCACTCGACGGCGTCCACCCCGACGCCGCCCCACCGGCCGTGGTCAAGGCCGCCGACCTGCTGGCGGACGCCGCCCGCACCGGGACCGCCTGCCCTCCCGTGCGTGACCTGTTCGACGACGGCGGGGACCTGGAGACCGCGTACGCCGTACAGCAGCTGGGCGTCCGGCGCGCTCTGGCCGCCGGCCGCCGTGCCGTCGGCCACAAGATCGGCCTGACCTCCGTGGCCGTACAGCGCCAACTCGGCGTGGACCGGCCCGACTTCGGCGCGCTGTTCGCCGACATGGCCGTGCCGGACGGCGGCGAGGTGGCGGCCGGCCGGCTGCTCCAGCCGAAGGTGGAGGCCGAAGTCGCGCTCGTGCTCGGGCGGGACCTGCCGGAGCGGGAGTGCACGGTCGTCGACGTCCTGCGCGCGGTCGACTTCGCGCTGCCGGCGCTGGAGATCGTGGACAGCCGTATCGCGGGCTGGGACATCTCCCTGGTCGACACCGTCGCCGACAACGCCTCCTGCGGTCTGTACGTCCTGGGCGCGACCCCCGTACCGCTCACCGCCGTCGACCTGCGGACGGTGACGATGGCCATGAAGCGGGGCGGCGAGACCGTCTCCGAGGGCTCCGGCGCCGCCTGTCTCGGCAGCCCTCTGAACGCGGCCGTGTGGCTGGCCTCCGCGCTCGCCGAGCGGGGCGATCCGCTGCGCGCGGGCGACCTGGTGCTGACCGGCGCGCTGGGCCCCATGGTGTCCGCCGCGCCGGGGGATGTGTTCGAGGCACACATCTCCGCGCTGGGGTCCGTACGGGTCGGATTCGCGCAGGAAGCGAGCCGGCTGACGGAAGGGGACGTGCTGTGAGCACGAAGGTCGCCATCATCGGCTCCGGCAACATCGGAACCGACCTCATGATCAAGGTCCTGCGGCTGTCGGAGTCGCTGGAGATCGCCGCGCTGGCCGGAATCGACCCCGCCTCCGACGGTCTGGCGCGGGCCCGCCGGCTGAAGGTCGCCACGACCCACGAGGGCGTCGAAGGGCTCGTCGCGCTGGACGAGTTCGCCGATGTGGAGATCGTCTTCGACGCCACCTCGGCCGGCGCCCACCGCCACCACGACGAGGTGCTGCGCCCGCTCGGCCGCACCCTGGTCGACCTCACCCCGGCCGCCCTCGGCCCGTACGTCGTGCCGCCGGTCAACGGCGACGCCCATCTCGACGCCCCGAACGTCAACATGGTCACCTGCGGCGGTCAGGCCACCATCCCGATCGTCGCCGCCGTGGGCGCCGTCACGCCCGTCCACTACGGCGAGATCGTCGCGTCCATCGCCTCCCGCTCGGCCGGCCCCGGCACCCGCGCCAACATCGACGAGTTCACCGAGACCACCTCCTCCGCCATCGAGCGCGTCGGCGGCGCCGCGCGCGGCAAGGCGATCATCGTCCTCAACCCGGCCGAGCCCCCGCTGATCATGCGGGACACCGTGCACTGCCTGGTCTCCGACTGCGCGACCGAGGCGGTCGCCGCGTCGGTGGAGGAGATGGTCGGGCGGGTGCAGGCGTACGTCCCCGGCTACCGGCTCAAGCAGAAGGTGCAGTTCGAGAAGGTGGCGTCCGACGACCCGCTGCGCGCCCTCGCCCCGGGCACGGGCGAGGCCCTGAAGGTGTCCGTCTTCCTGGAGGTCGAGGGTGCCGCGCACTACCTCCCGGCGTACGCCGGGAACCTCGACATCATGACCTCGGCCGCGCTGCGCACCGCGGAGCGCATGGCCGCCCGCCACCGCGCCACGGAGGTGGCCTCCCGATGACCCGTCTGTACGTCCAGGACGTGACCCTGCGAGACGGCATGCACGCCGTCCGGCACCGCTACACCGTGGACCAGGCCCGCGCCATCGCCGCCGCGCTGGACGCCGCGGGCGTGGCCGCCATCGAGATCGCCCACGGCGACGGCCTGGCGGGCTCCAGCATCAACTACGGCATCGGCGCCCACACCGACTGGGAGTGGATCGAGGCCGTGGTGGACGCCGCGCAGCACGCGGTGCCCACCACCCTGCTCCTCCCCGGCATCGGCACCCTGCACGACCTCAGGCAGGCGCACGCCCTGGGTGTCCGCTCGGTACGCGTCGCCACCCACTGCACCGAGGCCGACATAGCCGCCCAGCACATATCCGCGGCCCGCGACCTGGGTATGGACGTCGCCGGGTTCCTGATGATGTCCCACATGGCCGAGCCTGCCGAACTGGCCCGCCAGGCCAAGCTGATGGAGTCCTACGGCGCCCACTGCGTCTACGTCACCGACTCCGGCGGCCGCCTCACCATGGACGGCGTCCGCGACCGCTTCCGCGCCTACCGCGACGTCCTCGACCCGGAGACCGAACTCGGCATCCACGCCCACCACAACCTCGCCCTGGGCGTCGCCAACACCGTGGTCGCCGTGGAGTGCGGCGCGGTACGGGTGGACGCCTCCCTCGCCGGACAGGGCGCCGGGGCCGGCAACTGTCCCCTGGAGGCGTTCGTGGCGGTCGCCGACCTCATGGGCTGGGACCACATGTGTGACCTGTTCCCCCTGATGGACGCGGCCGACGACCTCGTGCGTCCGCTCCAGGACCGCGAGGTCCGGGTGGACCGCGAGACCCTCAGCCTCGGCTACGCGGGCGTGTACTCCAGCTTCCTGCGGCACGCGGAGACGGCGGCGGCCCGCTACGGCCTGGACACCCGCAGCATCCTCGTCGAGGTGGGCCGCCGGGGCATGGTGGGCGGCCAGGAGGACATGATCACCGACATCGCGCTGGACCTGCTCGGCCACGCGGAGGCCGTGCCGTCCTGACCGCGCGGTACGGCGTCGCGCCCCTCCGGTCGGGGAGGGGCGCGATGTACCGCGTGGTGCGGGGCGGGATGCGAGGGAGGCGCGGCGCGTGCCGTGAGATGCCCGGCCGTCGGGTCGCCGTCACGCCTTCGTCAGGGTGATCTCCTTCTTCGACGTCGCGTGGAAGTGGGGCAGGGGCAGGCCGCCCAGGTCGTCCGAGGGGCGGAGCTCCACGACGGTGGCCTCGACGTCCGCCTTGCCGTGCTTGAGGGTGGCCGAGGAGGTCCCGCTCTTGTTCTCCCAGCGGTGCTTCTTGCCGTCGCACACGGCGAGGGTGCCGCCGATGGCGTACCGGGTGGTGGAGGACTTCTGGCCGACGGAGGCGCTCACGAAGACGGGGCCCTTGCTGTCGGCGCAGCGGTAGGTGCCGGTGACCGTGACGGTGCCGTCCGTGGCCATCCGGACCGTCTTGTCGACCGTCACGGTCTCCTTGGGATCGGCGGTCACGTCGGAGTCGGCGAGGGCCGAGGGCGCGGCGGCCAGCAGGAGCAGAGCGGCGCCGGTGGCGGTGGCGAGAGCGGGGCGCAGGGGCATGGGATGACCTCCCGGTGGGTGGAGTGGGGGCCTCCACTGGTACCCGGCCGGTGTGCTTATGGGCGTGATCGTCACCCCTTCGGTGGCGAGTCCGCCCCGACCTTCGTGGATCGGTCAGAGAGTTGTCCGCGTGTTGTCACGGTTCACGGCGGGCCGTTCCGATGAGTTCGAGAGGGGAGGATGGTCTACCCATATGGACGGCCCACATGGATCGTCCGCCCGATGTGGAGGTGTGCCATGTGTTCCCACCAGCCTTCGTGTCCTTCCTCCGACCGCCACGGCGCCCATGTGGTGGCCGCCCACCCCGAGCAGGGCTGGAGCCTGCTGTGCGACGGGGCGATCGTCTTCGACGACAGCGGTGAGCTGCTGCCCGACGGCCGCGTCGTCGCCCCGCACCGGGTGCCGGCCGAGCGGCTCGCCATGGCCGCGTGAGCACGATCTACGGCAGTACCGCGAAGCCGTCGAGCTCCACCATCGCCCGTTCGTCCCAGAGCCGTACGACCTCGACGACCGCCATCGCCGGATAGTCGCGGCCCGCCAACTGACGCCAGACGCGGCCGAGTTCCGCGACCTGGGCGCGGTACGCCGCGACGTCCGTGGCGTAGACCGTGACCCGCGCGAGATCGGCCGGTGTGCCGCCGGCCGCCGCCAGCGCGGCCAACAGGTTCGCGAGCGCCTGCTCGAACTGCTCCGGCAGCGTCTCCCCGACCACCTTGCCGTCGGCGTCGAGCGCGGTCTGCCCGGCCAGGAAGACGACCCGTGAGCCGGTGGCGACGACCGCGTGGGAGAAGCCGGTGGGCGGGGACAGATCGGGCGGGTTGACGCGCTCGGTACTCACTGGCCGGCCTCCATGCTCGCGTACAACTCCTTTGCGATGATGCCGCGTTGCACCTCGCTGGCGCCCTCGTAGACGCGCGGGGCGCGCACCTCGCGGTAGAGGTGTTCGAGCAGATGGCCGCGGCGCAGGGCGCGGGCGCCGTGCAGCTGGACGGCCCTGTCGACGACGTACTGCGCGGTCTCCGTCGCGAGCAGCTTCGCCATCGCGGCCCGCCGGGGCACGTCCGGTGCCTCCTCGTCGTACGCCGTCGCCGCCGCGTACACCATGAGACGGGCCGCCTCCGTGCGCAGGGCCATCTCGGCGACCTGGTGGGCGACCGTCTGCAGGTCCTTCAACTTGCCGCCGAACGCGTCCCGTCGGGCGGTGTGCGCGACGGTGGCGTCCAGGGCGGCCTGGGCCATGCCGACGGCGAAGGCGCCGACGCTGGGCCGGAAGAGGTTGAGGGTGCCCATCGCGACCCGGAAACCGCGGTCGGGCTCGCCCAGCACGTCGTCGGCGGTGACCGGGACGGCATCGAAGGTGAGGCTGCCGATGGGGTGCGGGGACAGCATGTCGAGGCCCGCGCCGGTGAGGCCGGGACGGTCCGCGGGGACCAGGAAGGCGGTGACACCGCGGGCGCCGGCGCCGGGGGTGGTGCGGGCGAACACGGTGTAGAAGTCGGCCTCGGGGGCGTTGGAGATCCAGCACTTCTCGCCGGTGAGCCGCCAGCGGGCGGGGCCGTCGGGCTCGGCGGCGAGTTCCAGGGCCGCCGCGTCCGACCCGGCCCCGGGCTCGCTCAGCGCGAAGGCCGCCACCGCCTCGCCCTCCACCACGCCGGGCAGCCGGCGCTCCCGCTGGGCGGGCGTGCCGTACGCGTGCACGGGATACGCGCCCAGGCCCTGGAGGGCCAGCGCGGTCTCGGCCTCCGTGCAGGCGTACGCGAGGGACTCCCGCATCAGGCACAGGTCGACCGCGCCCGAGGTGAACAGCCGCTTCAGCAGGCCCAGTTGGCCGAGCTCGGCGACGAGGGGGCGGTTGACGTGTCCGGGCTCGCCCTTCTGCGCGAGCGGGCGCAGCCGTTCGGCGGCCAGGGCGCGCAGTTCGGCACACCATGCGGTTTGCGATGGATCGAGTGAGAATGCGGGCATTGCCGACCTCCCTGCGGGGCCGTCCGCGACGGGCCCTCTCGACGGACCTCCTCGACGATATCGCGCACCATTGACTGTCGTCACCAACACGATACGCTCCCTGTGCGAGCCCACCAGAACGCCAAGAAGCACCAAGCCCACACGGCAGCCCACACGGCAAGGGGGCGAACCGCCATGGCAGGTCTGCACCGCTCCGCCCACGTCGACACCTTCGCCCGCGAGCATCTGCCACCTCCCGACCAGTGGCCCGAGCTCCACTTCGACCTGCCGGGGCTGCGCTACCCCGATCGGCTCAACTCCGCCGCCGAATTGCTCGACGGCCCGCCCGACGAGCGCCCCGCGTTCCACACACCGTCCGGCGACACATGGACGTACGGCACACTGCGCACCCGCGTCGACCGGCTCGCACATGTGCTCACCACCCACCTCGGCGTCGTCCCGGGCAACCGGGTGCTGCTGCGCGGCCCGACCACGCCCTGGCTGGCCGCCTGCTGGCTGGCGGTGCTGAAGGCGGGCGCGGTCGCCGTCACCGTGCTGGCCCAGCAGCGGCCGCACGAGCTGCGGACCATCTGCGAGATCGCCCAGGTGCGGCACGCGGTGTGCGACATCCGGGCCGTCGACGACCTGGCCAAGGCCGAGATACCCGGCCTGCGCCTCGCCACGTACGGCGGCGACGCGCCCGACGACCTCCTGCGCCGCCCCGCGCCCGACGGCCCGCACCCCGCCGCCGACACGGCGGCCGACGACGTCGCCCTCATCGCCTTCACCTCGGGGACCACGGGACGACCCAAGGGCTGTATGCACTTTCACCGGGATGTGCTCGCGATAGCCGACACCTTCTCGGAACATGTGCTCCAACCACATGTGGGCGATGTCTTCACCGGCAGTCCCCCGCTCGGCTTCACCTTCGGCCTCGGCGGCCTCGTCATCTTCCCGATGCGGGCCGGCGCCAGCGCCCTGCTCCTCGAACAGGCCGGCCCCAAGCAGCTGTTGCCCGCGATCGGCGAGCACCGGGTGTCCGTGCTGTTCACCGCTCCGACGGCGTACCGCGCGATGCTCGACGAGCTCGACTCGCACGACATCTCCTCGCTGCGCCGCTGTGTCTCGGCGGGCGAGAACCTGCCCGCCGCCACCTGGCGGGCCTGGCACGAGCGGACCGGGCTGCGCATCATCAACGGCATCGGCGCCACCGAGCTGCTGCACATCTTCATCTCGGCGGCGGACGAACACATCCGGCCGGGGACGACAGGGCGGCCGGTACCGGGCTGGCACGCGCGCGTGGTGGACCACGAGGGCCGGGAGGTACCCGACGGCGAGCCCGGGCTGCTCGCCGTGCGCGGGCCGGTCGGCTGCCGCTATCTCGCCGACCCCCGGCAGCGCGAGTACGTCCGCGACGGCTGGAACATCACCGGTGACACCTACGTCCGGGAGAGTGACGGCTACTTCCGCTATGTCGCCCGCGCGGACGACATGATCATCTCGGCCGGCTACAACATCGCGGGCCCCGAGGTCGAGGAGGCCCTGCTGCGCCACCCCGATGTGCTGGAGACGGCGGTGGTGGGACGGCCCGACGAGGCTCGTGGGCAGGTCGTGGTGGCATACACGGTGCTCAGGGAGGGTGCGCGACGGGACGTGGAGGCGCTGCGGGCGTTCGTCAAGGCCGAGCTGGCGCCGTACAAGTGCCCGCGGGAGATCGTCTTCCTGGAGGCGCTGCCGCGCACCGCGACCGGCAAACTCCAGCGCTTCCGGCTGCGCGACGCCGGCCACCAGCGGGGCGACCAGCAGTGATCCGCACGAACTAAGATGATCAACGTGTCCGACCAGCATGCACCACGGTCTCTCATCGTCACGCTCTACGGCGCCTACGGCCGCCACATGCCCGGCCCGGTGCCGGTCGCCGAGCTGATCAGACTGCTCGCCGCGGTCGGTGTGGACGCTCCGTCCGTACGGTCGTCGGTGTCGCGCCTGAAGCGACGCGGACTGCTGCTGCCGGCCCGTACGGCGCAGGGCGCGGCGGGGTACGACCTGTCGCCGGACGCCCGGCAGTTGCTCGACGACGGCGACCGGCGCATCTACGCCACCGCGCCACCCGAGGACGAGGGCTGGGTGCTCGCGGTGTTCTCGGTGCCGGAGTCGGAGCGGCAGAAGCGGCACGTGCTGCGCTCCCGGCTGGCCGGCCTGGGCTTCGGGACGGCCGCCCCGGGGGTGTGGATCGCGCCGGCGCGGCTCTACGAGGAGGCCCGGCACACGCTCCAGCGGCTGCGCCTCGAGGAGTACGTCGACTTCTTTCGCGGCGAGCATCTCGGCTTCGCGCCGACCGCGCAGGCCGTCGCCCGCTGGTGGGACCTGGCCGCGATCGCCAAGGAGCACGACGCGTTCCTCGACCGCCACGCGCGTGTGCTGCGCGACTGGGAGCAGCGGGCGGACACCCCCGAGGAGGACGCCTACCGCGACTACCTGCTGGCCCTCGATTCCTGGCGCCACCTGCCGTACGCCGACCCCGGGCTGCCGGCGCGTCTGCTGCCCGGGGACTGGCCCGGCGCCCGCTCGGCGGCCGTGTTCCGGGCGCTGCAGCTGCGGCTGCGCGACGCGGGAGCCCGCTTCGCGGGCGTGCCCGAACCCAGCTCCCCCGAGTGATGTGAGTCACATTTCTGCCAGACAGGCAACCTCTACCTTTCTCCCATCCTCTTCTCAGAGTTGCCCCCTAGAGTGCTGCCGCATGACTCTCATGCGGAACTTGAACCGGGCGCTCACCTCCACCACCGGCCTTCAGGTACGGAGGGCCACCAAGCCCGCAGGGCCGAGACCCGCGGTGGCGACCGCCGAGCCGAAGCCGGCGACGTACCGGTGTCCGTCGGCCGGGGACCTGCCGACGGACCGACTGCTGCGGCAGCCGGTCTTCATCATCTCCTCGGTCCGCTCCGGCTCCACCCTGTTGCGGATGATGCTGGGCGCCCACTCACGGCTGCATGCCCTGCACGAGCTGCACCTCGGCAAGATCGGGGTGGACTGCGGGCCGTGGGTCTCCGAGCGGGCCATGAGCGCCCTCGGGCTGCACCGCGGCGACCTGGAGCACCTGCTGTGGGACCGGGTCATGCACCGGGAGCTGGTGAAGTCCGGCAAGGACTTCATCGTGGAGAAGACTCCCGGCAACGCCTTCATGTTCCGGCGGGTTCGGGACTGCTGGCCCGACGCCCGGTTCGTCTTCCTGCTGCGCCATCCCGAGTCGATAGCGCGGTCCTGGCACGAGAGCGACCCCGTCAAGCGGCCGTACGACAAGGCCGTGGCCGATGTGCTGACGTATGTGAAGGCGGTCGAGGAAGCTCGCGACGGCGACGCCCGGGGCCACACCGTGCGGTACGAGGACATCACCGACGACCCCGAGCGGGAGATGCGGCGGCTGTGCGCGTTCCTGGGGCTGGAGTACGAGCCGGCCATGCTCGACTACGGCAGGAAGAAGAGCGGCGAGCTGATCAGAGGGCTCGGCGACTGGCGCGAGAACATCCGCACCGGCACCGTACAGCCGGGGCGCGAGCTGCCGAAGGACGACGAGGTCGCTGAAGCACTCCGCCCGGTGTGCAGGGTCTGGGGCTACTCGTCCTGAGCGCCTCGGGGCAGCCTCCCCCCTCCTCACCGCCCCAGCGTGAGCCGGGGCCGGGCCGCATCCGTGCGCCCCGTCTGCGGGCGGCGGCTGCCCGCCCGGTACGGGGCCGGCCACACCACGCCCGGACCGTCGTAGCCCTGCTCGGCCGCGGCGTGCAGCGTCCAGTGCGGGTCGTAGAGGTGCGGGCGGGCGAGGGCGCACAAGTCCGTACGGCCCGCCAGGATCAGGGAGTTGACGTCGTCCCAGGAGGAGATGGCGCCGACGGCGATCACCGGGAGGCCGGTGGCGTGCCGGATCCGGTCGGCGTACGGCGTCTGGTACGACCGCCCGTACTCCGGCCGCTCGTCGGCCACGACCTGCCCGGTCGACACGTCGACGGCGTCGGCGCCGTGCGCGGCGAAGGCACGGGCGATCTCGACGGCGTCCTCGGCGGTCGTACCGCCCTCGGCCCAGTCGGTGGCGGAGATCCGGACGGTCATGGGCCGTTCCTCCGGCCACACGGCCCGTACGGCGTCGAAGACCTCGAGCGGGAAGCGGAGTCGTTTCTCCAGCGAGCCTCCGTAGGCGTCGGTGCGGCGGTTGGTCAGCGGGGAGAGGAAGCCGGAGAGCAGATAGCCGTGCGCGCAGTGGAGTTCGAGGAGGTCGAACCCGGCGCGGGCGGCGCGCCAGGCAGCGGCCGTGAACTGCTCACGGATGTCGGTGAGTTGGGAGCGGGTCAGCTCGCGCGGGGTCTGGCTGTACGGCTTGTAGGAGATCGGGGACGCGGCGACGAGCGGCCAGTTGCCGTCCTCCAACGGCTCGTCGATGCCCTCCCACATCAGCTTGGTCGAGCCCTTGCGGCCGCTGTGGCCGAGCTGCACGCCGATCGCGGTGCCGGGTGCCTGGGCGTGCACGAACTGGACGATCCGCCGCCAGGACTCGCCCTGCTTGCCGGTGTAGAGACCGGCGCAGCCGGGGGTGATCCGTCCTTCCGGGCTGACGCACACCATCTCGGTCATCACCAGTCCGGCGCCGCCGAGGGCGCGGGCGCCGAGGTGGACGAGGTGGAAGTCGCCGGGGACGCCGTCCGTCGCCGAGTACATGTCCATCGGGGACACGACGACCCGGTTGCGCAGTGTCAGGCCGCGCAGCCGGAACGGAGTGAACATCGGGGGCGTTCCTGGCGGGCAGCCGAAGTCCCGCTCCACGGCCTCGGTGAAGTGGGCGTCACGCAGGCGCAGGTTGTCATGGGTGACGCGGCGGCTGCGGGTGAGGAGGTTGAAGGCGAACTGGCGGGACGGCTGGTCGAGGTAGAGGCCGAGGTTCTCGAACCACTCCAGGCTGGCGCGGGCGGCACGCTGCGTGGAGGCGACAACCGGCTTGCGCTCCGCCTCGTACGCGCTCAGGGCGCCGGCGACGTCGGGCTGCTCCTCCAGGCAGGCCGCGAGCGCGAGGGCGTCCTCGACGGCCAGTTTGGTGCCGGAGCCGATGGAGAAGTGGGCGGTGTGTGCGGCGTCGCCGAGCAGGACGACGTTGCCGTGCGACCAGCGCTCGTTGACGATCGTGCGGAACGTCGTCCACGCCGACTTGTTGGACTTGAGCGGCCGTCCGCCGAGCGCTTCCGCGAAGATCTTGGCGCAGCGCTCGACGGACTCCTGTTCGTCGAGCTCCGCGAACCCGGCGGCCTGCCAGACCTCTTCGCGCATCTCGACGATCACGGTGGAGGCGTCGGCCGCGTACGGGTAGCCGTGCAGCTGCATCACGCCGTGTTCGGTCGCGGCGATCTCGAAGCGGAAGGCGTCGAAGGCGAAGTCCGCGGCCAGCCAGATGTAGCGGCAGTGGTGGGTGGCCACATGTGGGCGGAACACATGGGCGTAGGCCTCGCGGGTGGTGCTGTGCACACCGTCAGCGGCGATGACCAGGTCGTATGCCTCTGCCAGGCGGTCCGGGGGTGGTGCTTCGGTGCGGAAGCGGAGGTCTACGCCGAGTTCGTGGCAGCGGGTGTGGAGGATTTCCAGGAGGCGTTTTCTGCCGAGGGCGGCGAAGCCGTGTCCTCCGGAGGTCTGGCGGGTGTTGCGGTGGACGATGTCGATGTCGTCCCAGCGGGTGAAGTGTTGCTGCAGGGCCGCGTAGACGACGGGGTCGGCGTGTTCGATGCCGCCCAGGGTTTCGTCGGAGAGGACTACTCCGAAGCCGAAGGTGTCGTCGGGGGCGTTGCGTTCCCAGACGGTGATCTCGCGGTCGTGGGCGAGGCGTTTGAGCAGGGCTGCGGCATAGAGGCCGCCGGGGCCGCCGCCGATGATCGCTACTCGTAGGGGGTGGCCGGTATCCGTTGGCGGCTGCGGGGTTGTGGGGGCCGGTCGCGCCCGCGCGGCGGTAGCCGCAGATTCAGCACCGCTCCGCGCCCCTTGCGGCGTCCCGGTCCCCTCGGGTGAGAGCATGCCCTACCTCCCCTGCCACTTCGGCGGGCGCTTCTCCCTGAAGGCCGCGTGGAACTCCGCGTAGTCCTCGCCGTTCATCAGGAGGGCCTGCGTCGAGGCGTCCATCTCCACCGCCGCCGCGAGCGGCATGTCCAGCTCGGCCGTCAGCAACGCCTTGGTCTGGGCGTACGCCAGGGCCGGGCCCTCGGCCAGGCGGCGGGCGAGGGCCTGCGCGGCCTCGTCGACCTTCCCCTCGTCCGTCATCTCGCTGATCAGGCCGATCCGCTCCGCCTCGGGGGCGCGTACCGGTTCGCCCAGCATGAGCAGGCGGGTGGCGTGGCCGAGGCCCACGACCCTCGGCAGCAGATACGCCGCGCCCATGTCGCCGCCCGACAGGCCGACCCGGGTGAAGAGGAAGGCGAAGCGGGCGGTGGGGTCGGCGACCCGGAAGTCGGCGGCGAGTGCCAGTACGGCACCCGCGCCCGCCGCCACCCCGTGCACCGCCGCGATCACCGGGAACGGGCACTCCCGTACCGCCCGGACGACCTGCCCGGTCATCCGGTTGAAGTCGAGGAGCTGGGCGGTGTCCATGGACAGGGTCGCGCCGATGATCTCGTCGACGTCGCCGCCGGAGCAGAAGCCGCGGCCCTCGCCGGTCAGCACCAGGGCCCGCACCGCCCGCTCCCGGGACAGCTCGGCGAGCAGATCGCGCAGGTCGGCGTAGGCGCCGAAGGTGAGCGCGTTGAGTTTCTCGGGTCGGGCGAGGGTGACGGTGGCGACCCCGTCGGCGTGCTCGACCCGCAGATGCTTCCAGTCGGAGGTGCGGGCGGCGGAGCCGGTGAAGGGACTCATGACGTGCGGCCTCCTCGGGCGGACGGCGGGCACTGCATCACTGAGCTCTACCCCTCGAAGCTATCACCCAACTTTGACTGTCGTCACGACTGCGCGATAACCCATTCGGGTGTGACCTGGCCCCGTCACATCCGTCACGGCTCGTCGACACCCGCGTAACGGTGGGATCAGCCGCGCGAGGCCGGCCGTTCACCCGGGTAAGCCGCCCTTCAGTCGGGGCCGAAGGTCCCGAACGGTGCCCTTCGGAAGCCTCTGCGGGGTGGCGCCGTACCATTCATAAGGTTGAAAGCAGGACAGCCTGCTCATGAACGGACCCGCCTTGCAAGATCGCCCCTCAGCCTCCGCCTCCTGGCGTATCGCGCTTCCGCACACGGCCGCCGCCGTGCCCGTGGCGCGCGCTCTGGTCCGTACGGCGCTGGCCGAGCTGGAGCACACCGCCGACAGCGACACCGCGGAGCTGCTCACGGCGGAACTGGTCGCGAACGCCGTGGAGCACACCGCGGGCGCCGGCCCGATAGAACTCGTGCTGGAGCTGCTGCCCTCCGGCTGCCAGGTCGAGGTCCACGACCCGGACCCGTCCCCGCCGGGCCATCTGACCAAGCCGAGCGGCAAGGATCCCGACCCCTGGCAGGAGCACGGCCGCGGTCTCCTCCTGATCCGCGCCCTGAGCTCGTCCTGCGGCCACCGACCGACGGACTCGGGCAAGGCGGTCTGGTTCCGCTTGCCGACCGTACCGGTTCAACGCCGGCCGCTGTAACGCCCCAGGGGCGCGGGGCCGTAGTGCATTTGCGGCTACCGCCGCGCGGGCGCGACCAGCCACATCGGACCGGCAGTCGGCAGGCAGCCGTCACGCCTACGGCGCAGCCCTAGCCCAGCGTCGCCACCAACACGGCCTTGATCGTGTGCATCCGGTTCTCCGCCTCATCGAAGACCACCGAGTGCTCCGACTCGAAAACCTCGTCCGTCACCTCGAGCGACTCCAGCCCATGACTCTCGAAGATCTCGCGCCCGACCTTCGTCCCGAGGTCATGGAAGGCGGGCAGACAGTGCAGGAACTTGACGTCCGGGTTGCCGGTGGCGCGCAGGACGTCCATGGTCACCGCGTAGGAGCCGAGCGCCGCGATCCGCTCGTCCCAGACCTCCTTGGGCTCCCCCATGGACACCCAGACGTCGGTGGCGACGAAGTCGGCGCCCCGGACGCCCTCGGCCACGTCCTCGGTGAGCGTGATGACGGCGCCGCTGACCTCCGCGAGCTTGCGGGCCCGGGCCACGACCTCGTCACCGGGCCAGTACTCCTCCGGCGCGACGATACGCACGTCCATGCCGAGCAGCGCACCGGTGACGAGGTAGGAGTTGCCCATGTTGAAACGGGCGTCGCCCAGGTAGGCGAAGACGATCTCCTTGAGCGGCCTCTCGCTGTGCTCCGTCATCGTCAGCACGTCGGCCAGCATCTGGGTGGGGTGCCAGTCGTCGGTCAGGCCGTTGTAGACGGGCACGCCGGCGTACGCGGCCAGCTCCTCCACCTTCGCCTGGCTGTCCCCGCGGTACTCGATCCCGTCATACATCCGCCCCAGCACGCGCGCGGTGTCCTTCACGGACTCCTTGTGGCCGATCTGCGAGCCGGAGGGGTCGAGGTACGTCGTGGAGGCGCCCTGGTCGGCGGCCGCGACCTCGAACGCGCAGCGCGTGCGCGTCGAGGTCTTCTCGAAGATCAGCGCGATGTTCCTGCCCCGCAGGTACTGCGTCTCGGCCCCGGCCTTCTTGGCGGCCTTCAGCTCGGCGGCCAGTTCGACCAGCCCGAGGAACTCCTGCTCGGTGAAGTCGATCTCCTTGAGGAAGTGGCGGCCGGCGAGGGCGCTCGGGACAGTCGCCATGGGGGCGCTCCAGGGTGGGACGAGAACAGGGACACTGGAAGTCTATACGACCATTAGAATTTCTATACGGCCTCCCGCTCGACCGGGCAGCTCATACAGCGCGGCCCCCCTCTTCCCCGCCCCAGCTCGCTCCCCGGGATCTCGATGACCTCGACGCCCTGCTTGCGCAGATGGGTGTTGGTGGTGGAGTTGCGCTCATAGGCGACGACGACACCCGGCTCGACGGCCAGCACGTTGCAGCCGTCGTCCCACTGCTCGCGCTCGGCGGCGTGGACGTCCTGGGTCGCGGTCAGGACGCGGATCTCGCTGAGCCCCAGGGCGGCGGCGATGGCGCGGTGCATGTGCTCGGGCGGATGGTCGGTGACCTTCAGCTCCTTGTCGCCGGCGCCGGGTTCGATGGTGTAGGAGCGGAGCATGCCGAGCCCGGCGTACTGGGTGAAGACGTCGCCGTCGACCATCGTCATCACGGTGTCGAGGTGCATCAGGGCGCGCCGCTTGGGCATGTCGAGGGCCACGATCGTCTGCGCGGACCCGGCGGCGAACAGCTTGTGGGCGAGCATCTCGACGGCCTGCGGCGTGGTCCGTTCGCTCATCCCGATGAGGACGGCGCCGTTGCCGATCACCAGGACGTCCCCGCCTTCGATGGTGGAGGGGTAGTCGGCCTGTCCCTCGGACCAGACGTGGAACGTTTCGTCACGGAAGAGCGGGTGGTGTCGGTAGATCGCCTCGAAGTGGACCGTCTCGCGCTGTCGCGCCGGCCAGCGCATGGCGTTGACGGAGACACCGTCGTAGATCCAGGCGGAGGTGTCACGGGTGAAGAGGTGGTTGGGCAGGGGGGCGAGGAGGAAGTCGTCGAGCTCCATGACATGGAAGCGCACGGAGGTCGGCTCGGGGTGCGCCTCCAGGAACTCCCGTTTGGTCATGCCGCCGACGAGGGCCTCGGCCAGCTCGGCGGAGGGCAGGCTCTCGAAGGCGGCACGGAGGTGGTCCGTGGCGAGCACCCCGTACTCCTTCTCGTCGAAGACCCGGTCCAGGACGAGCTTCCGGGCCACCGGGATCTCCAGTGCCTCGGTGAGCAGGTCGCCGAAGAGGTGGACGGTGACCCCGCGGTCACGCAGGACGTCGGCGAACCCGTCGTGCTCGGCGCGGGCCCGGCGCACCCACAGCACGTCGTCGAAGAGCAGGGCGTCCTTGTTGCTGGGGGTGAGCCTTTTGAGCTCGAGGTCGGGCCGGTGAAGGATGACGCGGCGCAGCCGCCCGGCCTCGGAGTCGACATGGAATCCCATGACTCCATCCTGACCATCGGGGGCCGTCTTCACCCCCTGCTTGCCCGCCTTGACCTCCTCTCGTTCTCGTCCTCTTGACGACAACCCGGGCTCGCGATTATCGTCCACATGACGAGAAATCGTGGAGGGGATCCCATGGCCGACATCACCCGGCGCCTCGGCTGGCGCCATCTGCGCGGCGCGCCCACGGCGCACATCCGCCACCACCGCGGCGGAAAGCTGCTGCACGACGGCCCGGGACTCAGCTTCTGGTACCGGGCACTGACCGCCGCGCTCTCCGAAGTGCCGGTCGACGACCGCGAGTTGGCGATGACCTTCCATGCCCGTACGTCCGACTTCCAGGACGTGGCCGTCCAGGCGACGGTCACCTACCGCGTCAGCGACCCGGCACTGGCCTCGACCCGCCTGGACTTCTCCGTCGACCCGGACACGGGCGCGTGGCGGGGCACCCCGCTGGAGCAGCTGGGGACGCTGCTGACGGAGACGGCCCAGCAGCACGCGCTGGACGTCCTGTCCCGTACGCCGCTGTCGGCGGCCCTCGTCGACGGCGTCACGGCGGTACGGGAGCGGATCGCGGCTGGCCTGGCCGGCGAGCCCCGGCTCCCGGCGACCGGCATCGAGGTGGTCGCCGTACGCGTCGTGGCGCTGCGTCCGGAACCGGAGGTGGAGCGGGCGCTGCGCACTCCGGCCCGCGAGCAGATCCAGCAGGAGGCGGACCGGGCGACGTACGAGCGGCGTGCGGTCGCCGTCGAGCGGGAGCGTGCCATCGCCGAGAACGAACTCGCCAGCCAGATCGAACTCGCCCGCCGCGAGGAGCAGTTGGTCGACCAGCGGGGCACGAACGCGCGCCGGGAGGCCGAGGAGCACGCGGCCGCCGACGCCGTACGGGCCGAGGCGGAGGCGGCACGGACGGTGCGGCTCGCGGAAGCGGAGGCCAAGCGGTCCGTACGGCTGGCCGGAGCGGAAGCCGAGGGCGCGCGCGAGGTCGGTGAAGCCCGGGCACAGGCCCAGGCGGCATGGCTGCGGGTGCACGCCGAGGTGGACGTGGCGACGCTGCACGCCCTGACCGGGACACGGCTGGCTGAGAACCTGCCGCGGATCGACAGCGTGACGCTGTCGCCGGACGTGCTGACCGGACTGCTCGCCAGGCTCGGTGCGCGGGAGCAGGCGTGAGCCTCGCCCCGCGGGTCGTCCTCGTCCATCGCACCACGGAGTACGAGGAGTTGGTGGCCCGGCACGGCACCCACGGCCAGGCCGCCTTCTTCCTCTCCTCCCGGGGGCGCGACATCACGGAGGTCGCCGAACGCCACCGCCGCACGCGCGAGGCGCTGACGCGGGTTGCCTCGGCGATCCCGCTGACCTGGCGTCAGACCCGGGTGGAGCGGGCCGACCTGGACCGTTTCCTGTTCGCGCCGGAGGACGTGGTCGTCGTGGTCGGCCAGGACGGGCTGGTCGCGAACGTGGCCAAGTACCTGGCCGGCCAGCCGGTGCTCGGCATCGACACCGACCCCGGCCGCAACCCGGGCGTCCTGGTCCGCCATCGCCCCGAGGACACCGGCCGGCTGCTCGCGGCCACACAGTCGGGAGGGGTCCGCTGCGACGAGCTCATCATGGTGGAGGCCGTCGCCGACGACACCCAGCGGCTGGTGGCCCTGAACGAGATCTACCTGGGCGCCGTCGGCCACCAGACGGCCCGATACCGCCTGGGCCTGGAGGACGACGGGGGTGTCGTCGAGGCCCAGGCCTCGTCCGGGGTGCTGATCGGCACCGGGACGGGGGCGACCGGATGGATCCGGTCGGTGTGGCAGGAGCGGGGCGGGCGGCAGCGGCTGCCCGCCCCGACCGAGGAACGCCTGCTGTGGTTCGTACGGGAGGCCTGGCCCTCCCCGGCCACCGGTACGTCACTGGTGGCCGGGGAACTCTCCGCCGCGCACCGCCTCCACCTCACCGTCGAGTCCGAACGGCTGGTCGCGTTCGGGGACGGGATGGACACGGACGCGGTGGAGCTGACCTGGGGTCAGACCCTGCGGGTGGGCGTGTGCCGGGAGCGGCTGCGGCTCGTCGGCTGACCGTACGGTGAACGGCCGCCGACCGTCACAGCCGGGGGTCGACCGGCTCCGACTCCAGCGCCAGCACCCCGAACACCGCCTCGTGCACCCGCCACAGCGGCTCCCCCTCGGCCAGCCGGTCGAGGGCCTCCAGGCCGAGGGCGTACTCGCGGATGGCGAGGGACCGCTTGTGGTTGAGGAACCGCTGCCGCAGCCGGGCCAGGTTGTCCGGCCGCGTGTACTCCGGACCGTAGATGATCCGCAGGTACTCGCGTCCCCGGCACTTGATCCCGGGCTGGACCAACCGCCCCTCACCGCTCCGCACCACCGCGCCCAGCGGCTTGACGACCATGCCCTCGCCGCCCCGGCCGGTCATCTCCAGCCACCAGTCGACACCGGCCCGCACCGACTCCGGGTCACCGGTGTCGACGTACAGCCGCCGGGTGGTCTGCAGGAGACCCGTGCCGTCGTGCTCCACCAGCCGGTCCAGCAGCGCGAGCTGCTCGTCATGCGGAAGGGCGGCGAGGCTGCGGCCCTGGACAGCGAGGACCTGGAACGGTGCCAGGCGTACGCCGTCCAGGCCGTCCGTGGTCCAGCAGTACCGGCGGTACGCCTCGGTGAACGAGGCGGCGTCGGCGGCCCGTTCACGCTGCCGGGCCAGCAGGTCCGACACGTCGACGCCGCGCGCCGCGGCGCCCTCCAGCGCGGCCAGCGCACCCGGGAACACCGCCCCGGAGGCGGCGCCGACCGCCGCGTACTGCGAACGCAGCAGGCCCTGCGCCTTCAGCGACCATGGCATCAGCTCGGCGTCGAGCAGCAGCCAGTCCGTCTCCAGGTCAGCCCACAGGCCGGCCTCGGTGACCGCGGCCCGGACCCGGTCCAGGATCGTCTCCGTCACCGACTCGTCGTCGAAGAAGGGGCGCCCGGTGCGGGTGTACAGCGAGCCGGTGGGCCCGTCGACCCCGAACCGCGTGCGTGCGACCTCCGCGTCCCGGCACACCAGCGCCACGGCCCGCGAGCCCATGTGCTTCTCCTCGCACACGACCCGCTCGACACCGTCCGCCGCGTACTGCGCGAAGGCCTCCGCCGGGTGCTCCAGGTAGCCCTCGATGTGGCTCGTCGCCGTGGGCGCCATGGTCGGCGGGAGGTACGGCAGCAGGCGCGGGTCGACGGCGAAGCGGCTCATGACCTCCAGGGCGGCGGCCGCGTTCTCCTCACGGACCGACACCCGGCCGGAGTGCCGGGTCTCCACGACCCTGCGGCCGTGCACGTCGTCGAGGTCGAGCGGCCGTCCGTCGTGCCCGCCCGGTGCCTCCGTCCGCAGCGGCCTGGCCGGCTCGTACCAGACCCGCTCGGCCGGTACGTCGACCAGTTCCCGCTCCGGCCAGCGCAGCGCGGTCAGCTTGCCGCCGAAGACGGCACCGGTGTCCAGGCAGATGGTGTTGTTCAGCCAGGTGGCCTCCGGGACGGGGGTGTGGCCGTACACCACCGCCGCACGCCCCCGGTAGTCCTCGGCCCACGGGTAGCGCACCGGCAGCCCGAACTCGTCGGTCTCCCCGGTGGTGTCGCCGTACAGCGCGTGCGAGCGCACCCGCCCCGACGTACGGCCGTGGTACTTCTCCGGCAGACCGGCGTGGCAGACCACCAGCCGGCCGCCGTCGAGGACGTAGTGGCTGACGAGCCCGTCGATGAACTGCCGTACCTCCGCCACGAACTCCTCGCTCTCGCCCTCCATCTGCTCGATGGTCTCGGCGAGTCCGTGGGTGTGCTGGACGCCTCGTCCCTTGAGGTAGCGGCCGTACTTGTTCTCGTGGTTGCCCGGCACGCACAGCGCGTTGCCGGACTTGACCATCGCCATGACGCGCCGCAGGACGCCCGGGCTGTCCGGACCGCGGTCGACGAGGTCGCCGACGAAGACGGCGGTCCGGCCGTCGGGGTGCACACCGTCGACGTAGCCCAGCTTGCCGAGCAGCGACTCCAGTTCAAAGGCACAGCCGTGGATGTCGCCGACGATGTCGAAGGGGCCGGTGAGGTGGGTCAGGTCGTTGAAGCGCTTCTCGGTGACGACGGTGGCGTTCTCGACGTCCTCCACACCGCGCAGGACGTGCACCTTGCGGAAGCCCTCGCGCTCCAGGTGCCTGAGCGAGCGGCGCAGCTCGCGGGTGTGCCGCTGGATGACGCGGCGCGGCATGTCGGCCCGGTCGCTACGGGCCGCGTTGCGCTCGGCGCACACCGGCTCCGGAACGTCGAGCACGATGGCGATGGGCAGCACGTCGTACTGCTTCGCCAGCTGGATCAGCTGCTTGCGGGCGTCCTGCTGCACGTTGGTGGCGTCGACGACGGTACGACGGCCGGCGGCCAGGCGCTTGCCCGCGATGTAGTGCAGGACGTCGAAGGCGTCCCGGGTCGCGCTCTGGTCGTTCTCGTCGTCGGAGACCAGGCCGCGGCAGAAGTCGGAGGAGATGACCTCGGTGGGCTTGAAGTGCCGGCGGGCGAAGGTGGACTTGCCGGAGCCGGAGGCGCCGACGAGCACGACGAGTGAGAGGTCGGTGACGGGCAGGAGACGTCCCTCGGTTGCCCGGGTGGTGTTCTCGCTCATGCGGCCTTCGCCTC
The DNA here is from genome assembly GCF_055564995.1 of Streptomyces sp. NPDC028907. Taxonomy (NCBI): domain Bacteria; kingdom Bacillati; phylum Actinomycetota; class Actinomycetes; order Kitasatosporales; family Streptomycetaceae; genus Streptomyces; species Streptomyces sp. NPDC028907. The sequence goes on from NZ_JBVHVE010000013.1 coordinate 270,530, forward strand.
CTTCTCGTTCACGTCGTTCTTCTCCGTGGCTGCGCCCGTCTCGGCCTTGCCCATCTCGAAGACGGCCATCTGGGTGGGTGGCCCCACCTCCGGGTCGTCGAGGCCGACGGGCACGAACTCCACGCCGTACCCGTGCCGTTCGGCCACCGCCCGCGCCCACGCCCGGAACTCCTCGCGGGTCCACTCGAAGCGGTGGTCGCCGTGCCGGACGTGCCCGGCCGGGAGGGACTCCCAGCGGACGTTGTACTCGACGTTCGGGGTGGTCACCAGGACCGTCCGGGGTCGGGCGGAGCCGAACACCGCGTACTCCAGGGCGGGCAGCCGCGGCAGGTCGAGGTGCTCGATGACCTCGCTGAGCACGGCGGCGTCGTAGCCCGCCAGTCGCTTGTCGGTGTAGGCGAGGGAGCTCTGGAAGAGCTTCACGCGTGAGGCCTGCCGCTCCCCCATCCGGTCCAGCTTCAGCCGCCGCCCGGCGATGGTCAGCGCCCGCATCGACACGTCCACACCGACGATCTCGGTGAACGCCGGGTCCTTGAGGAGCGCCTGCACCAACTGCCCCTGCCCGCACCCGAGGTCGAGCACGCGCGCGGCACCGGACGCCTTCAGCGCGGTGATGATCGCGTCCCGCCGCTGCACGGCGAGCGGGGTCGGCTTCTCCTCCGTCTCCCCCTCCGCCTCGACGGCGTTGTCGATGTCCTCGACCTCGCTGTCGTCGGCCTCCGCCAGGCGCACCAGCTCCAGCCGCTCCATCGCCTGCCGGGTCAGCGACCAGCGGCGCGACAGATACCGGCTGGTGATCACCTTCTGCTCCGGGTGGTCCGGCAGCCAGCCCTCACCGGCCCGCAGCAGCTTGTCGACCTCGTCGGAGGCGACCCAGTAGTGCTTGGCGTCGTCGAGGACCGGCAGCAGGACGTACAGATGCCGCAGGGCCTCGGCGAGGGTCAGCGTCTCCGACTCCAGGACGAGCCGCACGTACCGCGAGTCACCCCACTCGGGGAACCGCACGTCCAGCGGCACCGGCTCGGCGGTCACCGCCCAGCCGAGCGGTTCGAAGAGCCGTCGTACGAGTTCGGGTCCGCCGCGGGCCGGAAGCGCGGGCACCTCGATCCGCAGGGGCAGCGGCTGCGCCACAAGCCCCGGCCGTGCGTTGCACACACCCCGCATGGCACTCGAGAACACGCTGCTGAGCGCGACCGCGAGCAGCGAGGAGGCGGCGTACGGCCGGTCGTTGACGTACTGCGCGAGCGCCGCGTCGGGCGCGCCGCCCCGCCCCTTGCCCTTGCCCCGCCTGACCAGCGCCACGGCGTCCACCTCCAGCAGCAGCGCCGCCGTGCAGCGCTCGGCGTCCGCCTCCGGGTAGAGGACGTGCGCCTTGCCGTAGGAGGTGGAGAAGGCCTGCGATTTCTCGGGATGCTTGTGCAGCAGGAAGCCGAGATCGGTGGCCGGACGCTCCGGAGTGCCGGTGGTGGTGATGGTCAGGAACACAGTGGGTGGCCTTAGTAGTGGTCTGAACTGCGGATACGCCCACCGTACAGAGCGGGCGAGCACACCACTGGGGAATTTTCGCTAGCCTCCCGAACGTCCGGGCGTTCGAACGGCGTACGCCTGAGCGCCCACGTATGAAGCGGAGGCCCCCATGACAGACACCGGGTTACGGCTGGACACCAGCAAGCCCCACTCTGCCCGCATGTACGACTACTTCCTCGGCGGGAAGGACAACTACCCGGTCGACGTGGAGGCGGCCGAGCAGGTGGTCTCCCTCTTCCCTGACGTACGGGACATGGCGCGGACCAACCGCCGGTTCATGCACCGCGCCTCCCGACTGCTGGCCGAGCGAGGCGTACGCCAGTTCCTCGACATAGGAACCGGCATCCCGACCGAGCCGAACCTCCACCAGATCGTGCAGGGGATCACCCCGGACGCCCGCGTGGTGTACGCCGACAACGACCCGATCGTCCTGCGGCACGCCGAGGCCCTGCTGCACAGCACACCCGAGGGAAGGACGGCTTACGTCCACGGCGACGTACGGGAGCCGGGAAAGATCCTCGAGCAGGCACGCCGAACCCTCGACTTCACCCAGCCGATCGCGCTGTCCCTGGTGGCGCTCCTGCACCTGGTACCGGACGAGGACGAACCGGCGCGGATCGTCGGCGAGTTGATCGAGCCGCTCGCACCCGGGAGCCATGTGACGCTGTCGCACGCGACCGGGGACTTCGACCCGGAGACCTGGGAGCGCGTCGTCGAGGTCTACCGCAGAGGCGGCACCCCGGCCCAGGTGCGCTCGCACGAAGCCTTCGCCGCCTTCTTCGCGGGGCTCGACCTGCTGGCCCCCGGCGTGGTGCTCGCCGCGAACTGGCACCCGGAGCTGGGCGAGCAGCCCGGGAGCGACGACATACCGCTCTACGTGGGCGTCGCCCGTAAACCATGACAGGCCCGCGTCCGGCGGATCGCACCGGGAACGGCCCGATCCGCCGGACGGCACCACGAACTCCGCCGAGTCAGCCCTACGACAGCTGCGACTGCACCTGCGAGGAGATCAGCTCCAGGTGGTCCAGGTCATCCAGGTCGAGGACCTGGAGGTAGATCCGCTGCGACCCGATCTCCTGGTACCGGCCGATCTTCTCGACGACCTCGTCCGGGGAGCCGGCCAGCCCGTTGCGCCTCAGCTCGTCGACCTCACGCCCGATGGCGGCGGCACGACGGGCGACCGCCTGCTCGTCCTTGCCCACGCACACCACGAGGGCGTTGGAGTAGACGAGGTCGTCGCCCTTGCGCCCCGCCGCCTCCGCCGCGGCACGCACCCGACCGAACTGCCGCTCGCTGTCCTCGACCGAGGCGAACGGCATGTTGAACTCGTCGGCGTAGCGGCCGGCCAGGCGCGGGGTGCGGGTGGCGCCGTGGCCGCCGATGAGCACGGGGATCTTGTCCTGCGCGGGCTTGGGCAGGGCGGGCGAGTCGCTGAGCGTGTAATGCTCGCCCTTGAAGTCGAAGGTCTCCCCGACCCGCGTCTCCCAGAGCCCCGTGACGATGGCGAGCTGTTCCTCCAGCCGCCCGAACTTCTCCTTCGGGAACGGGATGCCGTACGCCTTGTGCTCCTCCTCGAACCATCCGGCGCCCAGGCCGAGTTCGACACGGCCGCCGGACATCTGGTCGATCTGGGCGACCTGGATGGCGAGCACTCCGGGCAGCCGGAACGTGCCGGCGGTCATCAGGGTGCCGAGCCGAATCCGATTGGTCTCCCGTGCGAGGCCGGCAAGCGTGATCCAGGCGTCGGTGGGTCCGGGAAGCCCGTCGCCGGAGCCCATCTTCAAATAGTGGTCGGACCGGAAGAAGGCATCGAACCCAAGATCCTCCGAGGCCTTCGCCACGGTGAGAAGGGTGTCGTAGGTGGCCCCCTGCTGGGGCTCGGTGAAGATGCGAAGATCCATGCCTCCATCCTGCACGCCTCGACAGCCGTCAACCGCACGGGGCTCCCTGCCCCTCGCGTCCACGGTCGGGTGAATTCCGTCAACGCCCGTGCCGGCCGCTGCCAGGGCCAGTGACCGGCCCCGAGGGTGATCGTTGGCTCGAACGGAGCCGGACCGCCCGGCGCCCGCCCCCGTCCTTCCGACCGCCGGGGCGTCACCGTGTCGGCCCGCTGTCATTGGGGGGGCCGGAGGCCGAGGAGGCCGTCATGTCCGAGGAACTCGCACCACAGCACACCACCGGTGCCGGTCAGCCCAAGGGACTGCTGCAGCAGATGGAGGAGCTGATGGCTGCCCTGAACGCGGACCTGTCGGCCCTGGACGCGGACCTTCAGTCGACGGGGGCCTCACGGCAGGACGGCGACGCGGGCTGACACGCGGGACGTCCCTCGCCCCCGCCGCCCCTACCCGTCCCATCCCCAGGGGCTCCGCCCCTTCGACCCCACCAGGGGCTCCGCCCCCTGGACCCCCATCGGCCTGAACGGCCTCGTCCTCGAACGCCGGACGGGCTGGAAGTGCCTGGGGCGGCGTAGCGCCCTGCGGGTGGGTGGGGGCTCGGGACGGCCTCGTCCCCAGACGCCGGACGGACTGGAAGTGGGCCGGCGCCGTGGCCCCATGTGGAATGGTCGCGTCGTCGGAGTCGCTGATGGAGGGTTGAACCACGCCATGACCACCCCGCACGCCTTTCCCCTGGAGCCCACCCCGATCCATGTGTCCGACCAGGTCCTCGACGACCTGCGCACCCGTCTCGCGCTGACCCGCCCACCGCTGGACGAGGGGAACGGGGACTGGTCCTACGGCGTCCCGGCCGGCTATCTGCGTGAGCTGGTCGCCCACTGGCGGGACGGCTACGACTGGCGCAAGGCCGAGGCCGACATCAATGCCTACGCGCACTACCAGGTGAGCGTCGCCGGGGTCCCGGTGCACTTCATGCGCAAGCCGGGACGCGGCCCCCGCCCGATCCCGTTGATCCTCACCCACGGCTGGCCATGGACGTTCTGGCACTGGTCGAAGGTGATCGATCCGCTCGCCGACCCGGCCGCGTTCGGCGGTGACCCGACCGACGCCTTCGACGTCATCGTGCCGTCCCTGCCGGGCTTCGGCTTCCCCGGCCCGCTCACCGGCTTTCCGGACGTCAACTTCTGGAAGGTCTCCGACCTCTGGCACACCTTGATGACCGAGACCCTGGGGTACGAGAAGTACGCCGCCGCAGGCTGCGACATCGGCGGGATCGTCTCCAGCCAGCTCGGCCACAAGTACGCCGACGAGCTCTACGGCATCCACATCGGCTCGGGGCTGCCGCTCGACTTCTTCTCCGGCCCCCGTGCCTGGGACTTCGCCCGGAACCGCCCCCTCACCGACGACCTCCCCGCCGACGTCCGCGCCCGCATCGTCGACCAGGACCACCGCTGGGCGTCCCACCTCGCCGTGCACATGCTCGACGGCGCCACGCTGGCCCACGGGCTGAGCGACTCCCCCGCCGGCTTGCTCGCCTGGCTGCTGGAGCGCTGGAACGCCTGGAGCGACAACGGCGGCGACATCGAGTCCGTCTTCACCAAGGACGACCTGCTCACCCACGCCACGATCTACTGGGCGAACAACTCCATCGCCACGTCGATGCGTTACTACGCCAACGCCAACCGCTACCCCTGGGCCCCCGCCCACGACCGCACCCCGGTCGTCCAGGCCCCGGTCGGCCTCACCTTCGTCACGTACGAGAACCCGCCCGGCGTCCACACCGCCGACGAGCGCGTCCAGGTCTTCAAGACCGGCCCCCAGGCCGCCTGGTTCAACCACGTCAACGTCAACGCCCACGACCACGGCGGCCACTTCATCCCCTGGGAGAACCCCGACGCCTGGGTGAGCGACCTGCGCCGCACCTTCCACGACCGCAGGCCCTGAGAACACCCTCCCCACACGGCGCCGCGGTCGCCCACGGCGGCAAGGGGACGTGTCGGGGGGTGTCCGCCCGCAGAGTCCGGTGTCAACACGCGGCACCTCCTGGCCTACGCCCGCCCGCCGGACCGAGGACGGACACCCCCCGGCGCGACCCCGACCCACCACCCACCGAACCGCGCCACGCGACCCCCCACCCAGCCGCAACGGGCCGCCGCCGGCACCCCACCTCAACCGCCGAAGGTCACCCCGCCTCCGGCACCACCTCATCCCGATCCGCAAGTCTCCGCAGCATCTCCAGCACCCGATCCCGGGACTCGTCCGCCGCGTCGATCGCTTCCACGCACTGCCAGTACGTCGTCTCGTCATCCGCCCCACTGGCCATCCCGACCAGTGCGATCCCCACCTCACCCAACAGACTCCCCAGATGCATCAGCGCCTGCCGCGCGTCCCCCAACTCCGTGAGCTGGGCGGCCCGTAAGTCACCCTCCGTCAGATCGGGCGTCTCCAGGACCCCGCACCCCCGCCCCGCCAGCTCCGTCAACCCCAGCGCCTCGCCCCGCAGTTCAGGTGGGCCGAAGACCGCGAGCCGGCTGCCGATCGCCTGAGCCAGGGCCTGCGCCTGCCACACCTCGGTCATCATCTCCGGAACGCCCTTGCTCCCCGCCAGCGCCCGCCTGCTCGTCACGATCAGCCGCACCGCGTCCATCCGCAGTCCCCGTCTGTCCCGACGCGCTGCCCACGCGTCCACCCGAACTCCCTTGTCCACTACCCAGAGTGAAGGCCCTTGAGACGAAAAGCCAGAGGAAGACGGAAATCTGCGGACAACTTTTCAGCTACAGCCCCTCAAACAACCACAGAGAGTGAAAGTGGAGCGCACTCCTCCCCACTCTCGCCAGACGCCCTACGGCGCCGGAAACCTCCGCTCGTTGCGGTCGATCTTCGCGTCCAGCGCCGCCAGCGGATCGACCCCGAGCACCTCGCACAGCTGCAGCAGATACGCCAGCACGTCCGCGACCTCGTCGGTCACCCGCCCCGCCCTCTCCGCGTCGTCCATGACCCGCGAGGACTCCTCCGGCGTCATCCACTGGAAGATCTCCACCAGCTCGGACGCCTCCACGCTGAGCGCCGCGACGAGGTTCTTCGGCGTGTGATACGGCTGCCAGCCCCGCACGGCAGCGAACTCGGCCAGCCTGCGCTGAAGCCCGGCCACATCAAGAGGTTCGGTCACGCTCCAGGTGTACCACCGTCACGGAATCCCCCTCCGCCACCCCGGCCACGTCACTCACGGCCCCCACCACCCGGATGTGCCCCCGCTCGCACATCCGCGCCGCGAGCCCCGCCAACTCCCCCCGCTGCCCCGGATCCAGCCCTCGATCGAATCCGTCCACCAGCACACTCAACGTCTGCATGGCCGCGGGCACCTCGCCCACCGGATCGACCTCCAGCACCCCGGGCCCCGTCAGCAGCACCAACGCCAGCGCGAGATACCGCAGCTCCCCGTCCCCCAGCCGGCCGAGCTCGGTCCGCACCCCGTCGCCCCGGTCCAGCGTCCCCCGCACCGTCCCGTCCCCCAGCACCTCACCGATCACGTCGGCCACCACCCCCGCGCATCCCGCCCGTACCGCCGCCACGAACTGCGCATGCCGCCGCCCGCACTCGGCGCGGGTCCGCCACAGCACCTCGGCGAGGTTGTCGCAGCCCCCGAGCAGCCGCCCGGACCCGATCGGCACCGGCGCCCGCATCCGGTCCGGTCGAGGATCACACGCGTAGACCGACCGCAACGCCACGACCATCTGCTCGGCCGCCGCGAGCACCCGCCGCTGCCCGTCCGTCTTTCCGGCCACCCGCAGCGGCAGCAGGGCGGTGGCCAGCCGGTCGTCCGGCAGGGGCGCCCGCGTGACCGGGGACTGACCGGCCGTATGCCAGGCGGCCTGCACAAAGGGCCGGCTCGGATCGCGCAGGGCAGTCTCCAGCAGCACCACGCCGTCCGCGCTCAGCCGCTCCCCCACGATCCGCAGTTCGGGCTCGGCCTGCACGGCGACATCGAGCCGCACCGGCCCCTCGGGCCCGTCCACCGTGCAGCCGATACGGAAGCCACGCCGCCGCTGAGCGTCGGGCCGGGCCCGTTCCGGGACGCACGCGACGGGATCGGGGAACACCTCTGCCACCCCGGCACCGCCACCCAGCCGGGCCAGTGCCTCGTACGCCCGTAACGCGGTCGTCTTGCCGGACCCGCTCGGCCCGGCGAGGAACGTCAGCGCCCCGAGCGGCAGAGCGACCCGCCGGAGGCCGGCGAAGGCCGACAGCCGCAGCTCGGTGACACGAGGCCGGTCGGGACACGTCTCGGCGCCCACGGAGTCGCCCGCGGAGTGACCCACGGATTCGCCTGCGGATTCGCCCACGGAGTTGTCCGCACAGGCGTCCGCGGAGCGCGCCCGAAGCCCGGGCGTCGCACCCCCACGGCGCCCCTGAGGCGGCACGGACACGGCACGGGAGACAGACGACGGCACGGCCATGTCCGGACCGTAGGCCCCCGCCGCCCAGGCGAACCGTTCCCCCGCCGCGCCCTTCCTACGATCGAGGGACCGCCGGGCACCGCCCGGTCATGCCCCCGCCCGGCACCGTCAGGCGCCCGGCACCCCCGCGCCCTCCATCAACCCGCTCACCTCGGTCCCGGGCGGCGTCAGCAGGAACACGTTCCGGTCCACCCGGTGCATCCCGCTCGCCAGCCCGAAGACCACCCCCGTGCTGAAGTCGAGCACCCGCTTGGCGACCTCGGTCTCCGCCCCCGTCAGATCCAGCAGCACCGGGATCCCCGCCATCAGCGTCTCAGCGACGTCGCGGGCGTCCGCGAACACGTTGACCCGCAGGACGACGAACCGGCGGCGCGGCTCCGTCGCCGCCTCGGGGGGCACTCGGTGGTCCACCGCGGACGGCCAGGCGTCACGTCCACGCAACGGCACGACCTGGGCGAGCCCCTCCCACTGTTCATCGGTGACGTCGTGGCTGTTCACCGGCTCCCCCCGTGTTGATTTGCCTTCCATGCCTGCACCAGCCAATTCTTACGCCAAGTCACCCGTTCGGCCCAACAGCGACACGGTCCGCGACCGCACCGAACCGTCCCGTACGGCTCCAGCCCACCCCTCACATCGCCCCATCGGCGACTGTGTGGCCGACGTAACTCCTCATGATCAAGGGATGTGACATCGACGTAACGGGCAATTCGTACGCTTCACGCACCACCCCGACCGCCGGAGAAGGGCAGCGCGTGATCTCGACCACCTCCACGACTCCCCTCTCCACGACTCAGGTCCGGACGGTCTGCACGTACTGCGGGGTCGGCTGTGGAGTACTGCTGGACGTCGGGGCGGGGCCCGACGGGCGGCGTACGGTGCTGAAGGCATCCGGGGACAAGGCGCACCCGGCGAACGCTGGCCGGCTGTGCACGAAGGGCGCGACCACGGCCGAGATGCTCGCGGCGCCCGGGCGGCTGACCACCGCGCTGGTCAGGGACGACCGGGGCGAGGAGCCGGTGCCCTCCCCGGCCGCCGACGCCATCGCCGAGACGGCCCGCCGGCTCCGCGCGGTCATCGACGAGCACGGGCCGGACGCGGTCGCCCTCTATGTGTCCGGGCAGATGAGCCTGGAGGCGCAGTACCTGGCGAACAAGCTGGCCAAGGGGTTCATCCGCACCAACCAGATCGAGTCGAACTCGCGGCTGTGCATGGCCAGCGCCGGGGCGGGATACAAGCTGTCGCTGGGGGCCGACGGGCCGCCGGGGTCGTACGAGGACTTCGACAAGGCCGACGTCTTCCTCGTCACCGGTTCGAACATGGCCGACTGCCACCCCATCCTCTTCCTGCGGATGATGGAACGGGTCAAAGCGGGTGCCAAGCTCATCGTGGTCGATCCGCGACGCACCGCCACCGCCGCCAAGGCCGATCTCTTCCTCCAGATCAAGCCGGGCACCGACCTCGCGCTCCTCAACGGCCTCCTGCACCTGCTCGTCGAGAACGGCCACACGGATCCCGACTTCATCGCCGCCCACACCGAGGGCTGGGAGGCGATGCCCGCCTTCCTCGCCGACTACGCGCCGGCCGCCGTCGCGGAGCTCACCGGACTCGCCGAGGACGACCTCCGTACGGCCGCCCGGCTGATCGGCGAGGCGGGCGAGTGGATGAGCTGCTGGACGATGGGGCTCAACCAGTCCACGCACGGCACCTGGAACACCAACGCCCTGGTCAACCTGCATCTGGCGACGGGCGCCATCTGCCGGCCGGGCTCCGGTCCCTTCTCGCTCACCGGGCAGCCGAACGCCATGGGCGGCCGTGAGATGGGGTACATGGGGCCGGGGCTGCCGGGGCAGCGGTCCGTGCTCGTCGAGGCCGAGCGGGACTTCGTCGAGGAGCTGTGGGAGCTGCCGCCGGGCACGCTGCGCGCGGACGGTGTCGGCAAGGGCACCGTCGACATGTTCCAGAAGATGGCCGATCGCGAGATCAAGGCCTGCTGGATCATCTGCACCAACCCCGTCGCCTCGGTCGCCAACCGCCGTACCGTCATCGAGGGCCTGGAGGCCGCGGAGTTCGTCGTCACGCAGGACGTGTTCGGGGAGACCGAGACCAACGCGTACGCCGACGTCGTGCTGCCGGGCGCGATGTGGACGGAGGGCGAGGGCGTCTTCGTCAACAGTGAGCGCAATCTGACGCTGACCCGGGCCGTGACCGACCCGCCCGGGGAGGCGATGGCGGACTGGCGGATCATCGCGGCCGTGGCGTGCGCGATGGGGTACGAGAAGGGGTTCTCGTACGAGAGCGCCGAGGACGTCTTCGAGGAGATACGGCGGGCCTGGAACCCGGTGACCGGCTGGGATCTGCGCGGGGTGACGTACGAGCGGCTGCGGGACACGCCGGTGCAGTGGCCGGCCGCCGAGGTGGACGGGCCGCAGCGCAATCCGATCCGGTACGTCGACGCGGACGGCGGGCTGCGCTTCCCGACCGCGAGCGGACGCGCCGCCTTCCATGCCCGGCCGCACATGCCGGCCGCCGAGATGCCCGACGACGACTACCCCTTCGTACTGAACACCGGGCGGGTGCAGCACCAGTGGCACACGCTGACCAAGACCGGGAAGGTCGCCAAGCTCAACAAGCTGAACCCGGGGCCGTTCGTGGAGGTGCATCCGCGGGACGCGCGGGAGCTGGGGATCGCCGACGGGGACCGGGTGGAGGTGGCCTCGCGGCGGGGGCGGGCGGTGTTGCCGGCCGTGGTGACCGAGCGGGTGCGGCCCGGGGACGCGTTCGCGCCGTTCCACTGGAACGACCTGTTCGGGGAGTATCTGAGCGTCAACGCGGTGACGAGCGACGCGGTGGACCCGATCTCCTTCCAGCCGGAGTTCAAGGTGTGCGCCGTGTCGCTGGCGAAGGTCAACGAGCCGGCGCCGGTCGCCGCGCGGCCGGCCGAGGTGGTCGTGCCGACGTCCGTCACCCCGGGCGCGGACCCGTTCGGGCTGGACCCCGCCCCGCCGCCCGTCCTGACCGCACAGGAACGCCTCTATCTGACCGGCTTCCTCGCCGGTATCGAGACCGGCGCGCCCGGCATCCCCGTCCTGCCGCCGGACGCGCCTTTCAGCCCCGAGCACGCGCTGTGGGTCAACGGCGTGCTCGCCGGGATGTACTCACGGTCGGCGACCGAGCCCGCCGCCGCCGTGCCGGGGTCCGGTCGTGAGGTCGTCGTGCTGTGGGCGTCCCAGACGGGCCACGCCGAGGAGTTCGCCGGGGCCGTCGCCGAGCGGCTCACGGCCGGCGGGCACCGGGCGACCCTGGTCGGCATGGACGACACGGACCCGGGGACGCTGCCCTCCGGTGCCGATCTGCTGCTGATCACCAGCACCTTCGGCGACGGCGACGCGCCCGACAACGGGTCCGGCTTCTGGGACACTCTGTCCGACGCGGGCGCCCCGCGCCTGGACGGGGTCCGGTACGCCGTGCTCGCGTTCGGTGACTCGTCGTACGACGACTTCTGCGGACACGGGCGGCGGCTCGACGCACGGCTGGACGAACTGGGCGGGGTGCGCCTGGCCCCCCGTACGGACTGCGAACCGGACTACGAACCGTCCGCCGGCGCGTGGCTCGACCAGGTCGTCACGGCACTGGACGGCGGCCCGCAGGCACCCGCCGCCGCACCCGCTGCTGTCACCGTCTCCGCTGCCGCGCCGGTCGCCGTGAAGCCCAAGTCCGGCCGCAAGCCCGCCGCCACCACCGCCCGTCTGGTCGGCAACCGGCTGCTGAGCCGGGCCGGCGCGGGCAAGGAGGTGCGGCGCTTCACCTTCGACACGAGCGGGACGTCGCTGACGTACGAGGCGGGCGACGCGCTCGGCGTGCGGCCGGTCAACTCGCCCTCGCTGGTGGCGGAATGGCTGGCGGTGACCGGCGTCGACGGGGCGACGGCCCTGGAGCTGGACGGCGTGGGCGGGACCTCGTTCGCGGAGGCGCTGCACCGGCACCTCGACATCACGCGGATCACCCCCGATCTGCTGCGCTTCGTCGCCGAACGCGTCCGCGACGACCGGGAGCTGCGCAGGCTGCTGCGGCCGGACAACAAGGACGGTCTGGCGCAGTGGAGTTGGGGCCGGCAGGCCGTGGACGTCATCGCCGAGCACTCCGTGCGGGCGGGCGCCGAGGAGTGGGCCGGGGTGCTCAGGAAGCTCCAGCCGCGGCTGTACTCCATCTCGTCGAGCCCGCTCGTCGACCCGCACAGCGTCTCGCTGACGGTCTCCGTCGTGCGGTACGAGAACCTCCACGGCCGGCCGCGCGGCGGGGTCTGCTCGCCCTTCCTCGCCGACTCCGAACCGGACACCGAGGTGCCGGTCTTCGTACAGCGCGCCCCGCACTTCCGCCCGCCCGCGGACGCCTCGACGCCGATGGTCATGGTCGGGCCGGGTACGGGGGTCGCGCCCTTCGTCGGCTTCCTCCAGGAGCGGCGGGTGCTCGGGCACCGGGCGCCCAACTGGCTGTTCTTCGGCGAGCAGCACCGGGCCAGCGACTTCTACTACGAGGACGAGCTGACCGCGCTGATCGACGAGGGCGCCCTGGCCCGCCTCGACACCGCGTTCTCCCGGGACCAGCGCAACAAGGTGTACGTCCAGGACCGGATGCGCGAGCACGGCCCCGAGCTGTGGCGCTGGCTTCAGGACGGCGCCCACTTCTACGTCTGCGGCGACGCCTCGCGCATGGCCAAGGACGTGGACCGGGCGCTGCGCGACATCGCGGTCACGCACGGCGGGCTGGACGAGGCCGAGGCTGCGGCGTACGTGAAGCAGTTGGCGGCGTCGAAGCGGTACGTCCGGGACGTGTACTGACCCGCGGGAGGCCGACGAGCGCCGATGTCAGGCTGCGGCCCCCCGGGTGAAGCGGAGCGTGCCGGCGACCGTGGTCAGGCCGCGGATCATGCCGAGCTGGTTCCAGCCCATGCCGAACTGCTCGCGGTCCACGGTGAACTCGGCGTCCAGGGTCAGGGACTCGGCGTCGGCCCCTACGAGGCGGGCGGTGAAGGTCTTGGGGCGGCTTGTGCCACGGACGGTGAGCTGACCGACGACGTGCACGGTGTCGCCGTCGCGCAGCTCGGCGCCGTGGGCCGAGAAGGTGATCTCGGGGTGGTTGGCGGCGTCGAAGAAGTCGGCGCCGCGCAGGTGCTCGTCGCGCTTGGCGTTGCCGGTGTCCAGGGAGGCGACCTCCAGGGTGATGGTGCCCACGGCGGTGCCGTCGGGCCGGACCTCGCCGTCGCCGGTGACGGCGGCGAAGGTGCCCTTGACGGTCATCAGGCCCCAGAACGTCTTGTGCCGGACGGCGACGGTGGAGGTGGCGGGGTCGAGCTGCCAGGTTCCGGTTTCGACGGCGACGGTCATGGTCTTTCACTCCTGAGCAAGGGGACGGGAGGACGATGGCGGACGACACTTGGTAGTCCAAATTTGGATGACCCCACGCTAGCCGATACTCCAAATTTGAACAACAGCTACACTCGAATTCATGGCCGACAACTCCGCATGCCCCTCCGCCTCCGGCGACGGACTCCTGCCCGCAGAGCTGCACGCCTGGATGCTGATGCTGGCCGCGACGGGGGCCGTGGAGCAGGAGCTGCGCACCGTCGTCAAGGAACGGCTGGACGTCTCGCACGACGAGTTCCTGGTGCTGTGCCTGCTCGCCGCGGACCCCGGGGAGGCGCTGCGCATGACCCGGATCGCGGAGCTCCTCGGACGCCCCAAGACCCGGCTCACCTACCAGATCGCCTGCCTCCAGCACGCCGGACTGGTCACCCGGACGTCGGTCTGCGGCGACAAGCGGGGCGTCGAGGTCGCCCTCACGGAGAAGGCGCGGGGGCTGCTCAAGGAGGCGTCCGGGGTCCTCGCCGAGACGGTCAAGGCGGCGCTGGCCCGGTTCATGGGCCCGACCCAGCGCGAGGCGATGTGCGCGCTGATGCCGGACTTCGCCGCGGAGGCGACGCCGGAGTAGTCGCCGGTGCGGTCGCGGGTACCCGGGCGGGGCCCGCACCTACACCGAGGAGGGCTCCATGGGCATCTCGGACCTGCCCGCTCCCGTCGTACGGCGCGAAACGGCGCCCCAGCCCGACCCGGACGCCCTGGAGAGCGCGCTGCGGGAGCGCGTCGACGGGGAGGTCCGTTTCGACGCCGGGAGCCGGGCCGCGTACTCCACCGATGCCTCGAACTACCGCCAGACACCGATCGGCGTGGTCGTGCCGCACACCCCCGAGGCGGCCGCGGAGGCGGTGGCCGTCGCCCGGGAGCACGACGCGCCCGTGCTGTCGCGGGGCGGCGGGACGAGCCTGGCCGGACAGTGCACCAACACGGCCGTCGTCATCGACTGGTCGAAGTACTGCACGGAACTGGAGTCGGTCGACGTCGAGGCCCGTACATGTGTCGTCCAGCCGGGGATCGTCCTCGACGAGCTCAACCGCCGGCTCGCCCCGACCGGGCTGCGCTTCGGCCCCGAACCGGCCACCCACGCCAACTGCACCATCGGCGGCATGATCGGCAACAACTCCTGCGGCGCCACCGCGCAGGCGAACGGCAAGGTCGTCGACAACATCTCCCGCCTGGAGGTGCTGCTCTACGACGGCACCCGCTTCTGGTGCGGGCCGACCAGCGACGCGGAGTACGCCGAGATCGAGCGGCACGGCGATCTGCGGGCGTCCGTCCACCGGCGGCTGCGCGCCCTGCGCGACACCCACGCCGACGAGATCCGCCGCCGCTTCCCGCGGATCCCCCGCCGGGTCTCCGGCTACAACCTCGACTCGCTCCTGCCCGAGCACGGCTTCGACATCGCCGGGCTGCTCGTCGGCAGCGAGTCGACACTGGTGACCGTCCTGCGGGCGGAGCTGAAGCTGGTGCCGGTGGTCAAGGAACGCACGCTGGTGGTGCTGGGGTTCGGGGACATCGCGCTCGCCGGGGACGCCGTACCGGAGATCCTGCCGTACGAGCCGATCGCGCTGGAGGGCGTGGACCGTCACCTCGTCTACGACGAGCGCCTCAAGCACCTCAACGAGCAGGCCATCGACCAGATGCCCGAGGGGAACGCCTTCCTGATGGTGCAGTTCGGCGGCGACACCGTGGAGGAGGCCGACGAGCACGCGCACCGGATGCTGGACGCGCTGCACGACTCCGAGCACGACGCGGAGGTCGCCTTCCTGGACGACCCCGGCCACGAGGAGCAGCTCTGGCAGGTCCGCGAGGCCGGTCTGGGCGCCACCGCGCACATCCCCGGCCGGCCGGACACCTGGGAGGGCTGGGAGGACTCGGCGGTGCCGCCAGAGCGGCTCGGCGAGTATCTGCGGCGGCTGCGCACCCTGTTCGAGGAGTTCGGGTACCAGAGCGACACCGGCCCCAGCCTGTACGGCCACTTCGGGCAGGGGTGTGTGCACACGCGGATCCCCTTCGACCTGTACAGCGCGGACGGGGTGGCGCTCTACCGGCGCTTCATGGAGCGCGCGGCCGATCTGGTGGTCGAGTTCGGCGGGTCCTTCTCCGGGGAGCACGGAGACGGGCAGAGCCGGGGCGAGCTGCTGCCGCGGATGTTCGGGCGGACGCTCGTGGAAGCGTTCGGGCGGCTCAAGGGCATCTTCGACCCGGCCGACCGGATGAACCCCGGGAAGGTCGTGGCGCCGTACCGGCTCGACGAGAACCTGCGCCTGGGCGGTGACTGGGCCCCGTACGATCCCCGCGACCTGCACTTCCGTTTCCCGCACGACGGCGGATCCTTCGCGGAGGCCGCCAACCGGTGTGTGGGCGTGGGCAAGTGCCGCCGTCTCGAGACCGAGGGCGGCACGGTGATGTGCCCGTCGTACCAGGTCACGCTGGAGGAGGAGCACTCCACGCGGGGCCGGGCACGGTTGCTGTTCGAGATGCTCGACGGGCACGGTGACAGCGCGATCCGCGACGGCTGGCGTTCGCGGGCGGTCAAGGACGCGCTCGATCTGTGCCTGGCCTGCAAGGGGTGCAAGAGCGACTGTCCGGCCGATGTCGACATGGCGACGTACAAGGCGGAGTTCCTGTCCCACCACTACGCCGGGCGGCCGTGGGCGCGGCCCCGCTCCGATCTGTCGATGGGCTGGCTGCCGGTCGTCGCCCAGGCCGTGGGGCGGGGCGGGCTCGGCCCGGTGGTCAACGCCCTCACCCACACCCCGCCGCTGTCCCGGGCGGCGGTCGCGGTGGCCGGGGTGGCGGACCGGGAAGTGCCGCTGTTCGCGCGGGAGTCGTTGCAGAAGTGGTTCGCCCGCCGTGGGTCGCGCGCTCCCTCCGGTTCCGGCGAGCGCGGCACGGTGCTGCTCTGGCCGGACACGTTCACCAACTTCTTCCATCCGCACGTCGGACAGGCGGCCGTGGAGCTGATGGAGCACGCGGGCTGGCGGGTGACGATGCCGACGGAGCCCCTGTGCTGCGGGCTGACGTGGATCTCCACCGGCCAACTGGGCGTCGCCGAACGCGTCCTGTCCCGTACGGTCCGCCACCTGGCCGGTCATCTGCGCGACGGCGGCCTGGTGGTCGGCCTGGAGCCGAGCTGTACGGCCGTGTTCCGCTCGGACGCGGGTGAGCTGTTCCCCGGCGACCGGGACGTACGGCGGCTGGCGGACCGGACGGTCACGCTCTCGGAGTTGCTCACCGAGCACAGCCCGGGATACGAGCCGCCGCGGGTACCCGACCGCACGGCCCGCGCGCTGGCCCAGGTCCACTGCCACCAGCACGCCGTACTGGGCTGGGAGGCCGACGAGCAGTTGCTGCGCCGGGCCGGGGTCGACGCCGAGCGCCTGGACTCCGGCTGCTGCGGCCTGGCCGGCAACTTCGGCTTCGAACAGGGCCACCTGGATGTCAGCCGCGCCTGCGCGGAACGCGTCCTGCTGCCACGGCTGCGGGCGGAGGCCGCCGACACGGTCGTCCTCGCCGACGGCTTCAGCTGCCGCACCCAGATCCACGAACTCGACAGCGGCGGCCACGAGGCCGTCCACCTGGCCGAACTGCTGGCGTCGGCGCTGCCCACGTCCGATGTGGCGGGCAGTGCGTACGGTGTCGCTCCGGGCGCCCGGCCGACACCTCCGGGGCACCGGGCGCGGGCTCTGGCGGCCGCTGGGGCGGGGGTGTTGGCGGGCGGGGCAGCCGCGGCGGCGGTCCGGACGTTTCGGGGGCAGCGCGGCTGATCGGGGCGGACTGCGGACGGGAGCCCGGGGCGGGCGGCCAGGACCTGTGGCGAAGGTGGCCTCGCCCTGGTGCTCCCGCTGCCGCCCTCCGCCTCGGTGAGGTTCCGCTGGTCAGGCGGCGGGCGCCCCGTCGATGACCTCCACGCGGCCGGTGTCCAGGGAGTAGTAGGCGCTGACCACGGCCAAGGCGCCCTTCTTCACCAGCGGGGCGAGGGACGGGTTGGCGCGCAGGCCCGCAGCCGTCTGCTGGGCGTGGACCCGGATCATGGCGTCGACCGGGTCGGCGTGCTTCGCCTTGGCGATGGCGTCGTACGCCGGGCGGACGGCCTCGACGATCGACTGGAGGTTGCCCGGCAGCGGCTTGCGCTCCTTCAGCGCCTTGTACGACGCCTTGACCGCACCGCAGCTCTGGTGCCCGAGCACGACGATCAGCGGGG
This sequence comes from Streptomyces sp. NPDC028907, assembly GCF_055564995.1. Classification (NCBI taxonomy): domain Bacteria; kingdom Bacillati; phylum Actinomycetota; class Actinomycetes; order Kitasatosporales; family Streptomycetaceae; genus Streptomyces; species Streptomyces sp. NPDC028907. The sequence continues at coordinate 288,030 of NZ_JBVHVE010000013.1, forward strand.
TCCCCGAGGTCAGCGGGCCGTACTCGACGGAGCCGGTGACCACCGGGGCGACCACCTGACCGCCGGTGCGTATCACGAACAGGTCGCCTATCCCGGTGTCGAAGGACAGCTCCGGGTCCACCCGGGAGTCGATGCAGGAGACGACGACGCCGTACGGGTCCTGCTCCGCGGCGACGGCCTTGCGCCGGTCGAGACTCTGGTTGGGGCGCTGGAGCGTCCCGTTCACCCAGCGCTTGTTGCCGTCCAGCAGCCGCGCGAGGGCCGCGGAGGGCGTCTCGGGCACCGCGCCGGCGGACGGCGAGGAAGACGCCGCCGCGACGGTCGACGCCTTCGGTGCCGAGCCGTTGTCCGTCTTCGCCGAACAGCCCGTGATCACGGCCGCGGTAGCCACCAGCCCTCCGGTGAGGACGGCTCGGCGCTGCGGTTGCGAGACACTGCCCATGGCACGCTTCCCTTCTGATGTTTCCCCTGGTGGGGTGGGTGGTGCCACTGTTTCGAAACGGCGGTTAGCGTCCGTACAGCGCTGATCCAGGACACGAGAAGCGCGCGTCCAAAACACACAGAGTCGCTGGGAGTTGACATCTCCGTAGTCAGGCAGGGGCCCGAACAAGGGCCCGGCGGGCGCCTGTCAGGAGCCCGCCGGGTGGTCCGCTGGGGCCGTCACACCAGTTCGGGCTGCGGCTCCGGTCGTGGTGCGAGGGCCGTCTTCGGCTGCCAGACCTTGACGGTCCGGATGAAACCGAGGATCACCGAGACCATCGCCAGGATGAGAAGCGGCCCGAACAGCCAGGGCCGTTGGGCCATCTCCAGGGGCAGGTAGCGGTACGAGGCGAGGAGCGCCGCGAAGACCGCGGTCCCGTAGGCGACCAGCTGGATTCCCGATCGGTCCCAGCCACGTGCCTGGGCACGCAGAGCCGCCTCGATCGTGAGCGCGAACACCACGCCGGCCACGAGGTCGACGCCGTAGTGGTAGCCGAATCCCAGCGTCGCGCCGAGCGTGGCGACCAGCCAGAACGTGCCGGCGTAGCGCAGGATCCGCGGCCCCGTGCGGGAGTGGACGAAGAGCGTGACAGCCCACGCCGTGTGCAGGCTGGGCATGCAGTTGCGTGGGGTGATCTCGTCGTACGGCATCGACCGCGGGGCGCTGAGCGGCGGCACCGTCTCCGGCCACAGGTTGGCCACCGCCCAGTGCTCACCGCCGGTTCCGAACGCGCCGGTGCCGTAGGCGAAGACCGGTCCGACCACCGGGAAGATCATGTAGATGCTCGGCCCGAGGAGGCCGATCACCAGAAAGGTGCGCACCAGATGGTGGGCGGGGAAGCGGCGCTCGGCCGCCACGTGCCGCAGCTGGTACAGCGCGATGACGACCGCGGCCACCGCGAGCTGAACGTAGACGAAGTCGAGGACGTGGGGGCCGATCGGTCCGGTGGCCCTGACGATCCGGCCCACCAGCCACGACGGGTCGCCCAGGGCGTGATCGGCGGTCACCAGGTACTGGTCGAGCACCGTCGGCCGGGTCTTCGAGGTGATCAGCAGCCAGGCGTCGCCCGTCTTGCGGCCGGCCACCAGCAGCAGGCCGAGGCCGACGCCCTTCAGCAGCAGGATCCGTTCAGGGCCCGTGCGGCGTGTGACGGCGATCACCGCACACCCCAGCATCACCAACAGCGCGCCGTTGCCGAAGGGGTGTCCGTCGGTGACCTTGATGTCGAGAACCCACCGCGCCAGCAGGATGACGAGGTCGATTCCGATCGCGGTGCCCAGCGCGACCATCCGCTGCCGCCAGGTGAGCACCACCATCGTCAGAGCCATGCTGGCGTAGAGCAGGAATCCTGATTTCGGCGGGAATATCACCTCTCGCGCCTGAGTGGTGATCGGCCCCGGCAGGCCATAGTGACGTGCCGCGATCTCCAGTGCGATGAGGAACCCGAGGGCCACGACAGCGGCCGCGGTCCAGAGGACGACCTTTGTTCGCGAAAATACCCGCGTTTTTATGGATATCAATTATTTAGTCAATTTGCTAAGTATGGGCCGAATATGGACTTTTCCAGGCGATCATTAGTTCGATCATGTTATCGGAGTAGTCAAGACGGCCTTCGCCGGCCCGGGGCCGGTGCCGCCTCAGTCCAGCTTGTCGATGCGCTCGCCGCGCAACAGCACCTGGCCGCCGTCGGGCCGGATGATCCCGGCGAGGGTGTGCAGCAAGGTGGACTTGCCGGATCCGGACGGGCCCGTGATCGCCAGCGAGTCGCGCTCGCCGACCTCCACGCCATGGTGCTCATGACGTGTCGTGACCCTTCTCAGCGCTCGAACTTCCAGGTGACGCTCTTGGTGTCGGCCTTGGTCACGCGGACGGGGATGCGGACGGTCCCGCCGTCGCCCTTCTTGCCGGTGCAGGTGATGCTCGCGCCGGTCACGGCCTTCAGGCCGGTCGGGCAGCTGACGCCGGAGACCTTGTCGCCGACCCAGGGCAGCGGGTGGTACCTGCTCTCGGTACGGCCCGCGACGACGTTCGCCGCGAGCGCCTTGTGTCCGCCCACCGACGTGGTGCTGTACTCGTCCAGACGGCTGGTCGACTCGGTGCCGGCGAGGAGATAGGTGCCGAGCCCGCCCAGCGCGACCACGGCGGTCGCACCGCCGACGACGCCGACGAGGAACTTGCTGCGCTGCATCGCGTACTCCTGATGTCCTGGTGTCCGTGGTGAGGGTGCGGCTCCACCCTCGCCCGGGCGCCCGGGCGTGCGCCTCGGCCATAAGGTCGGCGTCGGCCGACGTCAGCGACCGGCCCCTCGGCCGTTCGGCCGATTCCGCTGCCGGGTGCGTGACCTACCGTCGTCGGCATGAGGTCTGTTTCCGGCCGGGGCTGTGCCCGTGGCTTCGCCGTCGGTCTGCTGCTCGCCGCGGGCGTCGTCGACGTCGTTCTCTACGCGGGCAACGACGGCGCGAGCGTCCTGCCGACGGCGAGCCCCGTCTGGCAGACCCTGGCTCTGGTGCTCGTCGGGCTGGCCGCCGTGCTGTGGCCGGCCGGACGGCGGCCCGAGTGGCTGACGCCGCAGGTGCGCACATCCGTGCCCGCTCTCCTCTCGTTCCTGGTCACCGCCGCCTCGCTGCTGGTCTACCCGGAGGTCGTGTTCGGCCCGGGCGAGGTCCTGATCCTGCTGTGCCTGCTGTTCGTCGCGGTACGGCACTGCCCGCCGCGTGCGGCCGTGGTCTGCGGGATCCTCGACGCGGGCGCGCTGCTCGCCCTCCCGGTGCGCGGCGACGTGACGCTGAGCAGTGACGTGCTGGGCCTGGAGACGGTCGGTCTGCTGCTGGTCGGCGCCTTCGCCGGGCTCGCGGGCTATCTGCGCTCGCTGGACTACCGGCGTACGGTCGCCGTCAGCGAGACCCGGCGCGCGGAGCGCCTGGCCATCGCCGCCGACCTGCACGACT